>NZ_FYAV01000057.1:0-343211 GCF_900185745.1 Stappia sp. TSB10GB4 | reverse complement strand
GGTCCGAAACCTGCTCAAGCTCCTCGCAGCCCGGTATGCAACGACGCAGAACATCCGCATCGTTCAGCGCCAACCAAACAGCCCCACGGCCCGCCAACAATCGATACTCGCCAACCAAATCCATGGAAGCTCCTCCCGGCCCGGCCAACCGGCGGGGCAATATCCGCAGGGCCGCTCGTCCAGTCTCCCCCCGGACGCTGTCAGGAAAGGCCAGCCTCCCGCGCTTGTACACTGTACTTTCGGTCGAAACCGAACGCCCGCTTGTCACCGGCAAGCCGAAGATCCTAGAGTGGGGCGTCGTCGCAAAGTCGTCCGACAGCCAGTCTGTCATGGGGAGGAGAGGCATGCGGCGCGAGGGAGGAGCGACGTGCAGCCGAATGGCGGCATCGATCACGCCTGCGGTGTCGTCGCGCTCGAATGCGACGATCCCGGCGACACCGGTTTCTGGGCTCGCGTGGCGACCGCGCGGCAGCGCGTTGGTGCAGGGTTCGCTCTGGCTTTTTTTTCCTCCGCCCGCTTCCCGCCCGCCGCGGTCGCCTCTGCCCTGACAGACAGTTGCCCCGGCCTCCGTCATGCCGCCTGCTCCACCGCCGGCGAAATCACCCGGAACGGCATCTGCGAAGGCAATCTCGTGGTCATTCTGTTTCCGACCGCGCGCTTTCGCATCGCCGCCCACCGGATCAGCGACATCCGACGCGCCGGCATGGAGCGCATCGTCTCGGAGGTCGGCGATGCGAAGCGCTGCTTCGTGGAGTCCGCGCCCGCCGAGCGCAGCGCGAGCCGCTTCGCCCTCTGTCTGATCGACGGCCTGTCCTTCGCCGAGGAAGCGGTGAGCGCGGCCCTGCACTGGGGCCTCGACGACATTCCGTTGCTTGGCGGATCGGCTGGCGACGACATGCGGTTCGGGACGACCACGCTTATCCTTGACGGCGAACCGGCGAGCGATGCAGCCATCGTGATCCTGGTCGAGACCCAGGTTCCCTTCCACATCTTCAAGACCGACAATTTCGTGCCGACCCCCCACAAGCTGGTTGTCACCCGCTCCGAGCCCGACCGACGCATCGTGCACGAGTTCAACGCCGCTCCGGCAGCGCAGGAATATGCGCGGGTCATCGGCATGGATCCGCAGAGCCTGTCGCCGATGAGCTTTGCCTCGCATCCGCTGGTCGTGCGGGTCGGCGGCGAATATTACTGCCGCTCCGTCCAGAAGATGAATCTCGACGGGTCTCTCTCGTTCTTCTGCGCGATCGACGACGGTATCGTGATGACGGTTGCCGAACCCGCCGGCATGACGCGTACCACGCGCGCCGCCTTCGACGCCGTGCGCGAGCGCATTGGCGGCATCGATTTCGTCCTCGGCTTCGACTGCGTGCTGCGCCGCATCGACGCCCGCAATCGGCAGGTGACGCATCGGATCGCCGCCATCTATCGCGAGAACAACGTCATCGGCTTCAACACCTATGGCGAACAATACCTGTCGATGCACCTGAACCAGACCTTCACCGGCATTGCCTTCGGTCTTGGGCAAAGCGGCAGGAGCGGTTCATGAGCATTCTCGATATCGCCGACGTCGAACGCCTCAAGCGCATCAACGACGCGTTGATCCACCGTGTCGAGCGCGCGATGGATCAGCAGCGTAACGCCTTCTCGCTGTTCCAGACCGCCATCGCCCTGGAGGGACAGGTCCGCAGGCGCACAGACGAGTTGACCTCGACCCTGCGCAACCTGGAACGCACCAACGCGGAACTCGCCCGGCAGAAGGAGATTTCCGAACGCGCCGACCAGTCGAAGACACGGTTTCTCGCCGCCGCCAGCCACGACGTGCTGCAACCGCTGCATGCGGCACAACTGACCATGTCGGCGCTCTACGACCTGCAGGATACCGAACGCGGCCGGGCGATGGTCGCTCAGGTCGAGCGCTCGCTCGACACGATGAACGAGTTGCTGCATACGTTGCTCGACATTTCCCGCCTCGATGCGGGGGTCATGGTGCCGAACCACGCGGCAGTGCCGCTCGTTCCGGTGATCGAGTCCCTGCTCTCCGACCTGAAACCGATCGCCGAGGCGAAGGGTCTGCGTCTGCAGACCTCGATCACCGGCGATCACGTCCGCTCCGACCGGACCATGCTGCGGCGCGCGCTGCAAAACCTCATCTCCAATGCCATTCGCTATACGGATCGCGGCGGCGTGCTGATCGGCACCCGTCGGCGCGGCGACATGGTGGCGATCGAGGTAGTCGACACCGGCTGCGGCATCCCCCTCGACCAGCGCGAGCGGATCTTTGACGAGTTCCACCGGGGGCCGGCAGCCAAGGAACGCGCCGGACGTGACGGCGATTGTGCCCTCGGCCTCGGCCTTTCCATCGTGCGACGCCTGGTGACCGCGCTCGGCCACGAGCTCAGCCTGAGTTCGGAAGTGGGCAAGGGGAGCCGCTTCCGCATCCTCGCCGAACGCTGCGAGCCGCCTGCGGCCGGCGAGACACGGTCCCAGACGGCCCAGCGGCCAGTCAGCGACGCCACCCTCGCGGGCCGCCGTGTTCTGCTTCTGGAAAACGACTTCGAGGTGACGCGTGCCATGTCGACCCTGCTCGACGGCTGGGGCTGCGAGCACCGGGTCGCCGCCTCTCAGGCGGAAGCAGCGGGGGTTCTGGACAAAGGTTTCCTGCCCGACCTGATCATCGCCGACCAGCATCTCGACCAGGGCGACCACGGCACCCAAACGGTCGCAACGCTGTTGCAGCGTCTGCGGCGACGCGTGCCTGTCATCCTTGCAACGGCAGACGTCTCGGAGCCGGTCATGGCTCAGGCGGCGCAGCTTGGCGCGGAGTTCATGTCCAAGCCGGTCAAGCCCGCACAACTGAGAGCGCTTATGGCGCACATGCTGGCCACCGCGCCTTAGTCAAGAACCCTCAGCCCCGAATGCGCCCGCTCTCGCCGTGTCCGAGGGGATTGGCAGGGTCGAGCCCGGAGATCTGCTCCAGCCGCGACATCTCGATAACCACCTGGGTGCGGCTGTGGACGTTGAGCTTGCGCAGGATTTCCGAGACATGTGCCTTCACTGTGGTCTCGCCGACCTGCAATTCGTAAGCGATCTGCTTGTTGAGCAGGCCGTCGCAGATCATGCCGAGCACCTTGAGCTGCTGCGGCGTCAAGGTGGCGACCCGGTTGATCATGTCCCTGGCATGCGCGTCGATCTGCTCGTCGCCGGCGTCTGCGAGATTGTCCGGGACAAAAACCGCGCCATTGATCACCTTCTGGATCGCGTCGGCAAGGGCCGCCTTCTTGGCCGACTTCGGGATGAAACCGGCGGCCCCGTAGGCAATCACCTGCGAGACCACCTTGGGATCCTCGTGGCCGGAGACAACCACGACCGGCAGGCGCGGAAAATTGGTACGCAAATGCAGCAAGCCGTCCATGCCGCGCACGCCGGGAATGCTCAGATCGAGCAGCGCAAGGTCGAAACCGCCCTCCGCCGCAAGGATTTCGCAGGCCTCCGGCAGCGAAGCGGCATCAAGCGTGTCGGCATCCGGATAGGCCAGCGTCACCGCACTGTGCAGGGCTTCCCGAAAAAGCGGATGGTCGTCGATGATCAGGAATTTCGCCATGGCACCGGATTGAACTGTCATGTCGGTCTCTCCGACCATCGCACCGAATGCGTGATCTTCAAAGGTTTTGTCCGAGCAAGGCGGCAGCCGCCAGCGCCCTGGCAACAAGTGTCGCCAAGCACCAGGGTTCCGGCAAGCGGACTAAAGAACGAGAGACGGCGACAAGGGCACCAGCCGGGGACTCATGCGAAGCGGGTGAAGAGCTCCGCCTCGCTGCTTTCGGTATCGCCGACCGCTTCGAAACAGACCACAGGGCCTTCCGACAGGGCCGCATTGTAGGCGAAACCCTCCGCGCACAGGCCGGCGAAGATCTCGATCATGCCGGCCTTGCCGATCTTGTGCGGATGCAGTTCCAGCACGATCCGCTTGAGGCCGCCGACGCGCAGGTTCCGGAACAGGTCGAGCTCCGCCCCCTCGATATCCGCAATGAGAACGGTGATGCCCTTGTCCGCGATGAAGGCCGAGGCATCGACGGCCGGCACACGCACCGTCTCGGTCACGCCTTCCTGGTCCTGGCCGATGCCGGAGCGCCAGAACTCCCGATGCAGGGTGAACTCGACGTAGCCTGTCTTCAGGGTCTGAGGGTCGGAGACGAAGGCCGCATTGATCACCTCGACACCGGTCACACCGTTCTTGAGATGGGTTTGGCGGATATGCGGGATGAGACGCGCGTCCGCCTCGACGGCAGCATAATAGTCAGGCCCGACATTGCGCATCACACCGGCGGAGATGAAGCCGATGCCGGCGCCGAGTTCCAGCACGCGGTCGTCCTTCCGCACAAACCGCGAGGCCATGGAGAGTTCCGAGGCTTCATAGCGGCCGCGGCGGATCTCCTCGATAATGCGGTCGTTGGCAACGGTCTCGTCAAGAGACAGCACCAACCCGCTGGTGCGGTGGGTTACCAATTGCCCCGACATCCGATCCACTCCCGTCACTCCGGCATGCGATGGTGCCACGGCCCGACCCGCAACCAATTGCATCCGTATTTTTATCGATGCTCGCATTCCGAGCAGACTTGCCTTCTTGTCGCAAAGGTTCCGCCCCTGCGCAAGAGGCGCAGTGGATCGTGAGAAAGCAGCTCTCAGCGGTAAGCCGAACCGGCGCGATCGAGGATCGCGGCAACCAACGCCTCGGCGGCCTGCTCGAGGTCGCCGCTGTTGTCGATAACGCAAGCCGGTGCGACGGGAAGCGGCTCGTTGGCGCGGGCGATGCGGGCGGCGATCTCTTCGGCGCTCTCACGACCGCGCGCGGCAAGCCGCGCCGCCAGCACTGTCGGGGTCGCCGTGATCTGGATGACGCAAAGTGTGGGAAACCGCTCCTGCATGGCCGCAAGGGCCACGCGAGACCCATTGACCACGGCGGGATGCCCGCTTGCGAGATGCTCCGACAAGGACGCGGGAAGACCGTAGCCAAACCCATGCGCACGCCAGCTAAAGGCGAAGGCACCAGCGCGCTCCGCCTCTTCGAAGGCCTCTGCCGTCATGGGCTCGTGCGTCTCCGCATCGGTGCCGGCTGGCCGGGTGATCGTCCGTTGCACAAAAAGCAACTCCGGTCGCCCGGACAAGCCCGCGCGTGCCCGCGCGAGCAGCGTATCCTTGCCGACCCCGCTCGGCCCGACGACCGCGATCAGCGGCCCCTGCCCTTCCGACGCTGCCCCCTGCATCGCTCAGACCACCCGGCGACCTTCGCGCCAGACCGTACGCACGATCGGGATATGTTCCTCGACCCGCACCCGCACGAGATCGGCGCGTTTGCCGATGGCGATCTCTCCTCGATCATCAAGCCCGGCAAAGCGGGCCGGGGTACGGGACACCATGGCGATCGACTGCGGCAGATCGATCCCGTCGACCACCTCGCCGAGAAAGAAGGCCGACTGGACGAGACTGAAGGGAATGTAGTCGGACGACAGGATGTCGAGCAGTCCATTGGCGGCGAGATCGCGCGCCGAGACATTGCCCGAATGCGAGCCCCCGCGGACAACATTGGGGGCACCCATCAGCACCGCCAGCCCCTGCGCTTTCGAGGCCCGTGCGGCTTCCAGCGTGGTCGGAAACTCCGCCACCCGGATGCCGAGCTCGACGGCTTCCTCGACATGCGCGTTGGTCGCATCGTCGTGGCTCGCCAGCACCACCCCGCGCGCCCTTGCGCGCTCGGCGAGGATCCGGCGGTTGTTGTCGGACCATTCCGCAGACTGGGCCATACGCCGTTCGCAGAACTCGTTGAACTCGGCGTCGCTCATGCCCCGCTTGCCCTTGTAGTAGACCGCATAGGCCTCAAGGCTGACGAACTGGCGCTGGCCGGGCGAATGATCCATCAGCGAGGCGATGCGTACGAGCGGATCGTTCTCGAACACCTCGAAACTCTCAAGACAGTTGGGAGCCGAGACCTCGCAGCGCAGGTGGATAAAATGATCCGCCCGCAGCCTGTCCTTGGCCATCCCCGCCTCGATCGCGTCGGCCAGCCGCCGCATATCGGCATCGGTGATGTCGGTATCCTCGTCGAGCCCGACGCGCAGGGCATCGAAGACGGTGGTGATGCCGCTGGCTGCGATCTGCGCGTCATGGGCACAGACGGCGGCGACCGGGTTCCACCTCACCTTCGGGCGAGGTGCATAATGGTTTTCCAGGTGATCGGTATGCAACTCGATGAGGCCGGGGATCACATAGTCGCCGCCCATGTCCTCCGCAGCCGGCAACGACGAGACGCCGCTGTCGATGCCCGCGATCTTGCCGTCGCGCAGGTGCAGCGAACCCTCGACGACCTGGTCGGCCAGCACGATCCGCGCATTGGTGAGTATGGTGTCCATCGATCCGTCTTTCTCGAAGGGAACGTCTTGTCAGCCGCCTGTTCCCGCAAGCGGCGCCTGATGCAGGCAGATGAAAGGAGCGCCTGGATCAGGCTCGACGAAGATCGCCAGCCTGTCGAAGGCGACAGGATGCGCCAGCAAGGCCTCGAACTGTCCAGCAAGCGCGCGGTGAACGGCCAGTGCCGTTTCCCCCTCCAACCTGTCGCTCAGCGTCATGTGGAAGCGGAATGCGTCGAAAATGTAGGGGTAGCCCCAGTTTTCCAGAAATTCCCGCTCGCGCGGCGACAGCCGCTCCGGACGACGGCGGGCGATGTCCTCCGCCGTGAGAGGCGCTCGAAACGGCTCGAACCGCCGCACCACGGTGGCAGCCAGCGCGTTGAGGTCTTCGGCGGGACCGGCCGGCGTCAAGGCGAAGAAGCCATCAAGATCCGAAACCTTGAGCGCGACCGGAGCGATTGGCGGCGTGTCACGGCAGAAGGCGTCGACAGCTTCGACCAGATCGGCCTCGCTTCGGGTCTCGGCGAGGCGGAAAGGCGCCTTCAACGTACCGTGGAAACCGTACCGCACGGCCGATGCGATGAGGCAGGCGCGGGCCTGTGGCGAGAACCCGCCGACATCCGTCGGCTCGACGGCGCGAGCAAACGCGCTGCGGCCGAGCCATTCCTCAGCCGCGCGAACCAGCGGATGCCCGGCATCGGGCGTAAAATAGATCGCGTATCGCATACGTTCCGCTTTTTGTGGAACCGGAAGCGGGAGCATCGCCGCGCCAGTCGCGGCGATGCCATGCCTCGCATCCGATGGTGGCGGGCCTGCCGGAGGCTTGGGGGTTCCGGCAGGGAGCCGTCGAATTTACGTCCGCCCGACCCGTCCGATCAACAGGCCTCTGAGCCATCCCGAAAGCGAGTCCATCGCCATCACCATCAGCACGATGAGAATGATGTAGTAGCTGACTTCTTCCCAGTCCTTCTGGGTGATGATGGCCTGGGTGAGCAGCAGGCCGATGCCGCCGCCGACAATGGCGCCGATCACGGTGGCGCTTCGGGTGTTCGATTCGAGGAAGTAGAGCACCTGGCTGAGCAGCACCGGGACGATCTGCGGCATCACCCCGAAGCGCGCCTGCTGGATCGGCGAGGCTCCGGTCGACTGAACGCCTTCGATCTGCTTTCGGTCGACGTTTTCCAGCGCTTCGGAGAACAGCTTGCCGAAGGAACCGGTGTCGGTCATCAGGATCGCCAGCGATCCGGTCAGCGGCCCGGGACCGAACGCCCGGCTCAGAATGATCGTCCAGATCAGCCCGTCGACACCACGGACGAAGTCGAACACGCGGCGCAGCGCAAAACGCAAGGATCTCGCCGGCGTAAAATTCGATGCGGCCAGAAACGCGAGGGGCAACGCCACGACAGCGGCGCCCATGGTTCCCAGGAACGCCATCAACACCGTTTCGAACAGCGCCCAGGCCACATCGCCGTGCCGCCACATCTTGTTCGTCCAGAACTCCGACAGCATGTGGACGATGTTCGGCCTTGCCGGATCGACGCGATCTTCCGAGACAGCAAGGCTCGCCAGTTCGCCCACCGAGCGACCACTGAACGGACTGTCGAGCGTGAAGAAGAACAACTCCCAGCCCGGCTCATAGTGGAAGGTCTCGGTCCGAGTGCGGGTCATCGAAAAGCGCCCCTGCGGGGTCGTCACGGTGACACGCGCGGGCGAGGCGTTGATCCAATCCGGAACCTCGCCTTCCGGCAGATCGAGACGGATGCCCTGCCCGTCCGGCTCGACCTGGATCACGCCATAGCCGGGGATGGTGAAGCGCGCGCCGGTCCCCTCATAGACCACCTCGTGCTCCTTGCCGAGGTCGATCCGGGTAACGCCGTCCTGCATGCTCACCCACGCGGGCAGCCGGCCGGGCGGATAGGTACCCTTGTTCTCGCCCTCGATCGCGACACTCACCTCGCCGCTGCGATTGTCTCGCGTGACATGCGTCTTGTAGCTCCAGAAGTCGGACAACAGGATCGCCGCATTGTCGGTCCTGGCGCTCGCCACCAGGCCCGGAATGTTGAAGGCGAAGAAGATGTAGATCAGATAGACGAGGACCACCGCCGGGAGGGCAAAGGCAAGGCGCTGCTTGCGGCCGAAGGCGGCAAGAACCGCCTTGCCCAGCGACCCCTCATGCGTGGTGGAGAGCATGGCGGCCATGTCAGTGTCCCTTCACCAGCTTGTGCCGAAAGTGGCTCGAAACCTGGTCGATGACGACGATTGTGGCGAAGAGCAGCAGGAAGATCGCCACGACCTGGTCGTAGCGACCCTGGCCCCACTGCATCGCGGTCTTGAGATCGTAGCCGATGCCGCCGGAACCGACGAAGCCCAGGATTGCGGAGGCCCGCACGTTGATCTCGAAGCGCAGCAACGCATAGGAAAGCCAGTTCGGCGTAACCTGAGGCAGCACGCCGAGCCACATCGCCTGGCTCCAGCTCGCACCTGCCGAAGACAGGCCCTCGACCGGCTTGCGGTCGGCGTTCTCGCTCACTTCCGAGAAGAGCTTGCCGAGAGCGCCTGTGGTGTGGAAGGCGATGGCGATCATGGCCGGTACAGGCCCGCCGCCGAGCAGGAAGATCAGAATGAGCGCGATGACGATCTCCGGGATCGCCCGCATACCATCCATCATCCGGCGGAACAGCGGGATAAGCCGCGGGAAGCGGGCAAGGCCGCGCGTCGACAGAAGCGACAGCAGCGCCCCGCCGCAGGCACCGACGAGCGTTGCCACGCCGGCAATGTTGATCGTCTCGATCAGCGAGGGAAGAAACTTCCACATCAGACCCGG
This sequence comes from Stappia sp. TSB10GB4, assembly GCF_900185745.1. NCBI lineage: Bacteria > Pseudomonadati > Pseudomonadota > Alphaproteobacteria > Hyphomicrobiales > Stappiaceae > Stappia > Stappia sp. TSB10GB4. The sequence continues at coordinate 333,980 of NZ_FYAV01000057.1, read as the reverse complement.
CAGGTTGGCCGCCTTGGCCACCGCCTCGCTCACGACTTCGGAGGGGAAATCGAAGAACTGGTGGATGCCCGCCCAGAAGCCGCCGGCATTGCGCGCGTCGGCCAGTTGGAAACCCGAGACCATCAGCAGGACGAAGAACAGCAGCAGGATGCCGCTGTACATCTGCCGCTGGCGGGCATGGGCGAGATAGTCGGCGCGGATATCGCCCGACCTTGCGAAAGCCGTGTCCGTCATGAGGTCCTGCTGCAGGTGGCTCTGGCGAAAACGCACGGGCGGGACACAGGCCCCGCCCGGCAATCACGAAGACAGATCGATCAGTTGCTCTGGGCCTTGCGGACCGCGATGATCGGCTCGTAAGCCTCATGGGCGATCGGCTCGAAGCCGGCCGTCTCGCCGGCAGCCACGTTGTAGGCGCACTGCGCGTCCTTGCCGTGCAGGTCCTTCAGAAGCTGCGTGACCTTCTCCTTGACATCGACAGGAAGGGCACGACGCAGCACGATCGGGCCTTCCGGGATCGGCTTGGAGCGCCAGATCTCGACCAGGTCGTTCATGTCGACCAGGCCGGCATCGACCGCCTTGCGCAGGGCGCCGGAATTGTAGCCGTCTTCCCACTCGCCCTGGCCGTCGGCCCAGGTCACGCCACCGTCGACATCGCCGTTCTTGACCGCAACGATGGTCTGCTCATGGCCGCCCGTGAAGACGACCTCGGCGAAATAGGCACCATTGTCCATGGACGCACCGGTGATCTGCGGGATCTCGATGGACGGGATCAGGTAGCCGGAGGTCGAGTTCGGATCGCCGAAGCCGAACTTCTTGCCCTTCATGTCCTCAAGCGAGGCAATGCCGCTGTCCTTGCGGGCAAAACCGATGGAATGGTAGGAGAAGGAGCCGTCGAGGTTGGTCTTGACGAGCACGACGTCGACCGCTTCCGGATTCGTCAGATAGGTCTTCGCATAGGCCGAGGCACCGAGCCAGGCCATGTCGATCGAGCCACCCAGCAGACCCTGGATCACGCCGTCATAGTCGGCGGGAGTGAAGATCTTGGTCTCGACGCCGAGCAGATCCTGGACATAAGCGCGCAGGCACTCGTTGGAGGCCAGACGGTCCTGGGCATTCTCGCCGCCGAGGACGCCGATGCGGAACTCGTTGATCTCCTGCGCCGTCGCACCGACGGACAGGGTCGCGACCGCGGTGGCGGCCAAGAGAAGCTTCTTGAGCATATGACGTCTCCTGAAAGAGTCGTTTGTCGTTGTTGCGTGTGACCGTGCGCGGACGCCGCGCCGGATCCTGCGGCTCATGCGGAGGCGTTGGCCGTCCGCAGCATGGCCGGGGATGGTGTGCCCACCGCCGCTGTCGCAGGCCGGGCGGTGATGCTGGTCGAGGTGATGGCCTCGGAAACCTCGTTGCCGTCGCCGTCGGTGCCGTAGATTTCCCGCACCGCTTCAGCGGTCAGTTCGTCAGCGGTCCCATCGAAAACCACGCGGCCTTGCGCCATGCCGATGATCCGCTCGCAATAGGTGCGCGCTGTGTCGAGCGTGTGCAGGTTGGTGATGACCGTGATCCCCTCGCGCTCGTTGATGTCCTTGAGCGCGTCCATGACGATCTTGGCGTTCAGGGGATCGAGCGAGGCGATCGGCTCGTCCGCCAGCAGCACTTTCGGCGACTGCATCAACGCGCGGGCAATCGCCACGCGCTGCTGCTGGCCGCCCGACAGCGCCTCGGCGCGCTTCAACGCATGCTCGGCGACACCCAGCCGCTCCAGAATGTCGATGGCACGCAGGATGTCCGCCTTCGGAAACAGGTTGAAGACGGTGGCGAGCGTCGAGCGGGCATTCAGCGTCCCGTGCAGCACGTTCGACACCACATCGAGCCGCGGCACCAGGTTGAACTGCTGGAACACCATCGCGCAATCCCGTCGCCAGGAGCGAAGCGCGGATCCCGAAAGGGCAGAGACCTCGGTGTCGCGAAACACGATCTTTCCGCCGTTCGGATCGACAAGCCGGTTGAGCATTCGCAGCAGAGTGGATTTTCCGGCTCCCGAGCGGCCAATGACGCCGACCATCTGCCCGTCCGGGATGTCGAGCGTCACGGCATCCACCGCGGTCAGCATTCCGAACTTTCGCGTCACACCGTCGAGCTTGAACATCTGCGCCTCAATCTTGATGATTGAAGCTTGCGTACTCCGCACAGATGACAAGGAATCTGCGATTTTATGACAATTCCCTGACGTTTACCGGATGCGGAACAGTAGTGCGACGGCTGAACACTTCAGAAAGCCCGCTCATAGCGCTCCAGAAACGCCGCCGCGTCGAGAGTGCGGAAATCCTCGAGCGTTTCGCGCAGCCGGTCATGGCTCCAATCCCACCAGGCAAGTGCCTGCATCCGCGTAACAATATCCGCCGGAAACCGTTCGCGGATCAGCCTTGCGGGAACCCCGCCGACGATGGTGTAGGGCGCGACGTCCCGCGACACGACCGCACCCGATCCGATGACAGCGCCGTCCCCCACCGAAATGCCGGGAAGGATGGTCGCGCCATGACCGATCCAGGTGTCGTGGCCGATCCGTACCCGCGCCGCGCGCCGCCGCTGGAAAAACTCCGCCTCCTGATCGGCATCGTCCCAGTAGTCGTTCGCCCGATAGGTGAAATGATGCAGCGTTGCCCGCTCCATCGGATGATGGGTGGCATTGATGCGGACGCAGGCGGCGATGTTCGCGAACTTGCCGATCTCCGCGTTCCAGATCATCGCGTCGCGCATCACGTAGGAATAATCGTCCATCCGGGTTTCACTGATGCTGACCCGCGCATCCACCTCCGTGTAGCGACCGAACGCGCAGTCGCTGACCTCGGCGGTCGGATGGATGAAGGGAGTTTCGGAAAGTCGTGCCATCGTCTCCCCCTCAGGCCGCGCGGGCCGGCGCGAAGCCGCGCACGTCGATGATCCTGTCCGCGACGGCCTCGCGCACTTCCTCGTCATGGAAGATGCCGATCTGGGCGACGCCCTTAGCCTTCTTCTCGGCGATCAGCTCGATGACGATCCGCCTGTTGGCGGCATCGAGCGAGGCGGTCGGCTCGTCGAGCAGCAGCACGGGATGATCGGTGATGAAGCCGCGGGCAATGTTCACGCGCTGCTGTTCGCCGCCCGAAAAGGTCGCCGGCGGCAGTTGCCAGAGCCGCTGCGGCAGGTTGAGCCGGTCCAGCATCTCGCTCGCCCGTTCGCGGGCTACCGCCGTATTGGCGCCGCGCAGGACCAGCGGTTCGGCAACGACATCGATCGCGGCGACGCGCGGAACCGTGCGCAGGAACTGGCTGACATAGCCGAGCGTCTCGCGGCGGATGGCCAGCACGAGACGCGGCGAGGCGGCGACAAGGTCGACCAGTTCCCCGCCGTGGCGGATCAGGATCTCGCCGCTGCTTGCGGCGTAGTTTCCATACAGCATCTTGAGGATGGAGCTCTTGCCCGCACCGGACGGACCGCCGAGCACCACGCATTCGCCGGCGCGAACCTCGAAGGCGGCGCCGTCCACCACGGGCAGTTCGAGGCCGCCCTGCAGATGCATGCAGAAGGTCTTGGAAAGCGCGCGCGCCCGAACGGCTATCGCGGCCTCCTTTCGGCTGACGGGATCGGTCATGGTTACACCTGCAGGATGGAAGAGACGAGAAGCTGGGTGTAGGGCGCCTGCGGATCGTCGAGCACGCGGTCGGTGAGCCCTTCCTCGACCACCCGGCCGTCCTTCATCACGATCATGCGATGCGAGAGCAGTCGGGCCACCGCCAGGTCATGAGTCACGACAATGGCGGCAAGTCCGAGATCGTTGACCAGCCCGCGCAGCAGATCGAGCAGGCGCGCCTGCACCGAAACGTCGAGGCCGCCCGTCGGCTCGTCCATGAAGACGAGGCGCGGCCCGGTCACCAGATTGCGCGCGATCTGCAGGCGCTGGCGCATGCCGCCGGAAAAGGCGCGCGGCTGGTCGTCGATACGGTCCTCCGCGATCTCCACCCGCGACAGCCAATGGGTGGCAGTGTCGCGAATGCGGCCGTAATGGCGCTCGCCGACGGCCATCAGCCGCTCGCCGACATTAGCGCCGGCCGACACGGTCATGCGCAGCCCGTCGGCCGGGTTCTGGTGCACGAAACCCCAGTCGGTGCGCATCAGCAGGCGCCGTTCGGCCTCGCTCATGCGATAGAGATCGCGCATCGCGCCGTCGCGCATGCGGTAGCTGACACTCCCCGTGCTGGGCTCCAGGCGGGTCGAGATGCAGTTGAGCAATGTCGTCTTGCCCGAGCCGCTTTCGCCGACGATCGCCAGCACCTCGCCCGGATAGACCTCGAACGAGACATCCCGGCAGCCGACCCGCTCGCCGTAATAGCGCGACAGGCCCTCGACGCTCAGCAGCGGCATTTCCTGCAGCCTCATCATCGTCCTGCATCCTCCTGGACCTGGCCATGGCCCGCATAGGCCTCGTCGGGCGACAGACGACCGCGATGGCCGGCCGCGCGGCGGTCCTCGCAATGATCGGTGTCCGAGCAGACAAACATCCGCCCGCCGCGGTCGTCGAGGATCACCTCGTCGAGATAGACGCCCTCGGCACCGCACAGGGCACAGGGCTCGTCGAAGGTCTGGATCTCGAAGGGATGGTCCTCGAAATCGAGGCTGACGACCCTTGTATGCGGCGGGATGGCATAGATGCGCTTCTCCCGGCCGGCGCCGAAGAGTTGCAAGGCATCGCTCATGTCCATCTTCGGATTGTCGAATTTCGGCGTCGGCGAGGGATCCATCACATAGCGGCCGGCGACCAGCACCGGATAGGCATAGGTGGTGGCAATATGGCCGTGGCGGGCGATGTCCTCGTAGAGCTTGACGTGCATCAGCCCGTATTCCTCGAGCGCGTGCATCTTGCGGGTTTCCGTCTCGCGTGGCTCGAGAAAGCGCAGCGGCTCGGGGATCGGCACCTGGTAGACCAGCACCTGCCCTGCCTGGAGCTTTTCCTCCGGAATGCGGTGGCGCGTCTGGATGATCGTCGCCTCGCGGGTCTTCGTCGTCACCGCGACGCTGGCGACCTTCTGGAAGAAGGCGCGGATCGACACCGCGTTGGTGGTGTCGTCCGCCCCCTGGTCGATGACCTTCAGCACGTCCTGCGGCCCGATGATCGAGGCGGTGACCTGCACGCCGCCCGTGCCCCAGCCATAGGGCATCGGCATCTCACGGCTGGCGAAGGGAACCTGGTAGCCGGGAATGGCGATGGCTTTCAGGATCGCCCGGCGGATCATCCGCTTCGTCTGTTCGTCCAGATAAGCGAAATTGTAAGTGGCGAGGTCTTCGCCGAGTGCGGCTGCGGCGCTCATTCGGCGGCCTCCTGCGTGTCATGGTCGCGCGACTGCCGCACCTCGAACTCCGCCCGCATCCGGCGGACGAGATCGAGTTCGGCCTGGAAGTCGACGTAATGCGGCAGTTTCAGATGCTCGACGAAGCCCGTCGCCTGGACGTTGTCGGCATGGGAAATGACGAATTCCTCGTCCTGTGCCGGAGCGACCCGGTCCTCGCCCAATTCTCCGGCGCGCAGCGACCGGTCGACCAGCGCCATCGCCATCGCCTTGCGCTCCGACTGGCCGAAAACGAGGCCATAGCCGCGGGTGAATTGCGGCGGCAGCTTCGCCGAACCGGCGAACTGGTTGACCATCTGGCATTCCGTGACCCGGATGCGGCCGAGCGAGACGGCAAAGCCGAGTTCCGGCACGTCCATCTCCACCTCGACCTCGCCGATGCGGATCTCGCCGGCGAAGGGGTGCGTACGTCCATAGCCACGCTGGGTGGAATAGCCGAGCGCCAGCAGAAAGCCCTCGTCGCCGCGCGCAAGCGCCTGGAGACGCAGGTCCCGAGCCATCGGGAACTCCATCGGCTCGCGCGTCAGGTCGCCGGAGGGCTCCCGCGGCATCTCGGCCGAGTCACCGGTGAAGGCCCGCTCGATCAGGTCTTCCTGGGCGAGGATGTCGGCGACGCGGGTCAGCGGCTCGCCTTCGCTGTCGCGCGCCGGCGCAGTCTCCACCGCCTCGTCGCCGGCAAGGGCGGGATCGAGCAGGCGATGCGTGTAGTCGAAGGTCGGGCCGAGAACCTGTCCGCCCGGCAGATCCTTGTAGGTCGCCGAAACCCGCCGCTCGGCGATCATCTCGCCGGTCTCGACCGGCTGCGAGGCGCCGAAGCGCGGCAGCGTCGTGCGATAGGCGCGCAGCAGGAAGATCGCCTCGATCATGTCGCCCCGCGCCTGCTTGACGGCCAGCGCCGCCAGATCCGGCGCGTAGAGCGAGGCCTCCGCCATCACCCGGTCGACGGCCAGCGCAAGTTGTTCGACGATCTGCTCCACTGTGATAGACGGCAACGACCGGTCGCCGCGACGGCGGTCGGCGAGCATCTTGTGGGCGTTGGCGATGGCCGCCTCGCCGCCCTTGACTGCGACATACATCAGCCTGCCTCCGGCTCGTTGACATGGGATACGACCGTGCTGCGCGGCAGCGCCATCATGCACAGCCCCGCCACCAGAACGACGTCCACGCCGCGCGGAAAGAGCGCCCGATTGGCGGCGCGCTGCGTCATGAACGTAGCCGGAAGACCGCGCGGGGCGATCCGCCTCTGCCCGTCGATACCGGGTCCTTCAAGCCTGAGGGCGGCGCCGCCATCCAGCGCCTCCACCTCGACCACCAGCGTCGTCGAGCGGTCGGGATACTCCTGCGTTCCAGACGCAAAATCGGCCATGTCCGGCATGGTCTCGCCCTTCACGAAGGCGAAGGCGGATCTCTCCGGCCCTTGTGCCAGCGGCGCTCCGCACTGGAAAGACAGCCATGCGCGCACACTCTCGCTGTCGATATCGCGATCCAGCCAGACCGGCGTGTCGGGGTCGCAGAGCGCGAGCGCGACGGCGCCCGGACCTTGCCCAAGGGGAGCGGGCGGCGCGACGCCTGTAGGAAGAGTGTGAACGGTGCCGGGTCGGGCCGTCGCGTCCATCAGCGCGCGGAAGACGGCCTGCGCTTCGAACACCGGATCGCTGAACCCGCCGGAAACGGCGAGCGTCGAAAGACGGGCATCGGACATCAGTCGTCTCCCCGGACCATGGTGAAGAAGTCGACGCGGGTTGCGGCGGCCTCGCGCTTGACGCGGGAGACCTCCTCGGCACGGGCTGCGGCCAATGGCGCCAATACCTGCGCCTCGATGTCTGTTCGGCGTGCGCCCTCGCTCCACATGGCCGCGAGCACAGCCGAAAGCCGCGCCTTTGCCCTGTCCTGCCCCAACGCATAGGCATGACCGACAGCCCCGCTCGCAAGCCGGACCGTCGCCCGCGTCACCGCAGCCTCTCCGAGATTGAAGGGCGCGCCGTCACCGCCGATGCGGCCGCGCACCATCACCAGCCCGATCTCGGGTCCCCGCACCGGCGCCGCCTCCGGCAGGGATCCGAGCGCCTCGGCACAGGCGGCGATCTCATCGCCCGGCGAGGCAGCCAGCACATCCATCAGCCGTTTCAGTCCCTGTTCAGAGCCGCCTGCCGTCTCTGCCTTCGCCATCCGCAACTCCGTCGTCTCTCCTGGGCTGCGAGCGCCTGTATCAACAGGCGCTCTCGCAAGCAGCCCCGCGCCCATCGGCGCCGCCCAACACGCGCTATTTACATCCGTACACGTTATTTGTCTAGTATTATAGACAACCGACAGTTCACACTGTACGCGGATCGAGTGACGGAGGCATGACGGGCCGCGCCAATCCGCGATCCGACCGGGTGGCTGTCTGAGCCGGCGTCTTTGCTCTAGAAGGAAGATGGCGGCCGAACCGAGGGCGAAAGGAAGCGCATGACCGGCATTGAACGGCAAACGGGCGTTGCCCTGTGGCGGCAAATCGCCGACGAGATTCGCGCCGCCATCGGCAATGGCGATCATGACGACACAGGTCGCCTGCCGACGGAGGCGGTGCTCGCCGCCCGTTTCGACGTCAACCGCCACACCGTGCGTCAGGCTCTCGCAGCGCTTGCCCGAGAGGGCATCGTCGAAACCGTTCAGGGCCGTGGTACAGCCATCGTTCCGCGCCGCCGCGTGACCTATCCGATCGGCCCCCGCACCCGGTTTTCCGCCGGCCTCGGCGGACAGGTGACACAGGCCGTCACCCGTTTGATCGACGTATCGGAAGAGCCGGCCTCTGCCGACCTCGCCGCCCTGCTGCACCTACAAGCGGGCGCGCCTCTCCTCAAGCTGGAAACGCTGGGCGAGGCAGACAGCATCCCCCTGTCGCGCGCCGTCCACTGGTTCGATGCACGCCGGTTTGCCGGCCTGCCCGATGCTTACCGCCTGGAAGGGTCGATGACGCGGGCGCTCGCCGCTTGCGGCGTCCCGGACTATATCCGTCTTTCGACCGAAATCTCGGCCGCTCCGGCCACCGCATCCGACAGGGCAGACCTTGCGCTGCAGCCTGGAGCCGTCGTGCTTCTCACCCGTTCGGTGAACGCGGATTCCGAAGGACACCCGATCCAGGCGAGCCACAGCCGCTTTGCGGCCGAACGGGTCAGTCTGTCGGTGGCCAACGACCGCGACAAACCCCTCCCGGCGCACGGCTGAGAGCATCGCGCTTGCGCCAGATCACTGCATGACGTATATAATTTATATTATTCGCAACTACGAATGTAAAGGGGTGTTGGGCCGTTGAGCGAAACGCATCCCGATCAGGAGGAAACTGCCTTGCTTGCCAACAGACGACAGTTTCTCGCGCTGGCCGCCGCTGCGTCAGCGCTTGTCGCGCAGACTGGCTCCGCGCGTGCCCAACCGGTGGCGACCGGAGCACAGATCCTCATTCTTGGAGCCGGTGCTGCCGGCACGGCGCTTGCCAATCGTCTGGCGACGCGGCTGCCGGGTGCCCGGATCACGCTGCTCGACCCTCGTCAGGCACACTACTATCAGCCCGGCTTCACCCTGATCGCCGCCGGCCTGAAGCCCGCATCCTACTCGGTCTCCACAACCGCCGAGTGGCTGCCCCGCAATGTCGACTGGATCGCGGAAGCTGCCGCGGAAGTCGATCCTGAGGCCAAGCGCGTGGTCACGACGTCCGGGCGCGCCCTCTCTTACGACTACCTTGTCGTCGCGACCGGCCTGAAGCTCGACTTCGACGCGATCGAGGGCATGTCGACGGATCTGATCGGCAGCAACGGCATCGGAGCCGTATATGCCGGCCCAGATCAGGCCGCCGCCACCTATGCGGAAATGAGCCGCTTCACGGAAAAGGGCGGCACCGCCCTCTTCACCCGCCCCGCGACCGAGATGAAATGCGCGGGCGCCCCGCTCAAATATGCCTTCCTCACCGACGATACGGCCAGACGCAAGGGCACCCGCGACAAGGTGAAGATCATCTACGCCGCGCATGGCGGCGCCTTCTTCTCGGTGCCGATCGTCAACGAGAAGGTCCGCATGCTGTTCGAGGAGCGCGGCTTCGACACGGTCAAGAACCACGTGATGGTCGCCATCGACCCGGGTAAGCGCATCGCGACCTTCGATACGCCCGAAGGGCGCAAGGAGATCGGCTACGACTTCACCAACGTCATCCCGCCGATGCGGGCACCCGACGCGATCCGCTTCAACAGCCCGCTCTCCTGGCAGGAAGGCCCGTTTGCGGCTGACGGCTGGGTCGAGGTCGACAAGCATTCCTTGCGCCACCTGCGCTATCCCGAGGTCTTCGCCATCGGCGACATCGCCGGCGTTCCCAAGGGAAAGACGGCCGCCAGCGTCAAATGGCAGGTGCCCGTGGTCGAAGACCATATCGCGGCCCAGATCGCCGGCAAGGAAAGCACCGCCAGCTATGACGGCTACACGTCCTGCCCGCTGATCACCCGTATCGGCCGGGCCATGCTCGTCGAATTCGACTACAAGGACAATCTCGTCCCCTCCTTCCCCGGCCTGATCGCGCCGCTGGAGGAATTGTGGGTTTCCTGGCTGATGAAGGAGATCGCCCTGAAAGCCACCTACAACGCCATGCTGCGCGGCCGCGCCTAAGGGAGGACGCCATGAAGGAACTCACGCTTTCAACCATGATCGCCGTGTTCGAGGAGATGTTCGGACCGGCGCTGTTCTGGCTCCTCGTCGTGGTTGCCGCGGCGATCACGGTGGCCTTTATCTTCGTCCTGCTGCGCCAACGCCGCCTGGTCGGCAACTGGCTGCTGCGCGCCGAGTTGCTCGCCCCTATCGGAGCGCTCGCCGCGATCTACTTCGTGCTGACGATCACCAGTTCCGGTTTTTCCGATCTTGGCGGGCCGATCGACGCGATCGTGATGATCCTGATCGGCGTTGCCGGCGCCATCGGACTGACCATTCTTGCCTATGTGGCGCAGGCCCTGATCGGAAGCCGGCGGGTTCAGTAACGCCGCCCGTCGAAACGATGCCGGACGCTCACGCGACTGCGAGGCGTCCGGCAAGCCGTTCAAGCATCGCCAGACAGGCGTGCAACTGCTCCAGCGAAACGAACTCATCCGGCTTGTGAGCCTGGGCGATCGAGCCCGGCCCACAGACGACCACCGACATGCCGAGTTGCTGGAAAAGCCCGGCCTCAGTTCCGAAGGACACCACATCGGCGCCGTTGGCGCCCGTCAGTTCGGCAACGATGCGCCGGGCCTCGTTTTCCTCGACCGGTTCGAGGCCAGCGACCTCGCCCACCACCTCGCGGCGGATCGAGGCCTGCGGATGCACGCTGCGCATGGCCGGCAACAGCTCGTCATGGACATAGGCATCGATGGCCTCGCAGACGAAAGCACGGTCGGCTTCAGTGACGGGGCGCATCTCCCAGTCGAGGCTGGCCAGCCCGGGAATGACGTTGTGCGCCACCCCTCCTATCAGCCGTCCGAGTTGCAGCGTCGTCCAGGGCGGCTCGAAGCGGCTGGCCGCCGGTGCCCTCCCCTTCAATTGCTCCTTCAGCTCCATCAGTCGTATGCCGTAGCGCAGCGCGTATTCCACCGCATTCACCCCCGCATCGGGGACGGAGCCATGCCCTTCCAGTCCGCGAAAGGTCGTGGTGTATTCGCAGCAGCCCTTGTGTCCCTCGATGATCCGCATCTGCGTGGGCTCGCCGATGACCGCGAGCGCCGGCCGCACCCCCATGCCAGGCAGCTCGCTCACAAGCTTGCGCGCGCCAAGGCAGCCGACCTCCTCGTCATAGGTCAGGCAGATGTGGACGGGGCGCGACAGCTTCGACGCGGCAAAGAGCGGCGCCGTTGCCAGCACCGCGGCGATGAACCCCTTCATGTCGCAGGCGCCGCGCCCATAGAGCAGCCCGTCCGCCTCGCGCATGCGGAATGGATCGGACGACCAGTCCTGATCCGCCACCGGCACGACATCGCTGTGGCCGGACAGGACGATTCCGCCATCCTCGCCCGGACCGATGGTCGCGAACAGGTTGGCCTTGCTCCCGGTTTCGTCGACCATCACCCGGGTGTCGGCGCCAAGATCTCCCAAGCGGTCGGCGGCCCAGGCGATGAGTTCCAGGTTGCTGTCGCTCGAAACGGTGGCGAAGGCGATCAACTCCCCGAGCAGGCTTTTCGTGTCGTCGATCAGCGCCATGCGGTCCCGCGTCCCATCTCAGTCCTTGACGAAGAGCGCGCGCGGGCGGTTGCACAGACACTCCGCCGGCCCGTCCTCCCGGATCAGGATGCTCTCGGTGATCTCGAGCCCCCAGTTGTCCATCCACAGGCCGGGCATGAAGTGGAAGGTCATGCCCGCTTCCAGCACCGTATCGTCGCCCGGACGCAGCGAGATCGTCCGCTCGCCCCAGTCCGGCGGATAGGAGACGCCGATCGGATAGCCGCAACGCGCCGCCCGGTCGATGCCCGCCCGCTCCAGCGGAGCGCCCAGCGCCCGCGCAATGTCGCTGGCCCGGTTGCCCGCACGCGCAGCTTCCAGCCCCGCCTCAAGGCCCTCCACCAGTGCGGCCTCCGCGTCGAGCAGGTATTGCGGCGGCTTGCCGAGATAGACCGTTCGGCAGAAGGGCACGTGATAGCGGCGGTAGCAGCCGGCGATCTCGAAGAACGTCGCCGTGTCGGCGGCGATGTGCCGGCCGTCCCATGTCAGGTGCGGAGCGGCGGCATCCGAGCCGCTCGGCAGCAGCGGCACGATGGAGGGATAGTCGCCCCAGGCATCCTCGGTGCCGCGGATCGCATCGGCATAGATGTCGGCGACGAGATCCGTCTTGCGCATGCCGGGATGGATCCGGTCGAAGATGCCGTCGATGATCTTCTCCGAGATCCGGGCAGCGCGACGCATGAACACCAGTTCCTCGTCGGACTTCACCGCGCGCTGCCAGTTCACCAGCGCCGTCGCATCGACAAAGGTCGCCTGCGGCAGCTCTTCCTGCAGGGTCAGGAAGGCCTTGGCGGAAAAATAGTAGTTCTCCAGCTCGACGCCGATCCGGGCTTTCGCCAGACCCGCCTCGCGGATCAGTTCCGCCAGCGTCTGCATCGGATGGCAGATCGTGGACTGGACATAATGGTCGGGATAGAAGGCAACCCGTTCATCCGCCATCCAGACCGTGCGCACCGCGCCGTTCGCGTCCTGTCGCCGTCCCCACCAGATCGGATCGACGTCATGGAACACCAGCACGCCCTGGTGGACATAGAAGGACCAGCCGTCATAGCCGGTCAGCCAGGCCATGTTGGCGGGATCCTCGACGAACAGCACGTCGATATCCTTCTCGCGCATTGCCTTGCGGACCTTTTCGAGCCGCCTTGAGAACTCCGCATCAGAAAACGGAAGATCAGTGCCCGGCATTCCTGTCTCTCCTCGTCGGCCGGCTCCATCGACCGGAGGCTTCACGCGACCAGCCGGCAAATCGTTCTGCACTTTGCACGCTGGCCCTACCCTTTGAAAACCCGTCAGACGGAGGCCGAGGTCGACGTCTTGCACTGTCCAGTGTCGTCTGGCAGATGGACTCTCCTGCCCCAATCCCGCTATGACGCCTGCATGATCCGCCTCGACGACCGCGACATCGCCATTCTGAAGGTGCTTTCCCGCGAAGGCCGCCTGTCCAAGGCGGAGCTGGCGCGCCGGATAAACCTCAGCCCGACCCCCTGCTGGGAGCGTCTGAAGCGGCTCGAAAAAGCCGGAGTCATCGAGGGCTATCGGGCCGAGGTCGCCCTGCGCAAGACCGCCCCCCACGTCACCGTCTTTGTGACTCTGGAGCTGGAAAACCACAGTTCCGCGGCCTTTCAGGCCTTTGAGCGGGCTGTGGAGGCATATCCGGAGATCGTCCAGTGCTGGGCGCTCGGTGGTGGTTTCGACTATCTGCTGCAGGTGGTCACCCGAGACGTCGACAGCTATCAGCGGCTGATCGACCGCCTCCTAGACCAGGGGCTCGGGCTTGCCCGCTACTACACCTACATCGTCACGAAACCGGTGAAAACCGGGTACGCCCCGCCCCTTGATCTGCTGCTTGGCAAGGCAGACTGATCGGCCTGCCGGTACGCCGCAAAAAAGACGAATCGTCTCCCCGGCAGGTCTGGTTAAGACGCTTGTTCCCCCGTTTTCGCGCCATGCTGTCCCTGTGCCGCACATGGCGGCGCACTGACCCCAGCCACATGCGGGAGACGGAACATGACGGCACCGAACACCAGGTCCGCGGAACGGACCGCCCCCCTTCTCGACGATGCCCGCCTGCTCAGGCAGTTCTCCTATGTCGCCGGACGCTGGTCGGCGGCGGCGGACGGCCGCACCTTCCCGGTGCGCAACCCGGCCGACGGCAGCCGCATCGGCGACGTGGCAAGCCTCTCCGCGGACGAGGCGCGTGCCGCCATCGATCCCGCCCATCGCGCGTTTGCAGACTGGTCGGCCCTGCTTCCGCAGCAGCGGGCGCATCTGCTGCGCCGCTGGTTTACGCTCATTTGCGACAACCGCGAAGACCTCGCCCGGCTGATGACGCTGGAGCAGGGCAAGCCGATTTCCGAGGCGCGCGGCGAGATCGACTACGCCGCCGCCTTTGTCGAGTTCTACGCCGAGGAAGCCCGCCGGCCGGACACGCAGAGCGTCACCTCGCACCTGCCGGACGCGGAGATGGAAACCTGGCTCGAGCCGGTCGGCGTGGCAGCGCTGATCACCCCCTGGAACTTCCCTTGCGCGATGATCACCCGCAAGGCGGCCGCGGCCCTTGCCGCTGGCTGCACCGTCCTCGTCCACCCCTCGCATGAGACGCCCTTCTCGGCTCTGGCATTAGCCGAATTGGCGGAGCGCGCGGGCTTTCCGGCGGGCGTGTTCAACGTCGTCACCGGCGATGCGGCAACCATTGTCGGGACGTGGATGGAGGACACTCGCGTGCGTGCCGCGTCCTTTACCGGCTCCACCGAAATCGGCCGCCTGATCTACCGTCAGGCCGCCCCGACGGTGAAACGTCTGGTGCTGGAACTCGGCGGCCACGCCCCCTTCCTCGTCTTTTCCGACGCGGATCTCGACCGCGCGGTCGCCGAGGCCATCAAGGCCAAGTTCGCAACCTCCGGTCAGGACTGCCTCGGCGCCAATCGCTTCCTCGTCGCCCGGCCGCTCTACAAGGCGTTCTGCAAGCGCTTCGCGGAAGCGGCTGCGGCGCTCTCCGTGGGGCCAGGGCTCGAAGACCCGGCCATCGGCCCCTTGATGAACGAGCGCGCCGTCGCCAAACAGGAGGCACATGTCGCCGATGCGCTGGAGCGCGGCGCCAAGCTCCTCACCGGCGGCAAGCGGCTTCCGGCCGGTCCGCTCTTCTACGCGCCGACCGTGCTGTGCGACGTACCGGAGGACGCGTTGATCATGCGTGAGGAGACCTTCGGCCCGGTAGCGGCGATCCGCCCCTTCGACAGCGAGGAAGAGGCCATCGGAATCGCGAATGACAGCGAATACGGCCTGATCGCTTACATCCACAGCGAGGACCCGCGCCGCATCTACCGCCTGTCACGGGCCCTGCGCTACGGCATGGTCGCGGTCAATCGCACCAAGGTGACCGGAGCGCCGATTCCCTTCGGCGGCATGAAGCAATCCGGCATCGGCCGGGAGGGCGCGGCCGATGGCATGCGCGCCTTCATGGACCTCAAATATGTCTGCCGCGACTGGGCCTGATGCCCATCGGCCTCAACCAAGGGAGCTATCCATGCTGACCAACGACCAACTCGACAAGTGGGACCGGGAGAACTTCTTCCACCCTTCCACCCATCTGGCGCAGCATGCGCGCGGCGAAAGCCCCTCGCGCATCGTCACCGGGGGTGAAGGCGTCTTCATCCAGGACCGCGACGGCAACCGCCTGCTGGATGCGTTCGCGGGGCTTTACTGCGTCAATGTCGGCTACGGCCGCACCGAGATCGCCGAGGCCATTGCCGCCCAAGCGAAGGAACTCGCCTACTATCACGCCTATGTCGGTCACGGCACCGAGACTTCGATCACGCTGGCGAAGATGGTCGTCGAGCGCGCACCCGCCAACATGTCCAAAGTCTATTTCGGCCTCGGCGGTTCGGATGCCAACGAAACCAACGTCAAGCTGGTCTGGTACTACAACAACGTCCTCGGCCGGCCACAGAAGAAGAAGATCATTTCGCGCTGGCGCGGCTATCACGGCTCCGGCCTGATGACCGGCTCGCTCACCGGTCTGGAGCTGTTCCACAAGAAGTTCGACCTGCCCTTCGCCCAGGTGCTCCACACCGAGGCGCCCTACTATTTCCGCCGCCCTGATCTCGACATGAGCGAAGCGGAGTTCACTGCCCATTGCGTCGCCAAACTGGAAGAGCTGATCGCAAGGGAAGGTGCCGACACCATCGCAGCCTTCATCGCCGAGCCGGTCCTTGGCACCGGCGGCATCGTGCCTCCGCCCGCCGGCTACTGGGAAGCGATCCAGCGCATTCTGAAGAAGCACGACATCCTGATGATCGCCGACGAGGTGGTCACCGGATTCGGACGCCTCGGCACCATGTTCGGCTCCGATCACTACGGCATCGAGGCCGACATCATCACCATCGCCAAGGGCCTGACCTCGGCCTATGCGCCGCTGTCCGGCTCGATCATCTCGAAGAAGGTCTGGGAAGTACTGGAGCGCGGCACCGACGAGAACGGCCCGATCGGCCATGGCTGGACCTATTCCGCCCATCCGATCGGTGCCGCCGCCGGCGTCGCCAATCTCAAGCTCATCGACGACATGGGCCTTGTCGCCAACGCCCGCGAGACCGGCGCCTATTTCAACCAGGCCATGCGTGCCGCCCTCGCCGACCACCCGAAGGTCGGCGACGTGCGCGGCGAGGGGCTGCTGTGCGCGGTGGAATTCGTCGACGACAAGGTCTCGCGCCGCTTCTTCGACGCCTCCGCCAAGGTGGGCCCGGCGGTCGCCAGTGCTCTCCTGAAGCGCGGCGTCATCGGCCGTGCCATGCCCCAGGGCGACATTCTCGGCTTTGCCCCGCCGCTTTGCCTCACAAGCGCGGAGGCCGACCGCGTCGTCGAGGCGACGTGCGCCGCCGTCGCCGAGGTCTTTGCCTGAACCGGCAAATCACCAACACGGCACAAGAGGGCTGGAGCACACGCTCCGGCCCTTTTTCTGGCTTAGGCTGATAGACCCGCTTCGGCAGGGCCGTTGCTGGTTCCGCCTCCGGGCTCATCCGGCTCCAGCAGATCGGCAACCGTGTGGAACGCGCGGATGATCGACGCCTGCTCCTCGGCGCTCATCGCCGCCATGCCGGAAAAGAAGCGCTTGTGAATGAGCGGCGGGGCCTCGGCCAGCACCGCCTTACCGCTTTCAGTCAGCTCCGTGTGGACGATGCGGCGGTCGACCGTACTCCGGCGCCGGGTGATGAGACCGCGAAGCTCGAGCTTCTCCAGGATCGTCACCGTCGTCGGCGGGCTGATATTCGCCACACGCGAGATCTGCGCCGTTGTCGCCGCCGCGAAGTCCCGCACCGCGTTAAGAACGACGATCTGCGGGATCGTCAGGCCGGTCTCACGCGCCACCCGTTTCGACCGGACATCCATCGCCTGCACGATCCGCCGGATCGAGCGAATGACATCGCTTGCATCCTTTTGGGCGGCTGCGCGTTCCTCCGTCACGGCTCTCTCCTAGCGCTGGATCCTATCCGATGGCTTGCACAAACAATTACAGCACAAAATATTTGATTTCAAATGATTTGTATTCTAACTAATAACGCAAGCCAGCCGCCGAAGCGACGGGCCCCGCGCCCTTTCTGGTGGCAGATGTCATCCGCAAGCCTCCGGGAAAACCGGCCTTGCGGCAACACGAGAAGTAGCAAAGGGGCTTCCTTTCATGTGCGGTATTGCCGGCGAATTTCGCTTCGATGGACAGTTTGCGGATGCGGAGGCGGTCGCCCGGATGACCCAGCGTTTGTCGCCGCGCGGTCCCGACGGATCCGGCGTGATGGCACAGGGGCCTGTGGCGCTTGGCCATCGGCGGCTGAAGATCATCGACCTGTCGGAGAAGGCGGCCCAGCCTATGGCCGACCCGGCGCTGGACCTCGCCATCGTCTTCAACGGCTGCATCTACAACTATCCGGAGCTGCGCAAGGAGCTGGAGGCCAAGGGCTACAGCTTCTTCTCGCACGGCGACACCGAGGTGATCCTCAAGGCATTCCACGCCTGGGGCGCCGATTGCGTGAAGCGGTTCCACGGCATGTTCGCCTTCGCCGTCCATGACCGCCGCGACGGGTCGGTCACGCTCGCCCGCGACCGCTTCGGCATCAAGCCGCTCTATCTCGCGGAACGGGGCAAGCGCCTGCGATTCGCCTCCACCCTGCAGGCCCTGCTGGCCGGCGGCGACGTCGACACGGGTATCGACCGCGCCGCGCTTGCCTGCTTCATGAGCTTCCATGCAGTGGTGCCCGCTCCCCGTACGATCCTCGCGGGCGTGCGCAAGCTGCCGCCGGCGACCGTGCGCCGGATCGAGGCGGACGGGCGCTCCAGCGAGCACCGCTACTGGAACGCCTCCTACACCCGCCGCGAGGAAGACAGCAGCCTGTCCGCCGACGACTGGCGTGACCGGGTGCTGGAGGCGCTGCGCCTCGCCGTGCGTCGCCGCATGGTCTCGGACGTTCCGGTCGGCGTGCTGCTGTCCGGCGGCGTCGACAGCTCGCTGATCGTCGGCCTGCTCGCCGAGGAGGGCCAGAGGGACCTGATGACCTTCTCCATCGGCTTCGAGGAGGCCAATGGCGAGAAGGGCGACGAATTCGTCTATTCCGACCTGATCGCCGAACGCTTCGGCACTGATCATCACAAGATCTTCGTGCCCTCGGCCGACCTGATGACGTCGCTGCCCGACACCATCGCCGCCCAGTCGGAGCCGATGGTCTCCTACGACAATATCGGCTTCTTCCTGCTGAGCCGCGAGGTGTCCAAGCACATCAAGGTGGTGCAGTCAGGCCAGGGCGCCGACGAGGTGTTCGGCGGCTATCACTGGTACCCGCCGCTCGCCGGCTCCAACGATGTCGTCGCCGACTACGCCCGCGTCTTCTTTGATCGCTCGCGCGAGACGCTGGGCCGCCACCTATCGCCCGAATGGATTACGGACAAGGACGAGGCCCTCGACTTCGTCGCGGCTCACCTGATGCAGGACGGGGCTGAAACCCCGGTCGACCGGGCGCTGCGTCTCGATGCCGAGATCATGCTGGTCGACGATCCCGTCAAACGGGTCGACAACATGACCATGGCCTGGGGCCTGGAGGCGCGCGTTCCCTTCCTCGACCACGAACTGGTCGAACTGGCCGCGCGCATTCCGCCCGAGCTGAAGCTGGCGCAGGGCGGCAAGGGCGTTCTCAAGGAGGCAGCGCGCAAGGTCGTCCCGCATGAGGTGATCGACCGCAAGAAGGGCTACTTCCCCGTCCCCCAGCTCAAATACATCCAGGGCCCCTATCTCGACATGGTGCGCGATGCGCTCACCTCGGCGCCGGCGCGCGAGCGCGGGCTGTTCCGGCAGGACTATCTCGACAGCCTCTTCGCCGACCCCACAGCACATATCACGCCGCTCCAGGGCTCGGAACTCTGGCAAGTTGCCCTGCTCGAACTCTGGCTGCAGACCAACGACATCTGAGGATACGACGATGACGGCAAGCAAGACCGGCGGCACCGGGGGAAAGCGTGGCGACGGGTCGGGGCGCACACCCCGCGACCCCCGCCAGAAGGACGCACGGCACCGGGACGCCTATTCGCATCGGCTCAAGCGCATGCGTGAGCACGGCCTGAAGCCGCCGATCGACAATCAGCCGAGCGATGCGCCGGCGGTCACCGTCGACTGCGCCCTCGACCTCGGCTGGGGACGCCTGATCTTTGGGCAGACCTTCTCCGAGCCGGAACGGTTGGTCGCCACGCTGGAGGGCGAGTTGCCCGACCGCCGCGACATCGCCGTCTATGTGCGCGACCCGCATGTGCTCCTCGCCAACGCGCCGCAGGAGATCTTCCTCGATCCTTCGCACACGTTCCGGCTCGACCTTTCCACCTACCGCGCCTCCAAGCGTGCGCCCTCGGGCTTCTTCCTGCGCCGCCTGACGTCGCAGGCGGATGCGGAGGAGATCAACCGCATCTACGCTGCCCGGGGCATGGTTCCCGTGCCGCCGGATTTCTTCTGGTCGAAGCGCGACGCTCGGTCCATCTGCTACTTCGTGGCGGAGGACGAGGTCAGTGGAGAGATCCTCGGTACCGTTACGGGCGTCGACCATTTCCGCGCCTTCAACGATCCCGACCGCGGCGGCTCGCTCTGGTGCCTCGCGGTCGATCCTCAGGCGCGCCATCCCGGTGTCGGCCAGGCGCTCGTGTGCCATCTGGCAGACTATTTCACCGCCCGCGGCCTTGCCTATCTCGATCTCTCGGTCATGCACGACAACGAGCAGGCCATCGCGCTCTACGAGAAGCTCGGCTTCCACCGGGTGCCCTACTTCACCGTCAAGCGGAAGAACCCCTTCAACGAAACCCTCTTCACCGGCCCTGACGTCGATGACGCACTCAACCCCTATGCGACGATCATCGTGCGCGAGGCGCGCCGACGCGGCATCCGTGTCGAGGTGACCGACGCCGAACGCGGCTTCTTCTCCCTGTCGCAGGGCGGACGTACGATCCGTTGCCGCGAGAGCCTGAGCGAGCTTACCAGCGCCGTCGCCATGTCGATCTGCGACGACAAGACGGCCACGCGAAAGGTGGTCGAAGGGGCCGGCGTGCAGGTGCCGGCGCAGATCCTCGCCGATGCCGGCGACAGCGTGCTCCAGAACTTTCTGGCCCAGCATGGCAAGGTCGTTGTCAAGCCGGCTCGCGGCGAGCAGGGCCGCGGTGTCTCCGTCGGGCTTGCGAGCAGGGAGGACATGCGCGCGGCGATCGAGGAGGCCCACCAGCTCTGCGACACGGTGCTGGTGGAAGAGTATGTCGAAGGTCAGGACCTGCGGCTGGTCGTTATCAACTACCGACTGGTCGCGGCGGCCGTCCGCCGGCCGCCAACCATCGTCGGAAACGGCCGCAGCAGCATTCGTGAACTGATCGAGGCCCAGAGCCGCCGCCGCGCTGCCGCCACCGGGGGCGAGTCCCACATTCCGCTCGACGCCGAGACGCGGCGCACCATCGCCCAGGCCGGCCACGATCTGGACGACGTGCTGACGAGCGGCGCCGAGCTGCAGGTGCGCCGCACCGCCAATCTGCACACCGGCGGCACCATCCACGACGTCACCGACATCGTCCACCCGACACTCGTCGAGGCGGCTGTCCGCTCGGCCCGCGCCATCGACATCCCGGTGACGGGCATCGATCTGATGGTCGCCTCGCCCACCGGCCCCGACTATCGTTTCATCGAGGCCAACGAGAGACCGGGCCTCGCCAACCACGAGCCGCAGCCTACGGCGGAACGCTTCGTCGACTTGCTGTTTCCGCTCTCGATGCCGGCGACCGCCCGCCAGGCCGTCATCGACCAGCATGCGAACCAGGGGGCGGCATGACGCGGCTGACCATCGATACCGATTATCTCGCGCAGACCCTGAAGGCACTGCTCGCGATCCCGAGCCCGACCGGCTACACCGACACCGTGGTGCGGCATGTTTCGGCCGAATTGGAACGGCTGGGGCTGCCGGTCGAACTGACCCGGCGCGGCGCCATCAGGGCGATCCGCCGCGGCCATCAGACGCGAGGTGCGCGCGCCCTTGTCTCGCATCTCGACACGCTCGGCGCCCAGGTGAAGTTCCTCAAGGACAATGGCAGGCTGTCGCTGGTTCCCATCGGCAACTGGTCGGCCCGCTTTGCCGAAGGCGCCCGCGTCACTCTATTCTCGCATTCCGGCGCCTATCGCGGCACTATCCTCCCTCTCAAATCCTCCGGTCACACCTTCAACCACGAGATCGACACCTCACCGATCGGCTGGGACCATGTGGAGTTGCGCGTCGACGCGCTTGCCTTCGGCCGCGCCGATCTCGACCGGCTCGGCATTGAGATCGGCGATATCATCGCCATCGACCCGCAGCCGGAATTCCCCGACAACGGGTTCATCATCTCCCGTCATCTCGACAACAAGGCCGGCGTCGCGGTGATGCTCGCCGCACTGAAGGCCATGACCGAGGCCGAGGCCGAAACACCGGTCGACATCCACTGGCTCTTCACCATCGCCGAGGAAGTCGGCGTCGGGGCTTCCTCGATCATCACCCACGACGTCGCCTCCCTGGTCGCCATCGACAACGGCACCACCGCGCCGGGACAGAATTCGAGCGAGTTCGGCGTCACCTTCTCCATGGCCGACCAGACGGGCCCGTTCGACTATCATCTGACGAAGAAGCTGGTGGAGCTGTGCCAGGAGCACGACATCCGCTACCAGAAGGATGTCTTCCGCTACTATCGATCCGATTCCGCCAGTGCCATCGAGGCCGGCGCCGATGTGCGCACCGCATTGATCACCTTCGGCGTCGACAGTTCGCATGGCTATGAGCGCATCCACATGCATGCGCTGCGTTCGCTCGCCGAACTGATCACCGTCTATGCGTCGAGCCCGGTGGAGATCCCGCGCGACTACCAGGAAACGGCCGGCGTCTCCGGCTTCACCCGCCAGCCGACGGCGGAGGCGGAGCAGACGCTGACCCCCGACGCCGAGAACTCCGATCTGCCGTAGCGAACCTTCACGCCGCGCCACGGCACTGCGCGTGCGTTCATCGGCGGGCGGCAAGCCAGCCGGGCCCCGGCCTGCGATGTCATTCCCGTCCCATCGCGCGACGGGACACTACAGCGACACCCGCCGCCTCGCCGTCCGCGGCATCCCCGACACCCGGCACCAGCCGGCTTGCCACACCCTGCCGGTGCAGCGCATCGAGAAACGCGGCCGCTTCCTCGCTGCTGCCGTCGCCCGGGACCAAACGCACGACCTGGCGTCCCTGTGCCGCCAGTTGCGCCGCCAACGCCACGCCCTCGCGATCCGGCGAACCCTTGCCGCTGACACCGGCAACCAGCAGCCGGCGTGCCTCCCGCCGTGCCAGATCCAGCACCTCGCCAGATACCCCCTCGCCATAGAGGACCACATCCGCGCCTTGCAGCGCGCGGATCGCCTTCATGGTCAGGTGCTCCGCTGGCCCCGGCCCGGCACCGACCAGCGTCACGGATCCGGTCTCCATCGCACCGGCCAGCGCCAGCCGCGACACCACCGCCTCCCAATCTCGCCCACCCCCGACGGGCGGCCGGCCCGAGAAGGCCTGGCCGGAAAAGTCTTCCCAGAACAGCCGCCGGCGGCGGCCGGCGGGCAGCCGCGCCATCACTCCGGTCCTGATGCGCGCGGCGAGAGCGGCCCAGTCGGCGAGCGCATTCGGCAGCAGGGTCTCGATCCGCTGGCGGATCGCCTGCCCCAGGATCGGCGCGGCCCCGCTTGTCGAGATGCCGATGACCACCGGCGAGCGGTTGACGATGGAGCCGAACTGGAAGTCGCAGAAATCTGGCCGGTCGATCACGTTGCACGGCACGCCGGCGGCTTTCGCAGCGGCGGCGAAGCGCTCTGCCTCCCTGTCGTCCTCGGCATCGGCGAGCGCCACCGCCATGCCGGCGAGGCTGTCCGGGCTCCAGTCCCTGGCATGATGGACGAGCCGGCCGTCGACGGCGGCGTCCTCCAGCAGGCCGCGCATCGCATCGCCCGGCTCGGGCGAGCAGACATGGACCTCGGCGCCGGCTGCCGCCAGCAGTTCCGCCTTCCAGGCGGCCGCATCGCTTCCACCGGCGACCAGGACCGGACGACCGGCCAGCGGCAGAAATACCGGCAGGCAGGCAAGCTTGCCTACCCGTGGCGCCCTCACGCCCTCCACTCCCTCAGACGGCTTCCGCAATCGGCGCATGATCCGCTTCCTCCTGTTCGAGCCGGGCAAGGATCGCGCCGATCTCCGAACGGCAGGAACCGCACTGGGTCCCGGCCTCCAGCGCCTCGCCGATCGCCGCTACGCTCACCGCGCCTCCGCGCGCAGCCGCAGCGATCTGGTTGATGCCAATGCCGCGGCAGGAACAGACGATGGCGCCGATGTCCCGCGCGGCACCGCCGGGACGACCCGCCAGCAACGAGAACCGCTCACGCTCCGCAAGCGCGCCACTGGCAAGCAGCCCCGACGCCCAACTGCGCGACACGGCCACCGGCGCGCGCGAGAAGAAGAACGCAGCAAGGAGCCGCTCTCCCTCGAACCAGGCCATGCGCAGGTCGCCGCTCGCCGTGTCCAGGTATGAAAGGCCTGCTGCTGGACCGCAGCCGGACAGCCGGCCTGCAAGGGCGACAAGGTCCACGTCATCCGCCCCGGCGCATTCCAGCCGGACGCCGCCGTCCGCCGGCGCCAGTGCCCAGTAGTCGGTGCCGACGCTTGCCGGGCACGCTCTCATCACCGCAAACCCGTACCAGCGCGCGGCGAAGCGCCGGACCGAGACCGGCGTGAACTTCGATCCCGGCTGCCCGGAGATCGGGTCCGTCTCAGGCGCCACGACCGCATCGATCCGTCCAGTGGAGGAAAACTGCCCGCTCCAGTGCATCGGCGCGAAGACCGAGCCTTCCTGTGCCCGCTCGCTCACCAGCACCCGCAGCAAGGCCCGCCCATGCGGGCTTTCGACCACGGCGAGATCCGCGTCCTCGAGCCCGGCCGTCGCGGCATCGCGCGGGTGGATCTCGCAGAACGGTTCGGCGAGATGGGTGAAAAGGCGCGGGCTCAGCCCGGTCCGGGTCATCATGTGCCACTGGTCGCGAATGCGGCCCGTATTGAGCACCAGCGGATAGCGCCGCGGATTTGTTCGCGGCGGCACATAAGCGACCGGCACCAGCACCGCCCGCCCGTCGCCGGTGTAAAAGCTCCCGTCGCCAAAAAACCGCGCCCGGCCTTTCTTTGCACCCGCCGGCTGTGGCCACTGGAACGGCGCCAGCGTCTCGTAGTCCTGCGCCGCAATCCCGGCATGGGCGCCGATGTCGAAATCCCGCCTGCCGCCATTGCCCGCTGCCGAGAGCGCTGCATGCTCGCGGAAGATGTCGACGGGCGCGCGGTAGTCGAACGCGTCCGCATGGCCCATCCGCCGCGCCACCTCGGCAAGTGCCCACCAATCCGGCCGCGCCTCGCCGGCAGGTGCGCGAAAGGCCCGCTGCCGCGAGATCCGGCGCTCGGAATTGGTGACCGTGCCGTCCTTCTCGCCCCAGGCCGCCGCTGGCAGCAGCACATCGGCATGGGGCACCGTGTCGGTGCGGCGGGTCACGTCGGAGACGACGACGAAGTCGCAGGCCTCAAGCCCCGCGCGCACCGCATCCGCATCCGGCAGGCTGTCGACCGGATTGGTCGCCATGATCCAGATCGCGCGGATGCGTCCCTCGCGCACCGCCTGAAACATCTCCACGGCTTTCAGCCCCGGTCGCTCGGCGATGCGCGGGCTTTGCCAGAAGTCCCGCACCAGCTTGCGATGGTCCGGATTTTCCAGCGCCATATGCGCCGCCAGCATGTTGGCGAGGCCGCCGACCTCGCGTCCGCCCATCGCGTTCGGCTGGCCGGTCACCGAGAAGGGGCCGCAGCCCGGCCGGCCGATCCGCCCGCTCGCCAGATGCACGTTGAGGATGGCATTGACCTTGTCGGTGCCGGTCACCGACTGGTTCACGCCCTGGCTGTAGACGGTCACCGTCCTCGGCGTCTCCGCCACCCAGCGGTAGAACAGGGCGATGTCACTGGGTGCGAGACCCGTCTCGCGCGCCACCGCTCGCAGGTCTGCCGGACCGGCGGCGGCAAGCGCGGCCTCCACGCCGCTCGTATGCCGCGCAAGATAGGTCCGGTCGAGCTTGCCCACCTCGGCAAGATGCGCGAGCAATCCGTTGAACAGCGCCACGTCCGTGTCGGGACGAAGGGCTAGATGCAGGTCGGCGACCTCGGCCGTCGCCATTCGCCGCGGGTCCACCACCACGACCCTGAGCCCGGGCCGCGCCGCCCGCGCGGCCTCCAGCCGCTGGAACAGCACCGGATGACACCAGGCAAGGTTGGAGCCGACCAGCACCACGAGATCGGCCTGCTCCAGATCCTCATAGGTGCCGGGCACCGTATCGGCACCGAAGGCGCGGCGGTGCCCCGCCACCGACGAGGCCATGCAGAGCCTGGAATTCGTGTCGATATTCGCCGAGCCGATAAAGCCCTTCATCAGCTTGTTGGCGACATAGTAGTCCTCGGTGAGGATCTGACCCGACACATAGAAGGCGACGCTGTCCGGACCGTACTCGGCAATCGCTTGCGAGAACTTCGCCGCGACGAGATCGAGCGCCGCTCCCCAGTCGGCCCGTTCGCCGCCGATTTCCGGATGCAGCAGCCGCTCAGCGTCGACAAGCGTATCGGCCAGCGCCGATCCCTTCGAACACAATCGTCCGAAATTTGCCGGATGGTCCGGGTCGCCGGCAACGCTGACCCGGCCGTCGTCATGACGGGTGGCGATCACCCCGCAGCCGACACCGCAATAGGGACATGTCGTGCGCACGCTGTCCGGCATGAGCCTATTCCTCCGCCGCCGGCAGCCGCGCTCCAGCGATCAGCAGCACGCCGTCGCGCACCGTCACCGGATAGGTCGCGACCTGCCCCTCGTCGGCGCCCTGCGCCGCGCCGCTGGCAAGGTCGAACACCCAGTTGTGCAAGGGGCAGGTCACGGAGGTGCCATGCACGATGCCCTGGCTGAGCGGTCCGCCCTTGTGCGGGCACCGGTCATTCAGCGCATAGACCCGGTCGTCCTCAGTACGGAACACCGCGATGCAGCCCGCCGGCGTCTTCACCACCCGCGCACCGGCACGGGGAATGTCCTCCAGCCGGCCGATCTCGATCCACTCCGCCGTCATCGCGGTCATTGCGCGGCCTCCAGTTCCAGGATCGCCAGCGGGTTGAACTCGTGCTTGTCCTTGCCGGAGACGCGCTCCGACCACGGGTCCACCTGGGCGAACTGCTGCGAGAAGACGAAGCGCTGATAGTAGGCCTCGCGGCGGCCTGCATCGTCCATGATCTGCCGGCGGATCTCGTCAAGACCGATGCGCTTCGCCCATTTGTAGATCCGTTCCAGGTAGTGACCCTGCTCGCGATACATCTGCACCAGCGCGGCGATGTGCCGGAGCGCCTCCTCTGCCGTTGCCACATGGCCGAGAACTTCCGTGCCCCTGATGTCGAGCCCGGCCGCGCCGGCGAAATGGATCTCGAAGCCGCTGTCGACGCAGATCACCCCCACGTCCTTGCAGGTCGCCTCCGCGCAGTTTCGCGGGCAGCCCGACACGGCCATCTTGACCTTGGCCGGCGTCCACGAGCCCCACATGAACTTCTCGATGGCGATCCCGAGGCCCGTCGAATCCTGCGTGCCGAACCGGCACCAGTCCGAGCCGACGCAGGTCTTCACGGTGCGCAGCCCCTTGGCATAGGCATGGCCGGAGACGAAGCCGGCCTTGCCGAGATCCTCCCAGACCG
Organism: Stappia sp. TSB10GB4; assembly: GCF_900185745.1. NCBI lineage: Bacteria > Pseudomonadati > Pseudomonadota > Alphaproteobacteria > Hyphomicrobiales > Stappiaceae > Stappia > Stappia sp. TSB10GB4. The sequence goes on along the minus strand of NZ_FYAV01000057.1, from coordinate 307,090 downwards.
CCGGCAGGTCCTCCTTGCGGATGCCCAGCATGTCGATGCGCTGGCCGCCGGTCACCTTCACGGCCGGGATATCGAACTTGTCGACGACATCGGCGATCGCCCGCAATTCCTTGGCAGAGGTCATCCCGCCCCACATGCGCGGCACCACCGAATAGGTGCCGTCCTTCTGGATGTTGGCGTGCACCCGTTCGTTGATGAAGCGCGACTGGTAGTCGTCCGCGTATTCGTCGGGCCAATCGCAAACGAGATAGTAATTGAGCGCCGGCCGGCACTTGGCGCAGCCGCCGGACGAGCGCCACTCCAGTTCCTGCATCACCGCCGGAATGCTCTTGAGCTCTTTCGCGCGGATCAGCCGCCGCACCTCGTCATGGCCGAGCGGCGTGCAGCCGCACATCGGCTTGACCGCCTGCGGCGTGAACGCGTCCCCCAGCGTTGCCTGCATCACCTGCTCGACCAGCCCGGTGCAGGTGCCGCAGGAGGCGGACGCCTTGGTATGCGCACGCACCTCGTCGAGCGTCGTCAGTCCCTTTTCCCGGATCGCGCCGACGATCCGCCCCTTGCACACGCCGTTGCAGCCACAGATCTCCGCCTCATCCGGCAAGGCTGCAACGGCCGCCATAGGGTCCAGCGGGGCGCCCCCCTGGAACGAAGGGCCGAAGATCAGCGTCTCGCGCATCTGGGAAATGTCGATGCGGTTGCGGATATGGTCGAAGAACCACGGTCCGTCTGCCGCCTCGCCATAGAGCACCGCCCCGACGATACGGTTCTCTTTGAGAACCAGCCGCTTGTAGATGCCCGAGGCTGCATCGCGCAGCACGATCTCCTCGCGGTCCTCGCCATCGGCGAAGTCGCCGGCGGAATAGAGATTGACGCCGGTCACCTTGAGCTGGGTCGCCGTTTCCAGCGGCCGGAACGCTGCTGTCTCGCCCAGCAGTGTCTTCGCCGCGACGCTCGCCATGGTGTAGAGCGGCGCCACCAGCCCGTAGCAGACGTTCTGGTGCTCGACACATTCGCCCACCGCCAGGATGTCCGGATCGGAGGTCAGGGCCTGATCGTCGATGAGGATACCGCGCTCGACCTCAAGGCCCGCATCGACCGCAAGCCGCGTCTCGGGACGGATGCCGACGGCCATCACCACCAGATCCGCCGGATAGACCGTGCCGTCATCCAGCAGAACCGCCTCGACACTCTCATTTCCGAGGATCGCCTTGGTCTGTGCCTGCGTGTGAACGGTGATGCCGCGCCCCTCCAGTTCCTTGCGCAGCAGGTGGCCGGCGGCCGGATCGAGCTGACGCTCCATCAGGTGCCCCATCAGGTGCAGGACCACCACCTCCATGCCGCGCGAACGCAGCGCCGCTGCGGCCTCCAGACCCAGCAGGCCGCCGCCGATCACCACGGCACGGGCTCCGGGCCGCCCTGCAGCCTCGATCATCGCCTCGACATCATCGAGATCGCGAAAGGCGCGCACGCCCGGCAAGTCGCGCCCGGCGACCGGGATGATGAAAGGCGCCGAACCCGTGGCGATCACCAGCTTGTCGTAAGGCGTTTCGCCGCCTGCGCTCGTGACCGTCTTCGCATCCCGGTCGATGCGCGTTACCGCTTCTCCGAAACGGCAGGTGATGTCCTTGCCCGCGTACCAGGCGGCGTCATGGGTGACGATGTCCTCGTAGGCCTTGTCCCCCGCCAGCACCGGCGACAGCATGATGCGGTTGTAGTTGCCGCGCGGTTCGGCCCCGAACAGCGTGATGTCATAGGCGTCCGGCGCCGCCTCCAGCAGGGTTTCCAGCAGGCGGCCGGATGCCATGCCGGCACCGATCACGACCAGTTTCTTCTTCGTCGTCATTGTCTCACTCCGCGGCTGCAAGGCGGGCGTCCTTCTGGCGCGCGATGCGCGCCGCCCGACGCTCGGTAATGGCGGCAAGCTGGGCCGCGTCCGGGTTGGCGCCGCCCTCATAGGCCTCGAGAAACTCCAGCAGCTCCTCGCGATAGGCGTAGTAGTCGGGATGGGAGATCAGCGCCTTGCGCGAGCGCGGCCGCGGCAGGTCCACCTCCATGATGTTGCCGATGCGGGCATTCGGCCCGTTCGACATCATCACCACCCGGTCGGCGAGCAGGATCGCCTCGTCCACGTCATGGGTGACGCAGATCGCCGTCACCGCGCTGCGGGCCCACACATCCATCAGCACGTCCTGCAATTCCCAGCGGGTCAGGCTGTCGAGCATGCCGAAGGGCTCGTCGAGCAGCAGCAGCTTGGGCGACAGGGCGAAGGCCCGGGCGATGCCCACCCGCTGGCGCATGCCGTTGGACAGCTCCGACGCGCGCTTGTGCATGCTGTCGGCGAGCCCGACGCGGCCGAGATAGTGCTCGGCGATGTCCCGCCGCTCCTCGCGTGTTGCGCCCGGATGCACCTGGTCGACACCGAGCGCGACGTTCTCGTAGGCCGTCAGCCAGGGCATCAGCGACGGCGCCTGGAACACGACGGCCCGGTCGGGTCCGGCTTTGGTCACATGGGTGCCGTCCAGCACCACCGCGCCGCCGGAGATCGGGTTGAGGCCGGCGGCCATCGACAGCACCGTCGACTTGCCGCAGCCCGAATGGCCGATCAGCGTCACGAACTCGCCCTTGCGCATGGTCAGTTCGAAGCCGTCGACCACGGTCAGCGCGCCCTTTGGCGTCGGATAGACCTTGCGCAACTCGCTGAACTGCAGGAAGCGCTCGTCCGCCTGCCGCACCTCGCCCTGCTCAGCCCGTCCCGCCGGGCGGAGTTCGGGCAGGCGCAGCACGGCGGCCTCCTCCCCGCCCCGCGCGGCGCCGGCCTCCATCAGATACGCGGTCACCTCCGCCCGCAGCGCGATGAAGGCATCGTCATGGTTGAGCTCGCTGCGATCGCGCGGCCGCGCGAAGGGCACGGCAAACTCGCGGCCGAGCGTTGCCGGCCGGCCGGGAAGCAGCGGCACGATGCGGTCCGCCAGCAGGATCGCCTCGTCCACATCATTGGTGATGAGGACGATGGTCTTCTTCTCCTTCTCGCAGATGGCCGCGAACTCGTCCTGCAGCTTCGCCCGGGTCAGCGCGTCGAGCGCCGACAGGGGCTCATCCAGCAGCAGCACCTCGGGGCGCATGGCCAGCGCCCGCGCCACCGCCACCCGCTGGCGCATGCCGCCGGACAGTTCCGCCGGCCGCCGGTCGCGGGCATGGGCGAGGCCGACCATGGCGATATAGTCCTCGGCGATCGCCACCCGCTCCGCCTTCGGCAGCTTGCCGAAGACGCTGTCGACCGCCAGCATCACGTTGCCGAAGACGGTCAGCCACGGCATCAGCGAGTAGGACTGGAAGACGACGCCGCGCTCCGGCCCCGGCCCGTCGATCTCGCGGCCCTTGTAGATCACCCCGCCGCTGTCGGCCTCGATAAGCCCCGCCAGCAGCGAAATCAGGGTCGTCTTGCCGGTGCCGGAATAGCCGACAATGGCGATGAACTCGCCCTCGGCGACCTTCAGGTCGATATCGGCAAGCACCTCGGTGCGCGCATGGCCCTCGCCATAGCCCTTCGACAGCTTGGAGATTTCCAGGATCGTCATCCCCTTACCTCGTCGCGGAGAAGGTGAAGGCGCGCTGCAGCGCATACATCACCCGGTCGAGGGCAAAGCCGATCAAGCCGATGGTGAGAACCGCGACCATGATGCGAGCGAGCGACTGCGAGGAACCGTTCTGAAACTCGTCCCAGACGAATTTTCCGAGCCCCGGGTTCTGCGCCAGCATCTCGGCTGCGATCAGCACCATCCAGCCGACGCCAAGCGACAGGCGCAGCCCGGTGAAGATCAGCGGCAACGCCGAGGGCATGACCAGCTTCATCACCGTCTTGCGGGTGGAGAGCTGCAGCACCCGGCCGACATTCATCAGGTCCTTGTCGACCGAGGCGACGCCCAGCGCCGTGTTGATCAGCGTCGGCCACATCGAGCACAACGTCACGGTGACCGCCGAGATCAGCAGCGATTTCGGCAGCCAGTCGGCCGGATCCGCATAGAGCGCCGAGACGATCATCGTGACGATGGGCAGCCAGGCGAGCGGCGACACCGGCTTGAAGATCTGGATCAGGGGATTGATCGCGCCGTTGAAGGAGCGCGACAGGCCCGAGGCGATGCCGAGCGGCACGGCGATCAGCGTCGCTATGCCGAAGCCCAGCCCCACCGTCACCAGCGAGGTGGCGATCTGGTCGATATAGGTCGGCTTGCCCGTATAGCTGCGCCACCTCACCTGATCGTGCCGGCCGGCCGCCTCCAGCTTGGCGTTGCGCTCGTCCTGACGAGCAAAGAAGTCCGCGGCCTTTTCCCGTTCGCGCAGATGGTCCTGCCACAGGTTGCCGGCCTGCTCCCAGACCTCCGCCGGCCCGGGCACGGCACCGAGCGAGGTCTGCACCTTTGGCGCCAATACCGCCCAGGCGACCAGAAAGACGGCGATGCCGACCAGCGGAATGACCAGCAATCGCTTGAGCTCTCCGAGCTGCTCGCGCGGATCCTCGCCGAGCGCCAGTCGGCCCAGCGGCACCAACCAGGAGAGACCGAGGGCGTCGAGCCATCCGGCCGCCCGCGACAGGGCGGAAAGAAGCAAGCTGCGGCGGGAGGCGCCAGCCGCATCCGGTGCGGTGGTTTCGGCATGTGCCATGGAAACTGTTCCTCTTGTCCTTCGCGGGCGAAAGCACCCGGCCGGTCGGCAGCGGCCCGCCGGCCGGGTGCACGCGGCCTCAGCCGCCGATCACCTCGTTGCCTTCGACCGTCTGCCCGCTCTTCAGGCCGACCGGCAGGCTGTCGATGTAGGCGTTGGGGGCGCGGCCGTCGTAGGGAATGCCGTCGATGATGTCGGCGGCCGGGGTCGGCGCCCGGTAACCGTCGCTGTCGAAGGGGAAGTCAGCTTCCACGGCCAGCCCCTCGTCGACCAGCAGGCGCGCGGCCTTGAGGTAGACCTCCGGCAGGTAGACCTGCTTCGCCACCTCCGCAAACCACTCGTCCGGCTTGTGTTCGGCGATCTGGCCCCAGCGGCGCATCTGGGTCAGGTACCAGACCGCATCCGAATAGAAGGGATAGGTCGCGTGGTGGCGGAAGAAGACATTGAAGTCCGGCACCTCGCGGATGTCGCCCTTCTCGTATTCGAATGTGCCGGTCATCGAGTTGGCGATCACTTCCTGGTCGGCGCCGACATATTCGGGCCGCGACAGGATCTCGACCGCCTCCATGCGATTGGCGTTGTCGTTCTCGTCCAGCCACATGGCAGCGCGGATCAGCGCCTTGGTCAGAGCCAGGACGGTGTTTGGATTCTCGTCGACGAAGGCCTTGGTCAGGCCGAACACCTTCTCCGGATTGTTCTTCCAGATCTCGTAATCGGTGATAACCGGCACGCCGATGCCCTTGAACACCGCCTGCTGGTTCCACGGCTCGCCGACGCAGTAGCCGTTGATCGTGCCGGCCTCGAGCGTTGCCGGCATCTGCGGCGGCGGCGTCACCGACAGCAGCACCTCGGCCTTGATCTGCCCGGAAATGTCGGAGGTGGAGTAGAAGCCGGGATGAATGCCGCCGGAGGCGAGCCAGTAGCGCAGTTCGTAATTGTGGGTCGAGACCGGGAAGACCATGCCCATGTTGAACGGGCGTCCCTGCGCGCGGAAAGCCTCCACGACCGGCTTCAGCGCGCTTGCCGGGATCGGATGCACCGGCTTGCCGTCGGCCTGCATCTCCAGATGCGGCTTCATCATCTGCCACACCTCATTGGAGACGGTGATGCCGTTGCCGTTGAGGTCCATCGAGAAGGGCGTGACGATATGCGCCTCGGTGCCGAAGCCGATGGTCGCCGCCAGCGGCTGGCCCGCCAGCATGTGGGCGCCGTCGAGTTCGCCGGTGATCACCCGGTCGAGCAGCACCTTCCAGTTGGCCTGCGGCTCCAGGGTGACGAACAGCCCCTCGTCCTCGAAGAACCCCTTCTCATAGGCGATCGCCAGGGGGGCCATGTCGGTCAGCTTGATGAAGCCGAATTTCAGCTCGTCCTTCTCGACCATCAGCATGTCGGCCTGTGCGCTCGCCGGCAGGATCGCGGCGAACGCCAGAAGGCCGATGGCCGCGCGGCGGACAGGGTGCGGGATCTGCATCACGTCTCTTCTCCCTCTGCTCGGGCCGTCCCTCTGAGATCGGCCTCGGGCCAACAAAAAAGCCGCCGTCGAGACGCAAGGCGCGGGAGGGCGCTGGCTGGTCTCAACGGCGGCTTTGCCGGAACGCCCGTCCTTGGGCGTGCTATGTCGTGGCCATCTTTGGCACGTTGTTTCCCTTGCAGGAGGCGTGCCAGTTGCGGATTTCCCGACAGTAAATTGATTTCACAGAGAGAATCGCAACACCTGAAAACCGGGCAGATCCACAGGCGCCGAAAGCCCGGGCACTTCGCACAGGCAGGTGACCAATCCTTGTGCAGCGCAACAAAAAACGGCAGCGCGAACACGAAGGGAAAAAGGCCTCAGGCGCGGACCGGGAAGGCTGCCGCATAGTCGGCAACCGCTTCGGGATCGAAGCCCACGCCATCAAAGAAGGTAAGGCTCGCGGCTTCGGCCCGCACGCCCGTTGCGGCCTCCAGCAGATCGGGGCGATAGGTCGCCCGCACCACCGCCTCGCGCTCGGCACTGTGCGTTACCTGTCCCCAGCGGAGCATCTGGCTGTAGAACCACAACGCATGGGCGGGCTGCGGGCTGAGAGCGGCCTGCCCCGCAAAGGACAGGAAATCCGGGCGTGAAAGCGGCTCGTCGCGCGACAGCAGCAGTTCGCCCGACAGTGCCGGACGGCAATACTCCGCCGGACAGTCGAGATAGTCCGGTCCGGACAACAGTTCCGCCAACTCGCGATGGTTCTGCGGGTCGGCGCACCACGTTGCCGCTCCCGCCAGTGCCCGGATCAGTGCCGCCAGCAGGTCGGAATTCGACGCGGCCCATTTGCGCGTCACGCCCAGCACCTTCTCCGGGCTTTTCGGCCAGATCGCCGCCTTGGTGGTGACGATGCGGCCTGTGCCGGCAAGGACGGCCGCCGTGTTCCAAGGTTCGCCGACGCAATAGCCGTCGAGCCGATCGGCCGCCAGTGCGTCCGCCATCAGCGGCGGCGGCAGCACGGTGATCTCCACGTCCCTGTCCGGATCGATGCCGGCGGCCGCCAGCCAGTAGCGCAATTCGTAGGCATGTCCCGAGAACGGGTGCACGACGCCAAAGCGCAGCGGGGCCCCTGTCAATGCGGCGATCACCGCCTTGAGCGCCCGTCCCGTTCCGGCCGGATCGCCGTCGCGAGGCGCGCCGTGGTCGCACATGCGCTGCCACAGGATGTTGGAAACCGTGATGGCGTTGCCGCCGAGCCCCAGCGTCATCGGTGCCAGCATCGGCACGGCGAGCGAGGTGATTTCCAGGGAGGCGGCAATGGGCATCGGCGCCAGCATATGGGCAACGTCGAAATGGCCGATGGCGATGCGGTCGCGGATATTGGCCCAGGAGGTCTCGCGCACCAGCTTCAGGGTCACTCCCTCGCGCGCGGCAAAGCCCCGCTCCGCCGCCGTCACCAGCAGCGCACTGTCGAGAAGCGGGATGAAGCCCGCAATCACCGTGTCGCCGTCCGCTCGCCTCATGCCTCGTCCCGTTTCTCCAGCAGCCCTGCGGAGATCACGAGGCCTTCCGCCACCTCGATGATCCTGCGGCCCTGGTTCATCGCCGTCTTGCGCAGCAGCCGATAGGCCTCGTCCTCGCCGATGCCGCGGTTGCGCATCAGGATGCCCTTGGCCCGTTCGATGGTCTTACGCTCGGCCAGTTCGCTGCGCGCCGCCTCCAGTTCCTGCGACAGCCGGTTGAACGCATTGAAGCGGCTGATCGCCATGTCGAGGATCGGCTTGACCCGCTCGCGCTTCAGCCCGTCCACCACATAGGCGGAGACGCCCGCGTCCACCGCCGCCTCGATGGCGCCGGCCTCGGAGCGGTCGACGAACATGGCGATGGGCCGGCGGACCGCGCGCGAGACCTGAAAAATATGCTCGAGCTGGTCGCGATTGGGGTTTTCCAGGTCGATGACGATCACATCCGGATCGATCTCGGTAATCTTCCGCACCAGGCCGTCCATGCCGTCGACAACGATCACCCGCTCATGCCCGGCATCGCGCAATCCCTGCTCGATGATGGACGAGCGGATCCGGTTCGTATCGATCACGAGAATGGCGAGCTGCTCACGCATGCCCACATAATGCGCATGCCGTAAAATTGTTCAATCGAACTTTGCTGCAACGCAGCGCGAGTGGTGGAAAAATATCCAGCGACAGGCTGGCCGCTCAATCGCCGATGGGCTTCGGCCCGACATCCTTGGACAGCGGCACCAGCGAGGTGCGGATCCGGCGCAGGTATTCGCGCACACGTTCGGGCCGCTTGCGCGCGGCGCCGGCGGCCAACACGTCGATGATCGCCACATAGGCGAGCCGCGAGGCGCTCGGCTTGTAGATGTCCTGGTCTTCCGGCAGATCGAGGCCGAGCGCGATGTCGGTGGCACCGGCGAGATCCGAGCCGGCCTTGGTCAGGCTCAGCGTCTGGGCGCCGTACTGGCGGGCGATGGCGACGCTGTCGAGCAGCTCGGCCGGCGTCCCGCTCGCCGAGATCGCGAAGACCACGTCGCCGCGCTCCAGCGTCGAGGCGATCATCCGCTGCAGGTAGCCGTCCGAATGCGCCTCCGCCGGCACGCCGAGGCGAAAGAAGCGGTTTGCCCCCTCCCGCGCCACATTGGCCGAACCGCCGCCGACGCCGAAGAAGACGATCCGCCGCGCCCCGGCCAAAAGGTCGATCGCCGCCTCCACGGCCAGCGGATCGAGCTGCGCCCGCGCCCGGTTCAGCGTGTCCATCAGCGCGCCGAACACCTGCGCCACCAGCGCGTCGGAAAACGACCCGCTGTCGGGCGCCTGCACGTCCATATATTGCAGCGAAACGGCGACGCTCTGGGCAAGACGGATCTTGAAGTCCTTGAATCCGTCGCAGCCGAGCGTCTGGCAGAACCGGTTGACCGTGGCATCCGACACGCCCGCCCCATTGGCGATCTCGCTCTGGCGCTGATAGGCGATGGTCTCCAGGTTCGCCAGCACATAGTCGGCAACCCGCTGCTCGCGCTTGGGGAAGGCGCCGTCGAGCCGCCTGAGCTGCGCGATGATGTCGATCACCTTGGCCACGCCCCCGGCCCCTTCCCTGCCATCCGCCCCGGTTTCGGAAACCAGACTAGTCGGCTTTGTAGGCGATGACATCCATCTCGACCTTCGCATCCACCATCAACGGCGACTGCACCGTGGAGCGCGCCGGCGGATGCGCCCCGAAATGCCGCTCGAACACGGCGTTGAAGCTGGAGAAGTCGCGGGCATCGTCCAGCCAGACATTGACCTTGACCACATGCTCCAGCCCGCAGCCGGCCAGCGCCAGCACCGACCTGATGTTCTCGATCACCTTTTCCGTCTGCGCGACGATGCCGCCGGCGATGATCTCTCCGCCCTCCGCCGGCACCTGGCCGGAGACGTAGACGAAACCGCCGGCGCTCACCGCCTTGGCGAAGGGACGTTTCTGGCCGCCGGCGGCGAGATCGGCGGTATCGTGACGGATGATGCCCTTGGTCATGGAGCTCCTCGACCCATTATGAAAGTTTCTTTCATTATCTACCGCAGTTTAGCGAGAAACTCAAATTCCCATTTGACAGTTTCGGCAGATTATGAAAATTTTTTACACAACGAACAGCCGGCGCAGACACGGCGGATCGTGGGGTGACCGGTCGGTGGATGCATGCCGGCACGAGTCATCCGAGTTACCCAGAGGACCCTGTATTTGGAGGAGTGGAATGTTCCGACGCACCCACTGGAAAACCGTGTTCGCCGCGGCGATCGCGACATCCATGGCCAGCACCGCCTTCGCGGCCGGCACCCTGCGCTACGCCACCGTCGGCGAGCCGCCGAGCCTTGATCAGCATGTCGTCACCTCGGATCTGTCGACGACCATCGCCCATCACATGTTCGAGGGTCTCTACACCTTCGACGCCAGCAATTCGCCGGTGCCGCTGCTCGCCGAGAGCGACCGTCTGGAAGATGACGGACGCACCATCGTCATCACCCTGCGCCAGGGCGTGACCTTCCACAACGGCACCGACATGACCTCGGCCGACGTCGTCGCTTCGCTGAAGCGCTGGGGCGAGTTCGGCTCGCGCGGCAGCCTGCTGTTCTCGAATGTCGACAGCATCGAGGCGACCGGCGACCACGAGGTCACGCTGCACCTCAAGCAGCCCTTCGGCCCCTGGAAGAACCTTTTGGCCTTCATCAATGGCGGCCCCGCGATCTACCCGGCCTCCGTCATGGAAGGCGCCGGCAAGGAGCCGATCGCGCCGGAAAACTACATCGGCACCGGCCCCTACCGCTTCGGCGAATGGCAGCCCAACCGCCATGTCGAGCTCGTCCGCTTCGACGACTACGATTCGCCCGAAGGCGAGCCGAACGGCTATGGCGGCGCCCGCAAGGCCGAGTTCGATGCGCTGCGCTTCATCCCGGTTCCCGATGTCGGCACCCGCGTCAGCGGCCTCCAGGCCGGCGACTACGATTATGCCGAGACCATCCCGGGCGATCTGTTCGACGCCCTCGATGCCAGCCCGGACGTCACGACGATCCTCAACGGCGGCCCGATCTTCGGCCTCGTCTTCCTCAATTCCAAGGAAGGGCCGCTGAAGGAGAACTTCGCCCTGCGCCGCGCCATCCAGACGGCGATCAACAAGACGCCGGCGCTGCAGGTCGCCATCGGCCCGGAGAAGCTGTGGCGGGCGAACGGCTCGTTCATGCCGCAGGGCAACGTCTGGTACACCGAATCGGGTGCTGAGAACTTCAGCAAGGGCGACGCGGCCGCCGCCAGGGAGCTGGCCAAGGAAGCCGGCTACAACGGCGAGCCGATCAAGTTCATGGTGTCGACCAACTACCCGTTCCACTACGACACGGCGATCGTCTACACCAAGCAGCTCGCCCAGGCCGGCTTCAACATCGATCTTCAGGTCTATGACTGGGCAACGCTCATCAAAAAGCGCGGCGAGCCGGACCAGTGGGACCTGTTCTTCACCCATCACGGCTTCGTGCCGGATCCGATCCTGATCTCGGTGATGAACCCGACCTATCCCGGCTGGTGGACCACCCCGGAAAAGACCGAACTGGCGGAGAAGTTCACCGCCTCGGCCGATCCGGCGGAGCGCCAGAAGCTGTGGGGCGAGTTGCAGGCGCTGATCTACGAGCAAGTCCCGACCATGAAGACCGGTGACGTCTACACCTACAACATCGCCTCCCCGGAGCTGAAGGGCCTCGGCGAAGCAACCCTGATCTGGCCGCACTTCTGGAACGTCTCGAAGTAGCGCACGATCCCCTCGGTCCCCTCCGGCCTTTGCGAAACTCCGTCCCTAGGGCGACACTCGCAACAGGCCGGGGGCGGGCTGGCCGCCTCCCGACATTTCGCGGAAAGTCACGCTCATGCTCGGATATGCCCTGCGGAGACTGCTGACGCTCGTGCCGACGCTGCTCGCCGCCTCGCTGCTGGTCTTTCTTTTCGTGCACCTGATCCCCGGCGATCCGGCTGCCGTCCTGCTCGGCGACAGCGCCACCCCCGAAGAGATCGCCAGCCTGACGCGCGAGCTCGGTCTCGACCAGCCGCTCTACACCCAATACCTGCTATGGCTCGGCAATGTGCTGCAGGGCGACCTCGGCACCTCGATCTTCTTTCGCATCCCCGTCACCGCGGTGATCGCCGACGGCGCAGAGACCTCGATCCTGCTCGCGCTGATGACGATGGTCTGGATCGTCATCCTCGGCGTGCCGATCGGCGTCATCGCCGCCAGCTATCGCGGCACCTGGGTCGACCAGGTCACCTCGGGCGGGGCCATGCTCTTTGCTTCCGTGCCGACCTTCTGGCTCGGTCTCTACCTGATCCTGATCTTTTCGGTGACACTCGGCTGGCTGCCCTCGTCCGGCTATCCCTCGATCCGCGACACGGGCGGGCTTGCCAACCTGCGCTACCTGCTGCTGCCGAGCTTCACCCTCGCCGCGCCCAACGCGGCGCTGATCATCCGCCTGGTGCGCGCCTCCATGCTCGACGTGCAGCGCGAGGACCATGTGCGCACCGCCCGCGCCAAGGGCCTCGCCCCGTGGAAGGTCTCGGTGAAGCACGTGTTCCGCAACGCGCTGATCGCCGTTGCCGCCGCCTTCGGCTTCACCTTCGCCGCCCTCGTCTCCGAGGCGGTGGTGACCGAAACCGTCTTCTCGCTGCCCGGCATCGGCCGCCTCGTGGTCCAGTCGATCCTGCGCCGTGACTATCCCGTCATCCAGGGCGTCATCCTGGTGATCGTCGTCCTCTACATGGTCATCAACCTTCTGGTCGACCTCGCCTATGCGCGCCTCGACCCCAGAGTGTCGCTGAAATGACCCGGACCCGTTCTCTCAAGCCGCAAAGCCAGGGAGCTGAGGCATGACCGCGATCCTCACCATGGGCCGCATCTTCCGCGGGCGCTGGCTCGCCACTGCCGGACTGTGCTGGCTGGTCCTTGTCGCGCTCGCCGCGATCTTCGCCCCGCTTGTCGCCCCTTACGATCCGCTGGAGTTCGATCCGCTTGTGCGCCTGTCGCCGCCGAGCCTGGAGCATCTGTTCGGCACCGATCACTTCGGCCGCGACAGCTTCTCGCGCAGTCTCTATGGCGCCCGCATGGCCATCGTCATCGGCTTCGGCAGTGTCGTCGTGGCGCTGGTCGCCGGCGGCCTTGCCGGCATGATCTCGGCCTATTTCACCCGCCTCGGCCATGTGATCATGCGCATCGTCGACGTGCTGATGGCGTTTCCGGCGCTGCTGCTCGCCCTCGTGCTGATGACCCTGCTGGAGCGCAGCGTCGTCAACACGGTGATCGTGATCGGCATCGTCTATGCCACCACCACCGCCCGCATCCTCTTCGGCATGACCTTGAAGCTGAAGGGCGAGGTCTTCGTCGATGCCGCCACCTGCTCCGGCGCCGGCCATGCCAGCATCCTGTTCCGCCACATCCTGCCGAACCTCGTCTCGCCGCTCCTGGTGCAGGCGAGTTTCATCTTCGCCTTCGCCCAGTTGCAGGCCGCGGCCCTCGACTTTCTCGGTCTCGGCCTGCCGCCGGAAGTGCCGAGTTGGGGCAACATGCTGTCGGAATCGCGCATCTACGTCACCCGCGCCTCCTGGCTGCTGCTGTTCCCCGGCGCCCTGATCATCCTCTCCGTCTTTTCCATGAACCTGGTCGGCGATGCCCTGCGCGACAGCATCGACCCGCGGTTCCGCAACGACATCAAGGGGGTGTGAGATGACGCGCCCGAATGGAACTACGGACGACCTGCTGCTCGACATGCGCGGCCTGACGCTCGGCGTCGCCACGCCCGACGGCCTCCTGCCGGTGGTGCAGGACCTCTCGCTCAGCCTCTCGACCGGCGAGACGCTCGGCATCGTCGGTGAGAGCGGCTGCGGCAAGAGCCTCACCTCGCTCGCCATCATGGGCCTGCTGGAGGGAACGCCCGTGCGCGTTCTTGCCGGTGAGATCTTCTTCCGCGGCCGCGACCTCCTGCGTCTGTCGCCGCGCGAGCGCCGCGCGATCATGGGCAACGAGATGTCGATGATCTTCCAGGAGCCGATGACCTCGCTCAATCCGGTCTACCGGATCGGCGACCAGATCATCGAGGCGATCCGCGAGCATCGGCCAATGTCGCGCCGGGCAGCGCGCGACCGGGCGCTGGAACTGCTGACCATGGTCCGCATCCCCGATCCGGCCGGACGCATCGACAGCTTCCCGCACCAGCTTTCCGGCGGCCAGCGCCAGCGCGTGATGATCGCCATGGCACTCGCCGGCTCGCCGCGCCTCTTGATCGCCGACGAGCCGACCACGGCCCTCGACGTCACCGTTCAGGCGCAGATCCTCAAGCTGATCGTCGAGCTGCAGAAGGACACCGGCATGGGCGTCATGCTGATCTCCCACGACCTTGGCGTCATCGCCGAGACCTGCGACCGCATCGCCGTGATGTATCGCGGCCGCGTGGTCGAGACGGCGGGCGCGCGCGAGCTGTTCCAGGACATGCGCCATCCCTACACGCGCGGCCTGCTGGACTCAATTCCCGAAGCCGACGAGGACGTCGACCGGCTGTCCGCGATTCCCGGACGTGTCCCGACGCTCGACGAGACCATCACCGGCTGCGCCTTCCATCCGCGCTGCGCGCGGGCAGGAGCCGGCTGCGACAGCGACCAGCCGGCGCTCACCGCCTTCGCGCCCGCCCATTTCGCCCGCTGCCACTACCCGCTGGAGCCGGACGCATGACCGACGCAGCCCCCCTCCTCCAGGTCCGCGACCTGAAGACCCACTTCACCTTCCGCTCGCCCTCCACCGGCGTGTTGCCGGGGCCTAAGCGCGTGCTCAAGGCGGTCGACGGCGTCTCCTTCGACCTTGCCGAGGGCGAGGTGCTGGGCATCGTCGGCGAGAGCGGCTGCGGAAAATCCACGGTCGGGCGCACGCTGACGAAGCTCGAGCCGGCGACCAGCGGCGAGGCGCTGTTCCGCGGCCGCGACATTCTGGGGCTTTCGGCAGGGGCCTTCCGGCCGCTGCGACGCGAGATCCAGATGATCTTCCAGGACCCCTTCGCCTCGCTCAACCCGCGCCTCACCATCGAGCAGACGCTGGCCGAGCCGGTCCGCATCCACGGACTTGCCCGCACCCGCGAGGAGGTGCGCGCGCGCATCTCCGACACGCTGGTGAAGGTCGGCCTCGATCCGAAGGTGATGACCCGCTATCCGCACGAGTTCTCAGGCGGCCAGCGCCAGCGCATCGGCATCGCGAGGGTGATGATCGTCGAGCCGCGCCTCGTCATCGCCGACGAGGCTGTCTCCGCGCTCGACGTGTCGATCCAGGCGCAGGTGCTCAATCTCATCAAGGACCTGCAGCGCGACAGCGGCATCTCGATGCTGTTCATTTCCCATGACCTCGGCGTCGTACGGCACATCTCCGACCGCGTCGCCGTCATGTATCTCGGCCGCATCGTCGAGACGGCGCCGAAAGCCGCCATCTTCGAGAAGCCCGCGCATCCCTACACGCGCCTGCTGCTCGCCTCCATCCCGCGCATCCGGCCGGGCCGGCAACCGGTCGTCGATCTCGGCGAACCGGCCAGTGCCGCCTCGCCGCCCTCCGGCTGCGCCTTCCATCCGCGTTGCCCGCTCGCCACCGACATCTGCCGTTCGACGCGGCCCGAGCCGGTGGACCTTGGCAACGGACGTTCCAGTGCCTGCCACCATGCCGGCCAGCTTCTCGGGGAGGCCGCCTGATGGCCGAAATGAAACGCGTATTCGTCGGGTCCCTGGCAACGGAGACCAACACTTTCTCGCCCCTGCGCACCGACCTGCAGGACTTCCGCGACAGTTTCTATGCGGGCCCCGGCGAACATCCGGCGACGCCGACCCTGTGCAGCGCGGTGTTTCCGGTCGCCCGCGAGCGTGCCCGCCAGTACGGCTGGCAGGTGATCGAGGGCACCGCCACCTGGGCGGAGCCGGGCGGCCTCGTCAACGCCCGCACCTGGGAGCTGCTGCGCGACCAGATGCTGGCCGAGATCCGCGCCGCGCTGCCGCTCGACATCGTGCTGCTGGGCCTGCATGGCGCGATGGTCGCCGACGGCTGCCTCGACTGCGAAGGGGAGATCCTGGAGGC
Source organism: Stappia sp. TSB10GB4 (assembly GCF_900185745.1). Taxonomy (NCBI): domain Bacteria; kingdom Pseudomonadati; phylum Pseudomonadota; class Alphaproteobacteria; order Hyphomicrobiales; family Stappiaceae; genus Stappia; species Stappia sp. TSB10GB4. The sequence continues at coordinate 291,347 of NZ_FYAV01000057.1, read as the reverse complement.
GGTGCGCACCATTGTCGGCCCCGACACGATCATCGGCGCCACCTTCGATCCGCACAGCCACCTTTCGGCAAAACGCACCGCCAATGCCGACCTTCTAGTCGCCTTCAAGGAATTCCCGCACACGGATTTCGTCATCGCTGCCGAAAGCCTCGTCGATCTCGCCCACCGTACCTCGATCGGCGAGGTGACACCGGAAATCTCCGTCTTCGACTGCCGGATGATCGAGGTGCTGCCGACCAGCCGCCAGCCAATGCGCGGCTTCATCGACAAGCTGAAGGCGCTGGAGGGGCACGACGGCATCCTGTCGGTCTCGGTGATCCACGGCTTCATGGCCGCCGATGTGCCGGATCTCGGCTCCCGCCTCGTCGTCATCACCGACGGCGACCGCCCAAAAGGCGACCGGCTGGCGCGCGAACTCGGCATGGAGCTCTTCTCCTTCCGCGGCCGCACCCGTCCGGACTTCCTCACCCCGGCTGAGGCACTCGACAGGGCGGCCGAGATCGAGGGCCATCCGGTGGTCATCGCCGACGTGTGGGACAATCCGGGCGGCGGCGTGCCGGGCGATTCCACCATCGTGCTGCGCGAGATGATCGCGCGCGGGCTCACAAACGCCGCCCTCGCCTCCATCTGGGACCCGGTCGCGGTTCGCACCTGCATTTCCGCCGGCGAAGGCGCAACGCTGCCTCTGCGCTTCGGCGGCAAGATGTCGGCCGCCGCCGGCGAGCCCATCGATGCCGAGGTGACGGTGGAGAAGGTGGTGCGCAACGCCGTGCAGAGCTTCGGCACCAGCGTCGTGCCGCTGGGCGATTCGGTAACGATCCGCATCAAGGGCCTGCGTGTCGTGCTCAACACGGTACGCTCGCAGATCTTCAGCCCGGACGCCTTCTCCAACATGGGGATCGACCCGGCAGCGATGAAGATCCTGGTTGTGAAGTCGACCAATCACTTCCACGATGCCTTCTCGCGGATCGCCTTCGACATCCTCTATGCGGCGGTCGACGGGCCCTACCCCAACGATCCTGCGACCAACACCTACCACACCCTCACGCGCGCCATCTGGCCGCGCGTCGAGGATCCCCACGCTGCCTGAGACATACGGGACCACGCCATGACCGCCGACGCGCCCTTCCAGCCGGAGACCCCCGCCCTCGTGCTGGACGAGGCGGTGGCGCTCGCCAACATCGCCCGCTTCCAGGCCCATTGCGACCGGCTCGGCCTCAAGAGCCGGCCGCATATCAAGACCCACAAGCTGCCGCGCTTCGCCAAGGCGCAGATCGCGGCCGGCGCGCGCGGCATCACCTGCCAGAAGATCGGCGAGGCGGAGGTGATGGCCGATGCCGGCATCGACGACATCCTCATCACCTTCAACATCCTGGGCGAGGCCAAGCTTGCGCGACTGAAGGCGCTCGCCGGGCGCATCGCCCGCCTTGCCGTCGTCGCCGACAGCAAGACGACGGTGGACGGCCTCGCCGCCGCCTTCGCGGATGGCGCGGCAACGCTGCATGTGATGGTGGAATGCGACACGGGCGCGGGGCGCTGCGGCGTCCAGACCTCAGCAGAAGCGGCGGATCTCGCCGCCCGGATCACGGCTGCGCCCGGCCTCGCCTTCGCCGGGCTGATGACCTATCCGGCCCCCGGAAAGGCCGGCAATGTCGAGCGTTTCATGGGCGAGGCGCTGGCCCTGCTCGCCGCGCGCGGCATCGAGTGCCCGGAAATCTCCAGCGGCGGCTCGCCCGACATGTGGCATGCGGGCGAAGCGGAGGGCGGGTCCCGCAACCTCGTCACCGAGTATCGCGCCGGCACCTATATCTACAACGATCGCTCCTTGGTCGAGCGCGGCGCCTGCACCCTCGACGATTGCGCCCTGACGGTGCATGCCACCGTCGTCAGCCGGCCGACGCCGACCCGGGCCGTGCTCGATGCAGGCTCCAAGGCACTTTCCTCGGATCTGCTCGGCCTCACCGGCCACGGCACCATCATCGGCCATCCGGATGCGCAGATCGCCGCGCTCAGCGAGGAGCATGCGGTGGTCGAGATCCCCGCCGGCAGCCTTGCCGTCGGCGACCGCGTCCGCATCGTGCCCAACCACTGCTGCGTGGTGACGAACCTGTTCGACCGCGCCTGGCTGCTGGCGGCCGATGGCGGCGTCGAGGAGATCGACATCGCCGCGCGCGGCCGCATGACCTGACCGGCTGGCCCGGCGGCGTCACGCCTCGTCGGGATCGAAATAGGCGCCATGCGCTGCGCGAATGTCGTCGATGATGCCAGCGATCCGTCCCAGATGCGAGCGCATCCGCGCCACGGCCGCCACCTCGTCGCCGGCCCGCACCGCCTCCAGAATGGAGACGTGATCCTCCATCGCCAGCCTTGCGCCGTTTTCCAGCGACAGATAGCGCACCCGGTCCATATGCGCCTTGTGGTCGCGGATCAGCGCCCAGACATGCCCCTGTCCGGCGATCTCGCAGATCCGGTTGTGGAAACTGTCGTCGAGCGCGTGGAAGCCGGCGCGATCATCCCGGTCCGCCGCCTTTTCCTGCTCGCCGATCAGGTCTTCCAACTCGCCGAAATGCTCCGGCCGGATATTGGCCATCGCCGCGCGCACGGTCTCGAGTTCCAGCGCGGTGCGGATGAAGCGGGCCCGGTGCACCGCCTCCACCGAGATCGGCGTCACCACCGTGGCGCGCTGCGGGCGGATCAGCAGGAAGCCCTGCTGCGACAGCCGGTAGAAGGCGTCGCGCACCGGCTGCCGGCTGACCCCCATCTGCTTGGCGACTTCCGCCTCCGACAGTTTGGTGCCGGGCAACAGGTCGAGCCCGACCACCCGGTTGTAGAGTTCCGCGAAGACCAGATCGGTCACGGACGGCACGCGGGTCATGTCGAGCGTCCTGAGCTTGATCTGTTCCGTCATTCCCCTGCCCTCCCTGCGGCCGCCCTGTCCGTCTCCGGATGATCCGAAGCCGCATACGGAGCCGCCACGCTGCCGGACGTGTCGTCCGCGCCGGTTTTCCGGCATTTGCCGGGAGGCCCGTCCTAGCGACTGCCGCCCAGTTTGACAATTCGCCGCCGTCCTTGTCCGGAGGCGTTGACTCAACTTGCCGACTAACATATTAGATTACTAGTTAGTTCGCCACCCCCAAGAATGAGATGCGAGAAACGCGACAGGGGGAGGCAGGGAGGATCGGAATGGCGCTGTTGGACGAGGACCGGCTGTTTCCGGTGGAGCCGCGCACGCGTGGCCTTGCCCGCGACATCTACCGGACCATCCGCGACCTGCCGATCGTCAGCCCGCATGGCCATACCGATCCGGCCTGGTTCGCGCTGAACGAGCCGTTCCCCGATCCGGCCGAGCTCTTCGTCGTGCCGGACCACTACGTCTTCCGCATGCTGGGTTCGCAAGGTATCCCGCTGACCGATCTCGGCGTGCCGAGGGTCGACGGCGGCGCCAGCGAGCGCGACCCGCGCCGCATCTGGAAACTGTTCGCCGACAACTTCCACCTGTTCCGCGGCACGCCCTCCGCGCTCTGGCTGACCCATTCCTTCCAGGAGGTCTTCGGCATCGATGAGCCGCTCGGCCCTGAGACCGCGACGCGCATCTACGACCATATCGCCGACTGCCTTGCCCGGCCGCAGTTCCGGCCGCGCGCCCTCTATGATCGCTTCAACATCGAGGTCATCGCCACCACGGAATCGGCGCTCGACCCGCTCACCCATCACCGCGCGATCCGCGACAGCGGCTGGGGCGGCCGGGTCATCACCGCCTATCGACCGGACGCGGTCACTGATCCCGAGTTCGAGGGTTTTGCCGCAAATGTCGCGCACCTCGGCGAGCTCACCGGCGAGGAGACGACGACCTGGTCCGGCTACCTTGCCGCCCATCGGGCGCGCCGCGCCGTCTTCAAGGACCATGGTGCCACCGCCACTGACCACGGCGTGCCCAGCGCCCGCACCGAGGACCTGTCGCCCACCGAGGCTGCCGCCCTCTTCGACAGGGCGCTGGCCGGGCGCTGCACGGCGGAGGAAGCCGAGCGGTTCCGCGGCCACATGCTGACCGAGATGGCGCGCATGAGCCTCGACGACGGGCTGGTGATGCAGATCCATCCCGGCGCCTTCCGCAACCATTCCCCTGCCGTGATGGCCCGGCACGGCCGCGACAAGGGTTTCGATGTCCCGACCCGCACCGACTATGTCCGCGCGCTCAAGCCGCTGCTCGACGTGGTCGGCCACGAGCCTGGCCTCACCATCATCCTCTTCACGCTGGACGAGACGTCCTACGCACGCGAACTGGCGCCGCTCGCCGGTGCCTATCCGGTGCTCCGTCTTGGCCCGCCCTGGTGGTTCCACGACAGCGCGGAAGGCATGCGCCGGTTCCGCGAGATGGCGACGGAGACCGCCGGCTTCTACAACACCGTGGGGTTCAACGACGACACCCGCGCCTTCTGTTCCATCCCCGCCCGCCACGACGTGGCGCGCCGGTCGGATGCGGCATTCCTCGCCACACTCGTCGCCACCGGGAGGCTCGGCGAAGGCGAGGCATATGAGGTCGCACGCGACCTCACCTACACTCTGGTCAAGGCCGCCTACAGGCTGTGACCGGGCGAAACTGCTCTAGGGAGGAACTGAACATGAAGCATTGGAAGACCATGACGGCAGCCGTCGGGCTGCTCGCCGCCTCGGCCATGACGGCGCAGGCGGCCGACATCGTCCTGCGGTCCTCGGACACTCATCCGGACGGCTACCCGACCGTCGAGGCGGTCAAGTATCTCGGCGAGCTCGTCAAGGAGCGCTCCAACGGCCGCATCGAGATCGAGGTGTTCCACTCGGCCCAGCTCGGCCAGGAGAAGGACACGATCGAACAGACCCAGTTCGGCGTGATCGACATGAACCGCGTCTCGCTCGGGCCGTTCAACAACATCATCGAGGAGACCCAGGTTCCCTCGCTGCCCTATATCTTCCGCTCCGTCGAGCACATGCACAAGGTGATGGACGGCGAGATCGGCCAGGAAATCCTCGAAGCCTTCTCCGCCCATGACCTCGTCGGCCTCGCCTTCTACGACGCCGGCTCGCGTTCGTTCTACAACCGCCAGAAGCCGGTCGAGACCATGGCCGACCTGTCGGGCATGAAGTTCCGCGTCATGCAGTCGGATCTCTTCGTCGACATGGTCAACGCGCTCGGCGCCAACGCGACGCCGATGCCCTATGGCGAGGTCTATTCCTCGATCCAGACCGGCGTCATCGACGGGGCCGAGAACAACTGGCCGTCCTTCGAAAGCTCCGGCCACTACGAGGTTGCCGGCCACTTCACGCTCGATGAACACCTGATCGTCCCGGAAGTGCTGGTCATGTCGAAGAAGAGCTGGGACAAGCTCTCGGCCGAGGATCAGGAGATCATCCGCCAGGCGGCCAAGGACTCCGTCCCGCATATGCGCAAGCTCTGGGCCGAGCGCGAGGCGGCCTCGGAAGCCAAGATCCGCGAGGCCGGCGTCCAGATCGTCAGCGAGATCGACAAGACGCCGTTCATCGAGGCGATGAAGCCGGTCTACGAGAAGTACGTGACCTCCGACAAGCTGAAGGACCTCGTCGCCCGCATTCAGGCGACCGAGTGATCCCGACGTGACTTCGAACCCGCGGCGGCCGGTCCGCCGCGGGCTTCTTCTTGCCGGGAGGACGCATCTTGCAAGGGACAATGCGCGCCGTCGCGCGGATCACGGGCATCATCGGCCGCATCGCCCTGTGGCTGTCGGCAACGGGCCTCGTGCTGATGACCGCTTTCATTTCGGTCCAGGTGTTCTACCGCTATGTGCTGAACGACAGCCAGTCCTGGACGGAGCCCGCCTCGGTCATGCTGATGGGCTGGTTCATCTTCCTGGGCGCTGCCGTCGGCATCCGCGAAGGCTACCACCTGTCCTTCGACGTGCTGCTCTACGTGCTGCCGCTGAAGGTCAAACTGGCGCTGCACTCCGTCTCCGACGCGGTCGTCATCGCTTTCGGTGCCGGCATGGTCTGGTACGGCGCTGAGCTTGCCGCCCGCACCGCCGGCAACAAGCTGCCCTCGCTCGGCATCTCCGGCGCCTATGACTTCCTGCCCCTCGTCGCCGGCGGCGTTCTCATCGTCCTGTTCTCGCTGGAGCGGCTCGCCCGCCGCGCCGCAGGCCTGCCGACCGCGCGCTTCGGCGAAACCGAACTGGAGGATTGACCGATGGAACTGTTGATCCTCTTCGGCACCTTTACCGCCCTGCTGCTGATCGGCACGCCTGTCGCCTTCTGCCTCGGCGTCTCGTCCTTCGCCACCATCGTCTATCTCGGCCTGCCGCCGGTCGTGGTGTTCCAGCGCCTGAACTCCGGCGTCTCCGTCTTCGCGCTGATGGCGATCCCCTTTTTCATCTATGCCGGCGAGTTGATGGTGCGCGGCGACATCGCCCGCCGCCTCGTCGCGCTTGCCGGTGCGCTGGTCGGTCATCTGCGCGGCGGCCTCGGCCAGGTCAACATCACCGCCTCCGTGCTGTTCGGCGGCATTTCCGGCTCGGCCGCGGCCGATGCCTCGGCGATCGGCGGCCTGATGATCCCGCAGATGAAGGCGCGCGGCTATGACGTCGCCTACGGCGTCAACGTCACCGTCGTCTCCTCGATCATCGCCCTGATGCTGCCGCCCTCTCACAACATGATCATCTATTCGATCTCCGCCGGCGGGCGGATCTCCATCGCCGACCTGTTCACCGCCGGCATCCTGCCCGGCCTGCTGCTGGCGCTGGCGCTGATGTTCGCCGCCTGGTACGTCGCCCGGAAGCGCAACTATCCCATCGACCCGTTCCAGGGCTGGGCCATGGTCGGCTACCTCCTGATCAACGCGATCCCGGGCATCCTGCTGATCGCCATCATCTTCGGCGGCGTGCGCTCCGGCATCTTCACGGCCTCGGAGAGCTCGTGCATCGCCGTGGTCTATGCCCTGTTCATCACCGCCATCGCCTACCGCACCATGAGCTGGCAGACCTTCGTGCTGGCGACCACCGCCGCGGTGCGTACCACCGCCATGGTGCTGCTGGTGATCGGCTGCGCTGCCTCCTTCGGCTGGCTGCTCGCCTATCTGCGGGTACCGACGACCCTCGTCGCCGTCATGCAGGACATCTCCCAGAACCCGCTTCTCGTCCTGCTCCTGATCAACATCATCCTGCTGATCCTCGGCACCTTCATGGACATGTCGCCGCTGATCGTCATCACCACGCCGATCTTCCTGCCCGTTGCCCAGGCTTTCGGCGTCGATCCGGTCCATTTCGGCGTCATCCTGATCCTCAATCTCGGCATCGGCCTGTGCACCCCGCCGGTCGGCGCCGTGCTCTTCGTCGGCTGCGCCGTCGGGAGGATCACCGTCTGGGAGGCGGTGCGGTCGATCTGGCCCTTCTACTTCGCCGCCGTCGGAACCCTGCTGCTCGTCACCTATGTGCCGGCCCTGTCGCTCTGGCTGCCCTCGCTGTTCCACTGATCGAACCGGAGCCCGTTCATGTCACCCCCCATGTCGCCCCTTGCCGCCTTTCCAGAAGTCGCGCCCGGACCGGGGATAACCCGCCGCGTCGTCGCCGACAGTCCGCAGATGATGGTCGTCGCCTTCACCTTTGAGGCCGGCGCGGAAGGCGCGCTGCACAGCCATCCGCATATCCAGTCCACCTATGTGGAAAGCGGCCGCTTCGTCTTCTCGCTTGACGGCGAGGAGTTCGAGGTCGGCCCCGGGGACAGTTTCGTCATCCCCTCCAACGCGGTGCACGGCTGCCGCTGCCTTGAGGCAGGGCGGCTGATCGACGGCTTCACGCCCCGCCGCGACGACTTCCTCTGATCCCGAACATCCCCCTTTGAAGGAGCCGCCATGCTGAGCGTCGAGACCCGCCACGCCGTCCACCAGGACCATGCCAGGGGCATGGACACGGACGAGCTGCGCCGCCACTTCCATGCCGGAGGCCTGTTCCGCGACGGCGAGATCCGCCTCGTCTACACCCATTACGACCGCTTCGTGCTGGGCGGCGCGGTGCCGGGCGCCGGCAAGCTCACCCTCGACAAGGTCGAGGAAACCCGCACCGCCACCTTCCTGGAGCGGCGCGAGATGGCCGTCGTCAATATCGGCGCGACCGGCGAGGTCTCGACGGATGGCGGAAGCTGGACGCTGGAGCGCGGCGACGTGCTCTATCTCGGCATGGGCGCGGGCCCCGTCACCTTCTCCGGCGGCGGGCGCTTCTACATCACCTCCGCCCCGGCGCATCGCACCCTGCCCGCGCGGCTGATCCGCCTGTCGGAGGCGAACAGCCTGAAGCTCGGCGCCACAGAGACCTCCAACAAGCGCACCATCAACCAGTTCGTCCATCCGCTGGTGATGGAAAGCTGCCAGCTCGTGCTCGGCTACACCACGCTGGAGGAGGGCTCGGTCTGGAACACCATGCCGGCTCACGTCCATGACCGGCGGATGGAGGCCTATCTCTACTTCGACATGACCGAGGACCAGCGCGTCCTGCACCTGATGGGCGAGCCGCAGCAGACCCGCCATCTCATCGTCGCCAACGAGGAAGCCGCGATCTCGCCGCCCTGGTCGATCCACTCGGGCGCCGGCACCGGCAGCTACACGTTCATCTGGGCGATGGCCGGCGACAATGTCGACTACACGGACATGGATTTCGTCAGCATGGCGGAGATGAAATGAGCCCCTCCTTCTCGCTCTCCGGCCGCAAGGCGCTGGTGACCGGCGCCAATACCGGCATCGGCCAGGCCATCGCCCTCGCGCTGGCCGAAGCCGGTGCCGAGGTGACCTGCGCCGGTCGCCGCTCCTGCAGTGAGACCGTCGCCGCAATCGAAGCCGCCGGCGGCCGCGCGACCTCGCTGACCCTTGACCTGGCCGACCCGATGGCCGCGCGCGACGTCTTTGCCGGCTCGGGCCATTCGATCCTCGTCAACAATGCCGGCATCATCCGCCGCGGGGATAGCGTCGACTTCACGGAAGACGACTGGGACGCGGTGATGGACGTCAATCTCAAGGCGCTGTTCTTCACCACCCAGGCCTTCGCCCGCGAGTTGCTGGCGCGCGGCGAGGGCGGCGCGGTCGTCAGCATCGCCTCGATGCTGTCGTTCCAGGGCGGCATCCGCGTGCCGTCCTACACCGCCGCCAAGCACGGCGTTGCGGGGATAACCAAGATCCTCGCCAACGAGTGGGCGGCAAAAGACATCAACGTCAACGCCGTCGCGCCCGGCTATATCGCCACCAACAACACCAAGGCGCTGCGCGACGACCCGGACCGCTCGGCCGCGATCCTCGAGCGTATCCCCGCCGGCCACTGGGGCGCGCCCGAGGATATCGCCGGCACCGCCGTCTTCCTGTGCTCCCCGGCCGCCCGCTACGTGCACGGCGCGGTGATCCCTGTCGATGGAGGCTGGCTTGCCCGCTGACCTGCCCCGCCTGAAACCGCGCCGCGGCGGGCCGCGCCCCGGCACCGGCATCGTTCATCTCGGCCTCGGCGCCTTCTTCCGCGCCCATGGCGCCCTCTACATCGCCGAGGCGATGGCTGCCTCCGGCGGCGACTGGGGCATTGTCGGCGTCTCCTTGAAGCGGCCCGACCAGCGCGACCGGCTGGCGCCACAGGACTTCGCCTATACCGCGCTGGAGCTCGCACCCGGCGGCGAGGTGCCGCGCATCGTCGACGTGCTGGCCGGCGTCCTCGTCGCGCCGGAAGACCCGGAGGCGGTGGTCGCCCTGATGGCCGCGCCCACCACGCGGATCGTCACCCTCACCGTCACCGAGAAGGGCTATTGCCACGAGCCGGCGACCGGACGGCTGTCGCTTACCCATCCCGACATCATCGCGGACCTTGCCGATCCGGCACGGCCCGCCTCGGCCCTCGGCTTCCTGGTGCGCGCGCTCGCCCGCCGCCGCACGGCGGGGATAAAGCCCTTCACCGTGCTGACCTGCGACAACCTCCCCCACAACGGCGCGATGCTGCGCGGTCTGGTGCTGGAGCTGGCCGAGCGGATCGACCCTGCCCTTTCGCGGTGGATCGCGGCGGAAGGCCGGTTCCCCTCCACAATGGTCGACCGCATCGTGCCGGCGACCAGCCCTGCCGATCTCAACCATGTCGCCCGCCTGATCGGCTGCCGCGACGAGAGCCCGGTGCTGCACGAGCCGTTCCGCCAATGGGTGATCGAGGACGATTTCGTCGGCGGCGACCGGCCGGACCTTGGCGCAAGCGGCGCGGAACTCGTCGCGGACGTTGCCCCATACGAGCTGATGAAACTGCGCTGCCTCAACGGCACGCACAGCTCGCTCGCCTATCTCGGCTATCTCGCGCGGCACGAGACCATCGCCGACACCGTCGCCGACCCGGCTTTCTCGACCTTTCTGGACCGCCTTTGGGCCGACGAGATCCTGCCCGGCCTCACCCCGCCGCCCGGCGTCGACCTTGCCGCCTATGCGGCCCGGCTCAAGGAGCGCTACGCCAATCCTGCGATCCGCCACCGCACCTGGCAGATCGCCATGGACGGCTCGCAGAAACTGCCGCAGCGCATCCTCGGCCAGATCGAGGAGGGCCTTGCCGCCGGCCGGCCGATGTCCGGCCTCATCCTGTCGGTCGCCGCGTGGATGACCTATGTCGGCGGCGCCGATCTTTCGGGGAACCCCATCGACGTGCGCGACCCGATGGCCGAGCGCCTCAACGCCCTGTGCCATGCGGCGAAAGGCTCGGCGGCCACGGTCGATGCCCTTTTGGGCCTGCGCGAGATCTTTCCGGCCAGCCTTGCCGGCAACGCAGCGTTCCGCGACCGGCTCGCCGAGGCCCATGCCGGCCTTGCCGAGCGCGGTGCCCGCGCCATGGTCGAGGCCTGTCATGCTTGAAAGCTGGCGCTGGTACGGGCCGCTCGACCGCATCGGGCTTCACGAGATTGCGCAGACCGGCGCGCGGGGCATCGTCACCGCGCTGCACGAGATCCCTTACGGCGAGATCTGGAGCCGGCAGGCCATCGCCGACCGCAAGGCGATGATCGCCGCCAGCCGCCTCGACCTCTCCTGGCAGGTGGTCGAGAGCCTGCCCGTGCACGAGCATATCAAGCGCGGCGACGGCGACCTCGCCCCGCTCTTTGCCAATTACCGCCAGTCGCTCGCCAACCTTGCGGCTGAGGGCATCTTCACCGTCTGCTACAACTTCATGCCGCTGCTGGACTGGACGCGCACCGACCTTGCCAGCCCGATCCGGGGCGGCGGCACCTGCCTGCGCTTCGATGCGGCGCGCATGTGCGCGCTGGAGATGTTCATGCTGGAGCGCGAGGGGGCGGAAGAGGACTATCCGGACGAGGTGCGCGCCCGCGCCCGCCAGTGGTTCGAGGCAAGCGATGAAGCCGCGCACGAGGAGCTCGTCGCCGCGATCATGGCGGGTCTTCCCGGCGCCTATGACCGCTACGACATCCCGGCCCTGCGCCGAGCCCTCACCCTTTACGAGGGCATCGACACGCGGGCCCTGCGGGCAAATTTCGCCCGCTTCCTCGACGAGGTGGTGCCGGCGGCCGCAGAGCTCGGCATGCGCCTGTGCGTCCACCCGGACGACCCGCCGCGCGACATTCTCGGCCTGCCCCGCATCGTTTCGGATGCGCAGGATATCGCCTGGATCCTCGGCCGCGACGAGACGCCGGCCAACGGCCTGACCCTGTGCTCCGGCTCGCTCGGCGCCAATCCGGCGAACGACGTACCGGCCATCGCCCGCCGTTTCGCCCCGCGCATCCATTTCGCGCATCTGCGCAATGTCGCCAAGGAGCCAGACGGCAGCTTCGAGGAAGCCGCCCACCTTGCCGGCGACACCGATATGGTGGCGCTTGTCGCCGCGCTGCTCACCGAGGAGCGCCGGCGCCGGGACGAGGGCCGGGCGGACGCGGAAATCCCCTTCCGCCCCGACCACGGACACGAGCTGCTGTCGGACTTCGACCGCGACACCCATCCGGGCTATCCTCTGATCGGACGCCTGCGCGGCCTTGCCGAGCTGCGCGGCGTCGTCACGGCCCTGTCCCACCCCGGAACCCGCCATGCCTGACACCGACACCGGCCTCGCCGCCCGCCCGCCGCTCGTGCTTTCGGAGCGCGACAATGTCGCCGTGCTCGCCGCCCGCGCGGAGGCCGGCAGCGATCCGCTGGGGCTCGGGGCGCCGCTGTCCGCCGCCGTCGCGCCGGGGCACAAGATCGCCCGCCGCGCCATCGGGGCGGGCGAGCCGGTGGTCAAGTATGGCCAGGTGATCGGCTATGCGACGGCCGAAATTGCCGCCGGCGCGCATGTCCATTCGCACAATTGCGAGATCGGCGCGCATGAGCGCGCCTATCGCATCTCCGACAAGCTGGAGGAGGCGCGCGCCGCCATCCCGCGCCTTGCCGAGGGGGATATCGCCGGCAGCTTCCTCGGCTACCCGCGCACTGATGGGCGCGCCGGAACACGCAACATGATCGCGCTGGTCGCCACGGTGAACTGCTCGGCGACCGTGGTGCGACGGGCCGCCGACATCCTCAACGCCTCCGGCGTGCTGGACGACTGGCCGAACATCGACGGCGTCGTCGCCTTCGCCCACGGCACCGGCTGCGGCATGTCCTCGAACGGTCCGGGCTGGGAGATCCTCCAGCGCGTGCTGTGGGGCCATGCGACCCATCCCAATGTCGGCGCTGCGGTTTTCGTCGGCCTCGGCTGCGAGGTGATGCAGGTGGCGCGCATGAAGGCGCTCTATTCGGACGGCACGGAGACCCGCTTCCACGGCCTTGCGATCCAGGAGAACGGCGGCACCCGCGCCACCATCGAGCGGATCGTCGCGACCGTCCACGAGCTGCTGCCGGAGGTGAACCGCACCGCCCGCCGGCCAGTGCCGGTCGCGGCGCTGAAGCTCGGCCTGCAATGCGGCGGCTCCGACGGCTGGTCGGGGATAACCGCCAACCCGGCGCTCGGCATCGCCTGCGACCTCTTGGTGGCGCAGGGCGCGACCGTCGTCCTGTCGGAAACCCCGGAAATCTTTGGCGCCGAACAGCTTTTGCTGTCGCGCGCGGCCTCGCAGGAGGTCGCCGACCGCCTGATCGAACGCATCCGCTGGTGGGAGGACTACGCGGCGCAGAACGGCGCCTCGCTCGACCAGAACCCCAGCCCCGGCAACAAGGCCGGCGGCCTCACCACCATCCTGGAAAAGTCGCTCGGCGCCGTCGCCAAGGCCGGCGCCACGCCGCTGAACGAGGTCGTCGGCTACGCCGAACAGGTGACGGGTCCCGGCCTCGTCTTCATGGACACACCGGGCTACGACCCGGTCTCGGCGACCGGCCAGATCGCCGGCGGCTGCCAGCTCGTCGCCTTCACCACCGGGCGCGGCTCGGCCTTCGGCTCCAAGCCCGCCCCGACCCTGAAGATCGCGACCAGCGACCGGCTCTACCGGGCGATGCGCGAGGACATGGACGTCAATGCCGGCGAGGTGCTGGAAACCGGCGTCTCATTGGCTGAAAAAGGCCGCGAGATCCATGCCCGGCTGATCGCCGCCGCCTCGGGCGAACGCACGAAATCCGAGGCTTTGGGCCTCGGCGACCACGAATTCGTGCCCTGGCAGATCGGCGCGGTGCTGTAGGGATCGGGATCGCCCCAAAACGCAAAAAGGCCGGGCGAACCCGGCCTTCCCTTTTGCCTCGATGAGTGCCGCCAGTACATCCGTGGTCAGCGCTCAGAAGCACGATTGCGTTCGTCGGGGCGTCGCCGTTGAGGGCGCCTGACAGGCGGGGATATGTCCGCCAAGCCTGTCAGTCCCGACGCTGCAGGTCCTTACGCGGCCTGCAGGTTGTCGGCGGCAGCCTTGCCGCTGCGGCGGTCGGTGACGATCTCGAAGCTGACCTTCTGGCCCTCGACGAGGCTGGTCATGCCAGCGCGCTCGACCGCGGAGATGTGAACGAAGACGTCGGGCTTGCCGCCGCCCTGCTCGATGAAACCGAAGCCCTTGGTGGTGTTGAAGAACTTCACGGTACCGGTGTTCATGGCGATTTCCTTTTCATATCGCGAACGGGTAGGTGCCTGCCCCGCAAAAGCAAACGGCAGACGGTTCAGATCGATTTTGAGAGAGGAAGATCGCCGTTCACGCGCCACGCGCGCTCAGGAACAAAGTTCGACAACCCAGATCGATATGCCCCTATATGGACGCCAACGGTGACCAAAACAAGGCCTCATATCGCGGGGACAAAATAAATCGCACGGCGACCCCGCCAGCTCCCTCTCGTTGCCGCAGGCCTCCCGCCCTGTCATCCGTCCCCCCGCCCGCTGGCCCAGCAATAGAACAGCCCGGTCAGCGGCAGATCCGCAGCAGGATGTCGTGGCCGCCGCCGCTGCGATGCGTCAGGTTGGTGGCCAGCGCCAGCGACCCGTCCGGCAGGACGGCGGCGGGCCCGGCCGAGGTCGCCCGCTCAAACCGTGCATCGTCCTGCGGCGGACGGTTGTCGCTGCGCGTCTCCGGCGACCAGGCGCCCGAGGCGCCGTCGAAGCGCAGCATCCGGTCAATCCCCCAGCCGCGCTGCACCAGCCAGAAGCCGCCGTCGCGCGTCGGCTCGATCTGCGGCTCGCCGGAAGCGCGCTTCATCTGCAACCCCTCGATGGGCTGCGGCACGCTCACCGCGCCATCGACGATGCGCACCCAGCTATTGCTACCTCTTTGATGTTCCAAGACAAACAGCGCCTCGCCCCAAGGCCCCGCACCGCCCGCCAGCAGCGTGTGTGCGCCGTCCGGCTCAAGCACCGGCCCGATAGCCGCCCCGTCAAGGCCGACCCGCGCCGCCCGCAGCGGCGCCCCCACATCCGACCACCAGAGCAGCAGTTCGCCGCCGAGACCGACCGCGCCGGTATAGCCGTTGGTCATCGCCACCCGGTCGCTGCCCGTCGCAGTGATCCGCGCGGGAGCGCCCCAACGGCCGGACGCCGCCTCGCGCGTCACCATATAGAGGTGCGGCCGGCTCATGCTTGCCCCGTCCGCGAAGGGCTCGCTCCAGATCGCCGTCAGGTCGCCATTGGGATGCGAGGCGCCAATGACATGGCCGATCCGGGCGCCAGAACCGCCGGATTGCACCTCTTCCACCTGCCAGCCTCCTGCCCGCCCGGCGCGCACAGCCACCAACGAGCGATCCGAAAAGCCTTTAAGCATCAATAGGATCAGACTACCATCGCCGTTGCGATGGGCATGCAGGGGGCCTGCCGCGGGCGACGGGGCGCGGGTCTCGATCTCGCCGCCCGACGGGCCGCCGGGATCGATCAGACCCAGTGCCTGATCGCGGTAACCGGAGGCGGAGCGGACGGTGCCGGTCCATACGCCGACGTGGCGGAGGGTCTGGTCGCGGAGCAGCACCGGGTCGCCGGACCCGACGTCGCCGCCGCCGGACGGCAGCGGCCCGGCCAGCGCCGGGCTGAGGCGCGCGAGCCGGACATCGGGCCGCAGCGCCGTCCACAGCACCTGCGGCGTGCCAGCGGCGTCGGCGAGGACAAAGTGGCCGAGGCCGCGCTCCGAGGGAACGAGCTGGCGGCTCTCGCAGACCGGCGGCGCCGAGACATCGACCGGGGCGGAGGCCACAGGTTGCGGCCGGGCAGCGGGCGCAAGCGGCGCCGGCGCGGCGGCCGCCGCCTGGCGCTGCCGCTCCTCTTCCTCCGCATCCTCGCGGGCATAGAGCGAGCCGCCCTCCAGCACCTCGCCATAGCCTTCCCGCACCAGCATCGCCTCATAGGCGGGCGTCGCCACATCGAGCACCCGCCGGCTCTGCGGGTGATCGGGATTGTTGAGATGCAGGTCGTGGTAAGGGTCCCAGGGACCGAGCGTGACGTCGCGGCCGCCGATCCGCGATCCGGCAAGGCCAGCGACCGCCGGATCGTGCAACACCTGGCACATGCCGGTCACGGTCAGCCGCGCCAGAACATAGCCGTCGAGCTCGAACCCGTGCACCTCGCCCTGCAGGTCGTCGAGCAGTTCCACCCGCAGCCAGGATCGCGGGTCGCGGGGATTGCCCGAGCGGACCCGGAGGCCGGTGCCGTTTTCCAGGGTCGCCAGAACCGGGTGCTGGGTGCCCGGCCCGGCGCGGACATTGAGCGTGTCGCCGCTCGCCGTGCAGCTCTCGATCAGCCAGCCGGCGCCGTCGTCGGAGGCAGACCCGGACGCGACCTCGGCAAGCATGACGACGGGGACAAGAAGCAGTGTCAGAAGGAAACCAATCGCCCGCATCCCGTCCCCTTTGCCGGTCTTTCGCAACAGCCGTGCCGTCATGCTGGGCGACAAACGGCCGGGGATCAACCCCTTGCGGCCACCTTTGCCGGCCGGATCGGTCTTGCGCGACCCAACTCGCGGAATCACAAGGAAGTTCTGTTTTTTCAAAGGCTTGAACGCAATTTCAGGTTGCGACGATTTTTGCGAAATTCGCTCTCAAAATGCCCGAAAATTAAGACTCGCGTCGCAATCGCCGCTCAGACGGCAAGTTGCCGGGCGACCTCCGACAGGGTCGCCAGCAGCGGCGTCAGCGGCTCGCGCTGGACCATGACGAGGCCGATCGGCTCTCCCGCATCCGCGCTGTCGCCGACGATCGGCACGGCGGCGATGGCGCCGGCGGAGACGAACATGCCGGCGAGCTTTTCCGGCACCACGGAGGCCCATTTGCCGGTGATAACATGGGCGACGAGGGCGATGATCGAGTTGGATTCGACCTGGGCCTTCGGCGTCACCCCGGCGGCCGCAAGATGCCGGTCGACAATAGCGCGGTTCTGCATGTCGGGGGTCAGCAGGCAGAGCTGCTCGCCGCCGAGCTCGTGCCAGCCGATCCGGTCGCGCGCTGCCAGCGGATCGGACACGGAGACAAGCAGACGATAGCGCTCGCGGTAGAGCGGCAGCACGGTGCGGCGGCGCCGGGCGTCGGCGTCGAGATAGGTGATGCCGGCATCGAGGTCGAGCCGGTCCATCTGCTCGAGGATCTCGGCCGAGGTGCGCGACAGGATCTGGAAGCGCACGCGCGGGTGGCGCAGCGCATAGGGAGAGACGAGATCGGCGACCATCGGCAGCGCCGTCGGGACGACGCCGATGCGCAAGGTGCCCTCCAGATCGGAGCGGACGGCGCGCATCTCCTCGCGCAGGGCACGCATGTCGCCGACGATCCGCAGGGCCAGCGCATGCACCCGCTCGCCCTCCGGCGTCAGCCCCTGGAAACGCGAGCCGCGATGGACGAGCTGGACGTTGAGCTGGTCCTCGAGCTGGCGGATCGCCGAGGACAGCGTCGGCTGGGTGACGCCGATGCTCTCCGCCGCGCGGCCGAAATGGCGCTCGCGCACCAGCGCAATGAACATTTCCAGCTTGTCGATCATACCCGCCGTACCCGTTTCCGCCCTTTATCGACGATCCGCCTTGCAGCAGTCGTCGCGATTGCGCCGGACGATAGCACGGGCGCGACCGCGCCAGACAGAGCATGGGCGCGACCGCGGCAGGCAGAGCACCCGCGCGGCAGCGGCAGGCAAGGACAGTGGAAACCGCGTCAGATCGAGCGCTGGTTGACGCGCGCGGAGACCTCGGCCGCCGTCTCCACCCGCTCCGAATAGCGGTCGACCAGCGCAGCCGAGCGCCCGCGCACCATCAGCGTGAACTTCACCAGTTCCTCGGTGACGTCGACGATCCGGTTGTAATAGGAGGACGGCTTCATCCGGTCGTCCTCGCCGAATTCGGCGAAGGCGCGGGCGACGGAGGGCTGGTTGGGGATGGTGACCATCCGCATCCAGCGGCCGAGAATGCGCATCTGGTTGACCGCGTTGAAGCTCTGCGAGCCGCCGCAGACCTGCATCACCGCCAGCGTCTTGCCCTGGGTCGGGCGGAGGCCGCCGAGCGACAGCGGCAGCCAGTCGATCTGCGTCTTCATCAGGCCGGTCATCGCCCCGTGCCGCTCCGGCGAGACCCAGACCATGCCCTCCGACCACATGGCGAGGTCGCGCAGTTCGCGCACCTTGGGGTGCTCCGGATCGGCCCCGTCGACGAGCGGCAAGTCGCGCGGGTCGAACATCCGCGTCTCGCAGCCGTGCCAGTCGAGCAGGCGGCGGGCTTCTTCCGCAACGAGGCGCGAGAAGGAGCGCGGACGCAGCGAGCCGTAGAGCAGCAGGATGCGCGGGGGATGGAAGGCCTCGCCCGGCAGGGCGTAGTCGGCCGGGTCGATCCGGCGCATCTGCGAAAAATCGATGTTCGGCAGGTCGGCGGCGGCAAGATCGGTCACGGACCTCACGAGGCGGCCTCCCCCGCCCCGGAAGCGGTACCGGAAGCGGAGCCGGCGACGATCTCGCCGTCCTCCTTGCGGAACGTGCCGATCGCCGCATTGGGCAGGATCTCCAGCACGGCTTCCGAGGGGCGGCACAGGCGGATGCCCTTTTGCGTGACGACGATCGGCCGGTTGACCAGAATGGGATGCTCCAGCATGGCGGCAAGGATCGTCTCGTCGTCGACGGAGGGATCGGTGAGGCCAAGTTCCTCGGCCGGCGACTTCGACACGCGCAGGGCGGTGCGCGGGGTCAGCCCGGCGCCGGCGAACAGGGCCAGAAGCTGCGGCCGGGTCCAGCCGGTCTTGAGATAGTCGATGACCACGGGCTCCTCGCCGGAGGCGCGGATCATCTCCAGCACGTTGCGCGAGGTGCCGCAGTCGGGATTGTGGTGAATGACGATGGTCATGAGGGTCCTTAACGTATCACGGGGTCCGGCGCGCAGCAGGCCGGTAGCGACGCCAGCAGCGGACGGCAGACATCGGGCGCGCCGCCGCAGCAGTCTTCCATCAGGAAGGCAAGCAGCGCCGTCAGGCCGCCCATGTCGGCGACATAGCGGATCGTCCGCCCCTGCCGGTGGCTGCGCAGCAGGCCGGCACGGGTGAGGATCGCCAGATTGGTCGACAGCGTGTTCTGCCGCACGCCGAGGGCGGCGGCGATGTCGCCGGCCGCCATCCCCGCGCCCCCCGCCCGGATCAGCAGGCGCAACACGTCGAGACGGGTCTCCTGCGACAGGGCGGCGAAAGCCGAAAGAGCGTCTGTCTTTTCCATATTTCGAGAATATTCGATATATTAGGCCCGTCAAGCCCCATCAAACCCCCGGCGAAACCCCATCAAGCCCCCGCGAAACGAAGACGGGCCGCACGATCCCGTGCGGCCCGTCCAATCATCGGCCCGCCGGGCGGGCGGCACGGTCAGGCCGGCTGTTCGCCGCCGGTGCTGCGATAGGCTGCGTCCTCGCGGCGCGCGCCGCCGGCCGGCGCGGCGACCAGCCGCGTGTCGGCAAGCTCGCCGCAGGCCTCGAGAATCGGCTGGGCGACGACGACGAAATGACCGTGGATGCGCTTCAGGTCGCGCAGCACGTCCATGTGGATCGAGGTCGTCTCCATCGACAGCTTCACCCCCTCGCGTAGCCGCGCAAAGTGGCGCTCGGCATAGTGCCGCTCCAGATCGCGGATCGCCGTCTTTTCGGCGAACAGCCGGCGCGCCAGGTCGACATCGCCGCTGGCGAAGACATTGAGCGCGGTGGCGAAGTTGGATGCGACGCGGGCGTGGAACGCCTTGAGGTCGGCAAGCCCTTCGGAGGAGAAGGCAAGGTTGCCGCGCCCCTTCTTTTCCGCCAGTTCCAGGAGCTGCTTGTCGATGACGTCGCCGATATGCTCCAGATTGGTGGTGAAGGAGAGGATCTCCATGAAGCGGCGGGAATCCTCCTCCGACATGCCCTTGCGCGACATGCGCACCAGATGCAGCTTGATCGCCTCGTTGACCGCGTCGACCGCATCGTCGCTGGCGCGGATGTCGCGGATCAGCTTCGGATCGCCGGTCTCCAGCGCCTCCATCGAGCGGATCAGCATCGCCTCGACCCGGTCGCCGAGCGCCAGCGCCTCGCGATGGGCGGCGGCCAGCGCCTCCGACGACATGTCGGTGGCGGCGCTGCCGAGATAGCGGGGCCGCTTCGGGTCCGCCGGCTGCGCCGCCGCCGGCACGAGCCGCTCCAGAAGCCGCGACACCGGCCCGACCAGCGGAATGAAGATCAGCGCGACGAGAATGTTGTAGGCCAGATGCACATCGACGGTCAGCCGCGCGCCGACCAGGCCGTGGCTGGTGGCGAGAGTGGCCAGCGCGCCGGAAAACGGCACCAGCACCGCCGCGACCGCGCCCCGCATCAGCATGTTGCCGAGCGGCACCCGCTTGGTCTCCGGCGGCCCGCCCCAGTTGGCCGAAAGCGGGGCGGCGGCGGCGCCGACATTGGCGCCGAGCACGGCGGCAATGGCCAGCGTCGGAGTTACCGCCCCCGTCAGCGCCAGGGTGGCGATGACGAGGACCACGGCGAGCGAGGAATGCGCCGCCCAGGTGATGCCGGCGGCAAGGATGGCGGCGAGGATCGGCTCGCTGCCGAGCGCGGCGAGCACCAGGGCGAAGGTCTCGGACTCCGCCAGCGGCACCACGGTCGCCCGCAGCGCCTGCAGCGACAGGGTCAGCAGGCCGAGGCCGATCAGCGCCCGGCCGATGCACTGCGCCCGGTCGGCCTCCATCGACAGGAAGGTGACGACGCCGGCGGTGACGAAGACCGGCCACAGATAGGAGACGTCGAGCGACAGGATCTGCGCGGCGATGGCCGAGCCGACATCGGCGCCGAGCACCACCGCCAGCGCCATGGCGAGCGGCACCAGCCCGCGCCGCGAGAACGAGGTGAGCAACATCGCCGTCGCCGTGGCGCTCTGCATCAACACGGTGACCCCGGCGCCGGCCAGCGCCGCCGTCGTCCGGTTGCGCGTCGCCGAGGCGAGCACCGCCCTGAGCGAGGAGCCGAACGCCCGCACCACGCCGGTGCGCACCATCCGCACCGCCCAGATCAGCAGCGCCACGCCGCCGATAAGCTGCACGAAGACCGCACTCGCACTCATCATCTCTTCGTCGTCCTCTTGCCCGTCATGTCGGTGCCTGTCGTCTTTTGCCGGCAGCCTCGCGGCCCCTCTCCGGGCCGCCGACGGACGCCGCCAAACACCAAACCGTCGTCAAACCGTAATGTTCATCCGCCATTGCTGCGCGTGCCCGGGCCGGGAGCCGCCCGGCACGGAGCGTTCTGAAGTCTCGCCGTCAATCATGGCGGCAGGATGCCGACAAACCGCTTTTCCATCGGCCGAATACGTGGAAAAACAAAGATGGCAGATATTTGTCGGCTAAGTAAGAGGAAAGCATGAGCGCACCCCTGAATCCGGACGTGACGTTGCGGTTTCTTGCCCTTCAAGGACTTGCGGCCGAAGCCGCGGCCCTTGCCATGCGGTATTTCGACAATCGCGACGCCATGGCCGTCTCGCTGAAAGGCGCCCAGGACTGGCTCACCGAGGCCGACGGGGCGGTGGAAGCCCTGATTCGCGCCCGCATCGCCGAAGTGTTCCCCCAGGACAGCGTGCTGGGCGAGGAGGGCGGCGGCGAGGTGAGCGAGCGGGTGTGGATCGTCGATCCGATCGACGGCACCTCCAATTTCGCCCATGGCGACCGCACCTGGTGCATTTCCATCGGCTTCCTCCTCAACGGCACCCCGGAACTCGGCTGCATCGCCGCCCCGGCGCTCGGCGAGACCTATCTGGCCCGGCGCGGCCATGGCGCGACGCTGAACGGCAAGCCGATCAAGGCGGCCGCCACCGACACGATCACCCGTGCCACCCTGGAGCATGGCTGGTCGCCGCGCCTGCCGGTCGGCCGCTTCATCGACACGGTCCGCGCCCTGTTCGAGGCCGGCGCCAATGTCAAGCGCTCCGCCTCCGGCGCGATGGGCCTTGCCTCCGTCGCCTGCGGCCGCAGCGACGGCTATCTGGAAGGCCATATCAACTCCTGGGACGTCGCCGCCGGGATCGTCATCGCCAGCGAGGCGGGCGCCCGCGTCAGCGACTTCTTCAGCGGCGACTGGACGAACGGAAATCCGATCCTCGTCGCAGCCCCCGCTGTCGCCGAGGAGACCGCGCGCGTCGCCGGTCTGTCGCTCTCCTCCTCTGCCTCAGCCCTGGCACTTTCCCCAGGGTCGAAGGCGGGAGATTGACGACCGGCCTCGCGCAATTCAAGTTGAACGCACGAATGCACAGGTTTGCAAGCCTGTTTCGTAAAGGGAGGAAATCATGAAGACGACTGCCAGCAAGTTCACCGTCGGCCTGCGGACGCTCGCCTCGGGCGCCGCCTTCGGCCTCGCCGGACTGGTGTGGGCCGTGCCCGCCTCGGCTTCGGGCGAACTCACCCTCTACTGCTCGGTCCAGGAAGAATGGTGCCGGCCGATGGCGCTGGCCTTCGAGCGCGAGACCGGCATCAAGGTCAACATGACCCGCAAGTCTTCTGGCGAGACGCTGGCCCAGATCAAGGCGGAAGCCGCCAATCCGCGCGGCGACGTGTGGTGGGGCGGCACCGGCGACCCGCACCTGCAGGCGGCCGAGGAGGACCTCACGGCCGAATACCAGTCGCCGATGCTCGATCAGCTCCAGCCCTGGGCCGTGTCCCAGGCCGAGCAGTCCGGCTACAAGACCGTCGGCATCTATGCCGGCGCGCTCGGTTACTCGTTCAACACCGAGATGCTCGCCTCCACCGGCGAGCCGGAGCCGTCCTGCTGGATGGATCTGCTCAGCGAGGCGTTCCGCGACGAGATTCAGGTCGCCAACCCGAACTCGTCGGGCACCTCCTACACGATGGTCGCAACGCTGGTGCAGTTGATGGGCGAGGACAAGGCGTTCGACTACATGAAGGCCCTGCACAAGAACATCAACCAGTACACCAAGTCGGGCGCGGCCCCGGCGCGTGCCGCCGCCACCGGCGAATCGCTGATCGGCATCACCTTCCAGCATGACGGCGTCACCCAGGTCGTCCAGGGCGCGCCGATCAAGGTGGTCTCCCCCTGCGAGGGCACCGGCTACGAGATCGGCTCCATGTCGATCGTCAAGGGCGGCCCGAACCCGGACAACGCCAAGAAGTGGTACGACTGGGCGCTGACCCCGGCGGCGCAGGAAATCGGCGCGGCGGCGAACTCGTTCCAGGTGCCGTCCAACAAGGCGGCCAAGGCCCCCGAGGAGGCGCCGGACCTGTCGTCGGTCAAGCTGATCGACTACGACTTCGCCAAATACGGCTCGTCGGCCGAGCGCACCCGTCTGCTGTCGAAGTGGGATGCGGAGGTCGGTGCCGCGCCGAAGTGAGGCGCGCCACCGTCCCTCGACCGACAACATCGCGATGATCGACCGTTTTCCGGTGATCCTGGCCGCCGCCGGGCTGATTGGCCCGGCGGTGCTGGCCTACCATGCCGACGACGGCACCCGCCTCGGCGGCGTGCTCGCCGCCGGCCATCTGGCACCGGCACTCGGGTGCCTCGCGCTCGCCCTGTCGGGCGCCGCAAGCCTTGCCGGCGCCCAGCGCGCCGGCGCCCTTTTCGGGTCGATCGGCGGCGCGCTGGCGCTCGCCGCGCTCGTCGTCGCCGGTTTCTTCCCCGTCCTCGCGCTCTCTCTCGGCTTTGCCGCGAGCGAGGTCGCCCGGCCGCTCGGCCCCGGCGCCGGCATTCTCGCCCTAGCGCTGATTGCCCTTGCCGCCGGCGCCATCGCCCGCTTCGGCGCCTTCCGCAACGACCGCTTCGTCTCGGTCAGCGTCGTCACCATCGGCGCGCTGGTGGTGCTGTTCGTGTTCTGGCCGGTGCTGCGCATGCTCTCGGAAGCCTTCCAGGGCGAGCGGCAGGCCGACGCCGGCGTGTTCCTCGACCGGCTGCTGCAGGCCGACATCTGGGCGCTCGACTGCCTGTGGTCGAACGCGCGCTGCGGCGTTGCCCCCAACACCGTCATTCTCGGCATTCTCGCCGCCTTCTTCTCCACGACGCTGGCGCTCGGCCTTGCCCTGATCGCGGTGCGCACCAAGGTGCGCTTCCCGCGCGCCTTCGACGCGCTCGCCATCCTGCCGATCATCACCCCGCCCTTCGTCATCGGCCTGGCGCTGATCGTGCTGTTCGGTCGCACCGGCATCATCACCACATTCCTGTGGGAGTGGTTCGGCATTCCGCGCACCCGCTGGCTCTACGGCATGCCCGGCGTGCTGCTGGCGCAGGTGCTGTCGCAGGTGCCGCTGTCCTTCCTGATCCTGGTCGGCGCGCTGAAGGCGCTGTCGCCGACGCTGGAGGAGGCGGCGCAGACCCTGCGCGCCAACCGCACCCGCATCCTGTTGACCGTGACGCTGCCGCTGCTGCTGCCGGCCATCGCCAACACCTATCTGCTGGCCTTCGTCGAGAGCCTTGCCGATTTCGGCAACCCGCTCGTGCTCGGCGGCAATTTCGAGGTCCTGTCGACCAAGATCTTCTTCGCCATCGTCGGCGCCCAGCACGAGCCCGGCCGCGCCGCGGTGCTCGCCATGGTGCTGCTCGCCTTCACGCTCGCCGCCTTCCTGGTGCAGATGCGCCTGCTCGCCAACACCTCCTTCGTCACCGTGTCCGGCAAGGGCGACAGCGGCGTGCCCGCCGCCCTGCCGAAGGGCCTGCCGGCCGGCCTGTGGGGCGTCATCGTGCCGTGGATCGGGCTGACCGTCGCCGTCTACACGATCGTGCTGATCGGCGGCTTCGTGAAGGACATCGGCCGTCTCGACATGACGCCGACGCTCGACCATCTGCGCACCGGCTTCCTGGTGGAATGGTCCGGCGGCGGCCTGTTATGGGCCGGCTCGGCCTGGAACTCATTCTGGACCACGGTGATGGTCTCGGCGGCGGCAGCGCCCCTGACCACGATCATCGGCCTGCTGACCGCCTATGTGCTGGCGCGCCAGCGCTTCCGCGGCCGCAGGACGCTGGAGTTCCTGACCATGCTGTCCTTCGCCATTCCCGGCACGGTGATCGGCGTTGCCTATATCCTCGCCTTCAACGTGCCGCCGGTGGAGATCACCGGCACCGGCTTCATCCTCATCGCCTGCTTCGTCTTCCGCAACATGCCGGTCGGCGTGCGCGCCGGCATCGCCGCCCTGTCGCAGATCGACACCTCGCTGGACGAGGCCTCGGCGACCTTGCGGGCGCGCACGGGCCGCACGCTGGTCGCGGTCGTGCTGCCCCTGATGAAGCCGGCCATCGTCGCCACCCTCGTCTTCTCCTTCGTCCAGGCGATGACGGCGGTCTCGGCGATCATCTTCCTCGTCACGGCGCGCTACAACATGGCGACCGCCTATATCGTCGGCCGGGTGGAGGCGGGCGAATACTCGCTCGCCATCGCCTATTGCGCCTTCATGATCGTCTTCATGATCGCCGCCATCGCCACCATCCGCTTCCTCGTCGGCGAGGCGAGGCTGGGCCGGCGCGGCAGCGACTCCATCGTCGCAGGGGGACACTGATGGGACCGGCAAGCCTCGACTTCATCGGCGTCACCAAACGCTACGGCACGGTGACCGCCGTCGACAACGTCGCCTTCCGCTGCGAGGCCGGAACGCTGACGACGCTGCTCGGTCCCTCCGGCTGCGGCAAGACCACCACCTTGCGCATGATCGCCGGGCTGGAACTCGCCAGCGAAGGCAAGATCCTGATCGACGGCAAGGACGTGACGCATCTGTCGGCGGCCGAGCGCGACGTCACCATGGTGTTCCAGTCCTATGCGCTGTTCCCGCATATGAGCGTGCTGGAAAACGTCATGTACGGCCCGCGCTCCTCCGGCATCGGCAAGGCGCAGGCCGCCGAGATGGCGCGCGAAAAGCTCGCCCTGCTCGGCCTTGCCGGCTACGACGCGCGGCTGCCCTCGGAACTCTCCGGCGGCCAGCAGCAGCGCGTCGCCGTCGCCCGCGCCCTGGTGCTCGAGCCCTCGATCCTGCTGTTCGACGAGCCGCTGTCCAACCTCGACGCCCGCCTGCGCCGCAAGGTGCGCGAGGACATCCGCGCGCTGCAGAAGGATCTCGGCCTGACGGTGGTCTATGTCACCCACGACCAGGAGGAGGCGCTGGCCGTCTCCGACGAGGTCATCGTCATGTCGAACGCCCGCATCGCCCAGATAGCAAACCCGCGCGATCTGTGGAACGCCCCGGCGAACCTCTTCGTCGCCGATTTCATCGGCGATGCCAACGTGGTCGACGGCACGATCACGACGGTCACCGGCGAGACCGCGACGCTCGACCTTGGCGGCGCCAGCGTCGAGGCGCCGGCGCGCGGCCTCGACCCCGGCCCGGTCAAGGTCGCCGTGCGGCCCGACGCGCTGCGCCTCGAACCGCTCGGCGAGGGCGATGCCGGCGGGCTGACCGGCACGGTCCGAACCGCGAGCTATCTCGGCAAATACATGGAATACGAGATCGAGACGCCGCTCGGCGAACTCTTCGTCACCGCCCCCGCCCATGGCGGCGAGGTCGGCGCCGGAGCCAGGGTGCGGCTGCTGCCCAAGGGGCACGGCATCGCCGTCATTCCGCAATAGCCGGCACGCGCGCCGCCCACGACACGGCGGGGCGGAAAACCCCGCCGCATCCGCGACATGGACGAGGACCGCGCCCGCGTGGGCGCGCGTCCCGGCCGCGACAGAGCGGCGCAGGCCATAGGGCTGCGCAATAGCTCCGTGCATGCAAAGATATTTCCGGCAAGGCCCCGGACCTGCGATTTTGCGCCCAGCCAATTTCCGGGCCGGGCTAAACGCCGTGGCCTGCCGGACGTCTCGGGAAACACCATGAACGCCTTCGATCCGACAGCCGAATACAGTGCCATCCGCGACGGTGTCGCCAAGGTCTGCGCCGGGTTCCCCGGCGAGTACTGGCGCGACCTCGACGCCCGCCGCGCCTATCCCAAGGACTTCGTCGACGC
This sequence comes from Stappia sp. TSB10GB4, assembly GCF_900185745.1. Classification (NCBI taxonomy): domain Bacteria; kingdom Pseudomonadati; phylum Pseudomonadota; class Alphaproteobacteria; order Hyphomicrobiales; family Stappiaceae; genus Stappia; species Stappia sp. TSB10GB4. Next base: position 264,575 of record NZ_FYAV01000057.1, on the reverse strand, counting down.
GCTGATCCGCGAGGGCTATCTGGCCGCGATGATCCCGGAGGAATATGGCGGCTCGGGCCTCAACCTGTCGGCCTCCGCCGTGATCCTGGAGGAGATCCACCGCAACGGCTGCAATGCCGCCGCCTGCCACGCGCAGATGTACACGATGGGCACGGTGCTGCGGCACGGCAGCGACGCCCAGAAGCGGCAATACCTGCCCGGCATCGCCGACGGCACGCTGCGGCTGCAGGCCTTCGGCGTCACCGAGCCGACCAGCGGCACCGACACGCTGGCGCTGAAGACGACGGCGAAGCGCGACGGCGACGACTATATCGTCAACGGCCAGAAGATCTGGATCTCCCGCGCCGAGCATTCCGACCTGATGCTGCTGCTGGCCCGCACGACGCCGCGCGACCAGGCGAAATCCAAGACCGACGGCCTGTCGGTGTTCCTGATCGACCTACGCGAATTGAAGGGCAACGGCGTCGAGATCCGCCCGATCCGCACAATGATCAACCACGCGACGACGGAGATCTTCTTCGACAATGCGCGCATCCCCGCCTCCAGCCTGATCGGCGAGGAGGGCAAGGGCTTCCGCTACATCCTCTCGGGCATGAATTCCGAGCGCATCCTGATCGCCGCCGAGTGCATCGGCGATGCCAAATGGTTCATCGAGAAGGGCTCCAACTACGCCAAGGAGCGGGTGATCTTCGGCGCGCCGATCGGCCGGAACCAGGGCGTGCAGTTCCCGCTCGCCCGCGCCTATGCCCATATGATGGCGGCCGAGGCGATCGTCTACCGCGCCGCCGCCATGTATGATGCCGGCCACAATCCGGGGGTGGAGGCCAACAGCGCCAAGATGCTGGCCGCCGATGCGAGCTGGGAGGCGGCCGAGGCCTGCCTGCAGACCCATGGCGGCTTCGGCTTCGCCGAGGAATACGACGTGGAGCGCAAGTTCCGCGAGGCGCGGCTCTACCAGGTGGCGCCGATCTCCACCAACCTGATCCTGTGCTTCATTGCCGAGCAGGTGCTCGGCCTGCCGAAATCCTACGGGGCCCCGAAGGCATGACGCTGATCGACCGCATCCTCGACCTTGCCCTGCTGCCGGCAGGTGAGCTGCCGACCCCGGCTCTCGCCATGGCCCGCTTCTCGCTGTTCGACTGGCTGGTCTGCGGGCGGGCCGGCATCACCGAGCCGCTGGCCGGCAAGCTGCGCCAGCTTGCGGAGGAAGAAGGCGGCCGCGGCACCGCCTCGGTGTTCGGCGGCGCGCCCGCCCCGGCGCGCATGGCGGCGCTGGTCAACGGCGCGACCAGCCACGCGCTCGACTATGACGACACCCATTTCGGCCATATCGGCCACACCTCCGTTGGCATCTATCCGGCGGCCCTTGCCGCCGGCGAGACGGTGGGCGCCAGCGCCCAAGCCGTTGTCGAAGCCTTCCTCGTCGGCGCGGAAGGCTCCATCCGCATCGGCATGGCACTGGGGTCCGTCCACTACAATCGCGGCTTCCACCAGACGGCGACGGCCGGCGCCTTCGGCGCGGCGATTGCCGCCGGACGGCTCTTCGGCCTGACCCGCGAGCAGATACGCGTCGCCATCGGGCTCTGCGCCACCCGTGCCTCCGGCCTCAAGTCGCAATTCGGCACCATGGGCAAGCCGTACAATGCCGGCATCGCCGCCGCCAATGGCGTCGAATGCGCAAGGCTCGCGGCGCTCGGCTTCACCTCCGCCGACGACGGGTTGATGAACGCGCAAGGCTTCATCCCCACCCATTCCGACGCACCCGATCCGGAGGCCGGATGGGAGGCGCCGCCGCCGCAGACGTTCCTGTTCCAGGACATCAAGTACAAGTTGCATGCCTGCTGCCACGGCACCCATGCGATGATCGAGGCGCTGCGCACGGTGCGTGGCGACGAGAACGTCGGCATCGGCGATATCGCCGCGATGGTGCTGCGCACCAATCCGCGCTGGCTGTCGGTCTGCGACATCAAGGCGCCGCGCACCGGGCTGGAGGTCAAGTTCAGCTACAATTGGCTGGCCGGCATGGTGCTGGCCGGGCGCGACACGGCGCGCGACGACACCTATACCGACGCGCTCGCCGCCGACCCGCAGCTTGCCGTCTTCGCCGACCGCATTACCGTGGAGGGCGATCCGGCCTTGACCGACATGCAGGCCGAGGGCCTGTTGCAGCTCACCGACGGCCGCAGCCTCGCCTTCTCGCACGATCTCGCTCGCCGGCTGGGCGAAGAGGAACTTGCCGCCGGCCTTGCCGCCAAGGCGGCGGCGCTGCTGGGCGAGGAGGGCGACCGGCTGCGGCAGGCGGTCGAAACGCTGGACCGGCTCACGGCCGCCGATCTCGGCGCCCTGGTGGGGGCACCGGCATGAGCGACTATGGGGAGTGGATCGGCAGGCAGCGGCGGGTGAGCGAGGCGCTCGACCGCGAGCTGCTGCAGCGCTATCGCGCGACCCTGTCCGGCATGCTGTGGCAGACCGAGGTGCCGGCCGGCGTGCACTGGTGCCTGGCGCCCGACGTGGTCGAGCCCGGCGATCTCGGCCGCGACGGCCATCCGCGCACCGGCATCTTCCTGCCGGCGCTGCCCCTGCCCCGGCGCATGTGGGCGGGCGGCCATCTGGAATACCGCAAGGCCTTTTCGCCCGGCGACGAGGTGACCCGCGTCACCACCATCCGCGACGTGACCTTCAAGCAGGGCCGCAGCGGGCCGCTCGGCTTCGTCACGCTGGACCATGTCTATGAAGTCGCCGGCGAGGCGCATGTCGTCGAGCGCCACGACATCGTCTATCGCGAGGATCCGAAGCCCGGCGCCGCCACCGCACCGCAGCCCGGCGAGGACTGGCAGGCGCTGGCGCGCTGGCAGGTTGAGCCGACGCCGACGCTTCTCTTCCGCTATTCGGCGCTCACCTTCAACGGCCACCGCATCCACTACGACCAGCCCTACGCCACCGGCGTCGAAGGCTATGACGGGCTGGTGGTGCACGGGCCGCTGCAATCGATCTGGATGCAGAACCTTGCCGCCGCCCTGCTCGGCAAGCTGCCCGGCGACTTCAGCTATCGCGGGATGTCGCCGCTGACCTGTGCCCGGCCGGTCACCGTCGAAGCGCGCGAGGCCGAGGACGGCGCCCTTGAGCTGCGCGTGCGGCGCGACGAGGATGGGGTTGTCACCATGCAGGCAACTGCGAAAGCCTGAGCAACTCACCTCCGGCGGCCGTCTAGCGCGAGTTGCAGAAGCATGACCGGAGGCTAGCTCTCGATCAGGTTGCCCTCCCAGATGCCGCGCCGCACCAGATCGCGGGCGACCTCCAGCGTGATCTGCTCGACCGCGCGGCAGGCGCGGCTGGTCGAGCGGGAGGGCTTGCTGACCAGATAGACCGGGCGCGAGATCGTCGGCTCGACGATCGGCGCCTTGAGCAATTCGCCGCGGGCGACGAAATCGTGAACGGCGGCGGGCGCGAAGATCGTGTGGCCGGAGCCGCGCGCCACCAGTTCCTTGATCTGGGTCATCGCATCCATCTCGATGACGACGTTGAGATTGACATCGCAGGCCGCCGCGTGCCGCTCGATGGTCTTGCGCAGCCCGTGCGAGACGCCGGGCAGGATCATCTCCAGCTTTTCCAGCGCCTGCATCGGCACCGGCGCGCCGGGCGGCGTGTCGAGCGGCCAGGTGTCGGGCGCGGAGAAGAAGAAGAGCTGCTCGTCCAGCACATGGATGATGCGGAAATGCTCGACCTTCTCCAGGTCGTAGATGAAGCCGATATCGACCGTCTCGTCCTCGATCCAGTTCTTGATATAGCCGCTCATCGCCTCGATGGCGCGCAGCCGCACGTCCGGCAGCTCGACACGGACGGTCTCGGCCAGCGGCACCGACATCACCATGGAGACCGACGGCGGCATGCCGAAGCCGACCTTGCCCCGGATCGCCCCGCCGAGGTCGCGCATTTCCGAGATGCAATGCTCCATGCTGGCGCAGATCTCGCGGGCATGGCGCACCAGGAGGTGCCCCTCCTCGGTCAGCACCGTGCCGCGCGGCGAGCGCGCGACGAGCTGCACGCCGAGCTCCTGCTCCATCCGCTGGACATATTGCGACAGCGACGGCTGGGCGACGCCGAGCACCTGCGCCGCCGCGGACAGCGACGGCGCCTCGGAAATGGCGATGAAATAGCGAAGGTGGCGAATGTCCATGGAGGGCAGATTAGCGGTTTGTCAGCCGAACTCCACCACCTGGCGGATCGCCGAACCGTCTTCCAGCCGGTCCATCGCCAGGTTGATGTCGGCAAGCGGCAGGCGGTGGCTCAGCATCTTCTCCACCGGCAGCAGGCCGCGGCGATGCAGCGCGAACATGCGCGGCAGGTCGCGCTGCGGCACGCAGGAGCCGATATAGCTGCCCTTCAGCGAGCGCTCCTCGGCGACCAGCTTCAAGGCGTTGAGCGCCATGCGCGCCTCCGGATGCGGCAGGCCGGCGGTGACAGTGGTGCCGCCGCGCCGGGTGATGTCATAGGCGGTCTCCAGCGCCCGCACCGAGCCGGCAAGCTCGAACGCATAGTCGACGCCGCCGCCGGTGAGGTCCCGCACCGCCTCGACGGTCGCCTCGTCCGCCTTGACCGCGTCGGTCGCGCCCATCTGCCGGGCGACGGCGAGCTTGTTCTCGAACGGGTCGATGGCGACGATCTGCCCGGCCCCGGCCGCCGCCGCGCCGAGGATCGCGGCCATGCCGACGCCGCCGATGCCGACCACCGCGACCTTGGCGCCCGGCTTGATATGGGCGGTGTTGAACACCGCACCCGCCCCCGTCAGCATGGCGCAGGAAAACAGCGTCGAGATATGCGGGGCGATGTCCTGGTCGGCCTTGACCAGCGAGGGACGCGCGACCACCGCATGGCTGGCGAAGGCGGAGATGCCGACGTGATGGTGGACGGGCCGCCCGTCCATCGACAGCCGGCGATGGCCGGTCATCAGCTCGCCGACGCCGTGATGCTTGGCCGCCTTTTCGCACAAGGCCGGCCGGCCTTCCGCACACGGGGTGCAGCGGCCGCAGCCGGGGGCGAAGATGCACACGACATGATCGCCGGGCGCAAGGTCGTCGACGCCGGCGCCGACCTCCTCGACATAGCCGGAGGCCTCATGGCCGAGCACCATCGGCAGCGGCCGCGGCCGCGTGCCGTTGATCACCGACAGGTCCGAGTGGCACACGCCCGCGGCCGCGATGCGGATCAAGACCTCGCCGGGACCGGGCGGCGCCAGCTCGACCTCGCGCACGGTCAGCGGCTTTTCCGCCGCGTAGTTGCCCTTGACCTCGCCCCGCTCCAGCACCGCCGCCGTGATCTTCATGTCTCCACCCTTCATTGTCTTCTTCGCCCGGGCGCCCGCGATGCGGCCCCATTGTTCGGGGGATGCTAGCGGCAAACGCCCCCGAGGACAGACCCTAAATGGCGTTTCGTCCTGGGTCATAGGTTTTTGCAATAGCCGAGCACCAAGCAAATTATTGGTGCACCCTGTCGGCAATACCTAGGCTCGCTCGTCTCACATGCTCTGGGAGGGAAGCGATGAGAGCCGACTGCCGACCCGCGCAAGCCATGCGCCGCCGACAGCCCCGCGCAAGCCGTGGCACACGCCCCGCGCCAGCGGTCCCAGGCCGAGTTCACCAGACGAGACCCCTCGCAGCCTCCGCCAGCAACTGACGGAGCGAACCGACACGCGGGCGGCACGCAATCGCCCGCGGCAACCTTGAAAGGGAGTGAAACCATGCGGAAATTCCTGCTTACCACGGCGGCGATCCTCGCGGCCCCGTTTGCCGCCCTGGCGGCGGAAAAGCCGGCCGAACTGAGGGTCGGCATCACCACCTTCCTGACCGGCCCGGCCTCGGTCTTCGGCGTGCCGGCGCGCGACGCGGCCGAGATCATCGTCGAGAAGCTCAATGCCGAAGGTGGCATCGGCGGCGTGCCGGTGCGCCTGTCCTTCATCGACGAGGGCGCCGGCGCCGAGGCGCTGACCACCGAGTTCCGCCGCCAGGTCGAGGGCGGCGCCCATGCGATGATGGGCGCGATCTCCTCCGGCAACTGCCAGACGCTGGCCCCGCTCGCCGAGGACCTCAAGGTACTCAACCTGATGTGGGACTGCGGCACCCAGCAGATCTTCGAGCAGAACGACTACAAATACGTCTTCCGCACCCAGGCCAACGCCACGCCGGAAATGCTCGCCACCGTGCTCTACCTGCTGAAGGTCAAGCCGGACTTCAAGACCATCGCCGTCGTCAACCAGGACTATGCCTGGGGCCGCGATAGCTGGCAGATCTTCTCCGCCGCGCTGAAGGCCTTGAAGCCGGACGTTGAGGTGGTCGGCGAGTTCTTCCCCAAGTTCGGCGCCGCCGACTTCTCCACCGAGATCTCCCGCCTGCAGGCGATGCAGCCGGACGTCATCCTGTCGACCTCCTGGGGCGGCGACCTCGACACGTTCATCCAGCAGGCGGCCCAGCGCGGCCTGATGAACTCCTCGACCTTCGTCATCCCGCTCGCCGAAAGCTCGCTGGAACGGCTCGGCTCGACCCTGCCGGCCGGCCATATCATCGGCGCGCGCGGCGACCACTACTTCCTGCATCCCGAGCGCCGGGACGATGCCGACTTCCAGGCGTTCATGACCGCCTTCCGCGAGAAGACCGGCGCCCATGCGATCTATCCCGTCTTCCACATGTCGCAGGCGCTCGCCGCGCTGAAGGCGGCCTATGACAAGGCGATCGCGGCCAAGGGCGGCGAATGGCCGGAGAAGGACGACGTCGTCGCCGCCTTCGAGGGCCTGACCTTCCAGGGTCTCGGCCGCGAGGTGACGATCCGCGAGGACAACCAGGGCATCGAGGCGCAGCTCCTCGGCATGAGCGTCCAGACCGGCGACTATCCCTTCGCCACGCTGGAGAACATCATGATCTTCGACGGCGCCGCGCTGACCACCCCGGTCGGCCAGGAGTCGGTCGCCTGGGTCAGCCAGCTCACCCCGGAATATGTCGAGAGCGTCAAGATCGACGCTTACGACAAGTAAGCCGGCGACACGTAAGCCGGCGAACCATGAGCGGGCGGGGCCGGCGCGCCCCGCCCTCCTCCCGAACCGCCCCGGACGGCCTCCCGCCCGGGGCGGTTTCGAAACAGCCGCCGCGCCCCGCCTCGCGCGCCGTGCCGCCCCCTGATCCGCCCATTGACCTGAATGGACGACCATGAACCTCACCATCTTCCTTCTGGCCCTGTTCGACGGCATCGCCTATGCGGCCCTCGTCTTCAGTGTCGCCGTGGGGCTCACGCTGATCTTCGGCGTGATGCGCATCCTCAATGTCGCGCACGGCTCGCTCTATGCGGTCGGGGCGTATCTGACGGCCACGCTCACCGGCTATGCGCTGGCGCTCGGCTTCGCGCCGCTGCTCGCCTTCCCGCTGATGATCGCCTCGGCGGTGCTGGTCGGCGTGCTGGTCGGCGGCCCGATCGAATGGCTGCTGCTGCGCCGGATCTACAACAAGCCGGAAGTGCTGCAACTGCTGGTGACCTTCGCCGTGTTCATGATCCTGGAGGACGTGCAGCGGCTGGTCTGGGGCACCCAGCCCTATTTCCAGGCCGCGGCGCTGCAGGCGCTCGGCATGGTGCGGGTGTTCGGCGTCAACTACACGGTCTATCAGTTGATCCTGCTGCCGCTGCTGGCCCTGACGCTGCTGGTGGGCCTGCGCTTCTTCCTGCGCCACACCATCCTCGGCAAGCTGATCCTGGCGACCACCGAGGACCGCGAGGCGGCGCAGTCGATCGGCATCAACGCCGACAAAGTGTTCCTGGTGACCTTCATCGTCGGCGCCGCCCTTGCCGGGCTCGGCGGCGCGCTGGCCTCGCCGACCACCTCGATCCTGCCGGGCATGGGCGCGGACATGATCGTGCTGTCCTTCGCCGTGGTGGCGACCGCCGGCCTCGGCCAGATCGAGGGCGCGGCCTTCACCGCGCTGCTGATCGGCCTCGGCCGCTCCTTCGCCGTCTATGTCTGGCCGGAGACGGCGGTGCTCGTCCCCTATCTCATCATGCTGATCGTCCTGCTGGTGCGCCCGGAAGGGCTGTTCGGCAGCCCGACCGCCCGCAAGATCTGAGGAGGAGCGGATGACCCTTCGTCTGGCCATTCCGGCCCTTCTCATGCTCGCCGTCGCCGCGATCCCCTTCGCCGCGCCGCAGCTCCAGCTCCTGATGAACCTGGCGCTCGCCAAGGGCATCGCCGTCGTCGGCGTGACGGTGCTGCTGCGCGCCGGCCAGGTCTCCTTCGGCCACGCGCTCTATTTCGCCATCGCCGCCTATGCCGCCGCCTTCCTGTCGGCCTCCATGCCCGGCGCCGACCTTGCCCTGGTGCTCCTCGTCGCGATTTCCGGCGCGGTGCTGTCCGGCATCCTTGTCGGCCTGTTCGTGGTGCGCTATCGCGGCATCTTCTTCGGCATGCTGAACCTTGCCTTCTCGATGATCTTCTGGTCGATCCTGGAGAAGTTCTACCACTACACCGGCGGCGCCGACGGCATCCGCCTGCCGCGCCCGACCGTGTTCGGCATGGCGCTGGAGCGCGGGCCGTTCGAGCTGATCATGTTCTACCTGTCGGTGGCGCTGGTGCTGGTGCTCGGCTGGTTCACCATCCGCTGGTTCGCCTCGCCGACCGGGCAGATCTTCCAGACCATCAAGACCAACGAGACCCGGCTGCAATATCTCGGCGTCTCGCCGCAGCGCGCGCTGCTGTCCGGCTACATCCTGTCGGCGGCCCTGTGCGGCACCGGCGGCGTCATCATGGGCATCGTCCAGGGCGTCGTGACGCCGGAATTCGCCTGGTGGATCCGCTCCGGCGAGATGGTCTTCATCGCCGTGCTGGGCGGGGCCGGCTCCGTCGCCGGCGCCTTTGTCGGCGCGGTCATCTACGAGGCCGTGCGCGTCTATGCCTCCGCCTTTGCCGGCGACATCTGGCAGTTGGTGCTCGGCGGCTTCCTGCTGGTCATCATCCTGTTCGCCCCCAAGGGCGTGATCGGCATCTACGACGCGGCGCTGGCCCGCCTGACCGGCAAAGGGAGGTCGGAATGAGCGAGATCCTTCTCGAAGCCCGCAACCTGCAGATCAGCTTCGGCGGCGTCGTCGCCGCCGACGACGTGTCGCTCGCCATCGAGCGGGGCAAGAACCTCGCCATCATCGGCCCGAACGGCGCCGGCAAGACGACGTTCCTCAACATCTGCACCGGCTGGATCAAGCCGACCAGGGGCAGGGTCTACTTCGAGGGCCAGGACGTGACGCCGCTGCCGCCGCGCCGCATCGTGCGGCTCGGCGTTGCCCGCGCCTTCCAGATCCCGCAGCTCTTCACCGAGCACACGGCGCTGGAAAACCTCTTGATCTCCGCCGCCGCCCGCGAACAGCTCCGCAATCCCTTGCAGAACCTGCACCGGATCCGCGAGCGGGCCGAGATGCTGCACCTGCTCGACATGGTCGGCTGCGCCGATGTCGCCGACCGGCTGGTGGTGGAACTCTCCGAAGGCCAGCGCAAGCTGGTCGACATCGCCGTGGCGCTGGCCCTGCGGCCGAAGCTGCTGCTGATGGACGAGCCGACCTCGGGCGTCGCCTCCTCGGAGAAGTTCAAGGTCATGGAAATCCTGGTCAAGGCGCTGACCGAGGCGAAGGTGACGAGCGTCTTCGTCGAACACGACATGGGCATCGTCTCGCGCTACGCCGACGAGGTGGCCGTGTGGGCCGCCGGCCGGCTGCAGATGCAGGGATCGCCGGAGGAAATCCTGCGCCATCCCGACGTGATCCGCGACGTCATCGGGGAGGCCGTGTGATGCTGGAACTGAGCAATGTCGGCGCCTCGATCGGCATCATCCCGATCCTGCGCAATCTCGACGTTTCCATAGCAGCCGCCGAGACGGTCGCCCTGATCGGCCGCAACGGCGCCGGCAAGACCACCTTGCTGCGCTCGATCATGGGGTTCACCACGGTCACCGGTTCGATCCGCTTCGCTGGTGAGGACATCACCGGCCTGATACCGGCGAAGCGTCCGGGCCTTGGCATCGGCTACGCGCCGGAGGACCGGAGGCTGTTCTCCGCCTTCACCGTGGAGGAGAACATCCTGCTGCCGGCGCAGGTCGCCAAGCTGGACGCGGCCGAGACCAGGCGCCGGCTCGACCGGGTCTACACGATCCTGCCCGAGCTGCGGGAAATGGCCGGCCGCCCGGCCGGCAATGTCTCCGGCGGCCAGGGCAAGATGGTGGCGCTCGGCCGCGCCCTGATGCTCGGCACCCGCCTGATCATGCTCGACGAGCCGTTCCAGGGCCTCGCCCCGGCTCTGGCCCAGCGTTATGCCGAGGCGCTGAAGGCGCTGCGCGACGCCGACCGCACCGTCACCCTGATCATCACCGAATCCAACCCCGCACTGCTGCGCGGCTTTGCCAGCCGCACGCTGCTGATCGAGCGCGGAGAGATCTCCGAAAGCTCGCTCGAGCACGAAAGGACCCACTGATGAAAGCCACCAACGTCCCTCTGCCCCGCGCCCTCAACCTGATCGACGGGAGATGGGTGCCGGCGGCCTCCGGCAAGGAGATGGACGTGCGCTCGCCGATCGACGGCGAGGTGTTCACGAGGATCGCCGACAGCGGCCCGGAGGATGTCGATGCGGCGGTCGCCGCCGCCCGCGCCGCCTTCGACGGCGGGCCCTGGTCGAAGCTGACGGCGGCCGAGCGCGGCCGGCTGATGATGGCCCTCGGCGCCCGCATCCTGGAGGAGACCGAGGCGCTGGCCCGGCTCGAGACCCTGGACAACGGCAAGCCGATCAAGCAGTCGCGCGCCGACATGATCGCCACCGCCCGCTATTTCGAATATTACGGCGGCGCCGCCGACAAGGTGCATGGCGAGGTCATTCCCTTCCTCAATGGCTACAATGTGCAGGTGCTGCGCGAGCCGCACGGCGTCACCGGCCATATCATCCCGTGGAACTACCCGGCGCAGATGTTCGGCCGCTCGATCGCCCCGGCGCTGGCGATGGGCAACGCCACCGTGCTGAAGCCGGCCGAGGACGCCTGCCTGACCGCGCTGCGCCTCGGCGAGCTGGCGATGGAGGTCGGCTTCCCGGCCGGCGCCATCAACATCGTCACCGGCCGCGGCGAGGTCGCCGGCAAGGCCCTGTCGGAGCATCGCAAGGTCGACTTCCTGTCCTTCACCGGCTCGCCGGAAGTCGGCGTGCTGATCCAGACGGCGGCGGCGCGCAACTTCATCGGCTGCACGCTGGAGCTCGGCGGCAAGTCGCCGCAGATCATCTTCGACGATGCCGATCTCGACGCGGTCTATCCGGTGCTGGTCAACGCCATCATCCAGAACGGCGGCCAGACCTGCTCGGCCGGCTCGCGCGTGCTGCTGCAGCGCGGCATCTACGACAAGGTGATGGCCGAGCTGAAGACCCGCTTTGCGGCGGTTGCGGCCTCCGATTCCGGCGAGGATGCCGTGCTCGGGCCGCTGATCTCGGCCCGCCAGAAGAAGCGGGTGGAGACCTATATCGCCGAGGCCGACGCGCCGCTGGTCGCCCGCGGAACCATCGCCGAGGGCTCGCCGGAGGGCGGCTACTATGTCGCCGCCGCCCTGTTCGGCCCCTGCGACCCGAACTCGAAAATCGCCCAGGAGGAAGTGTTCGGACCCGTGCTGTGCGCCATCCCCTTCGAGGACGAGGCGGAGGCGATCCGCATCGCCAACGGCACCGACTACGGCCTCGTCGCCGGCATCTGGACCCGCGACGGCGGCCGCCAGCAGCGCGTCGCCAAGGCGATGCATTGCGGCCAGGTCTTCATCAACGGCTACGGCGCGGGCGGCGGCATCGAGCTGCCCTTCGGCGGCATCCGCAAATCCGGCCACGGCCGCGAGAAGGGCTTCGCGGCGCTGCACGAATTCTCCCACATCAAGACCGTCGTCCACAATCACGGCTGAGGACAGCAAGGACATGCGACTTCAAGGAAAGACCACTCTCGTCACCGGCGCCGCCTCCGGCTTCGGCAAGGGCATCGCCGAGACCTATGTGCGCGAAGGCGCCAAGGTGGCGATCGTCGACCTGAACGAGGACGGCGCCAGGGCCGTTGCCGCCGAGCTCGGCGATGCGGCCATCGCCATCAAGTGCGACGTCTCCAGGGCCGAGGACGTGGCGGCGGCCGTTGCGAAGACCTGCGAGGCCTTCGGCTCGCTCGACATCGTGGTCAACAATGCCGGCTGGACCAACCCGAACCGTCCGCTGATGGAGACGGACGAGGCGACCTTCCGCAAGATCTATGAGATCAACGTGCTGTCGATCTTCCACATGACCAAGACCTGCGTGCCGGTGTGGCGCGAGCAGGGCGCCGGCGTGATGATCAATATCGGCTCGACCGCCGGCATCCGGCCGCGTCCGGGCCTGACCTGGTACAACTCGTCGAAGGGCGCGGTGAACCTGATGACCCGCAGCCTTGCCGTGGAGCTTGCCCCCGACAGGATCCGCGTCAACGGCATCGCCCCGGTGATGGGCGTCACCGGCCTGCTGGAGCAGTTCATGGGCATGCCGGACACGCCGGAGAACCGCGAGAAGTTCCTCGCCACCATCCCGCTCGGCCGCCTGTCGCAGCCGCGCGACATCGCCAATGCGGCGCTTTACCTTGCCTCGGACGAAGCCGACTTCATCACCGGCGTCATCCTGGAGGTCGATGGCGGGCGCACCATCTGAGCAGCCAGACCGAGCAGCCATACTGAGCAGCCTGGGGTCCCCTGCCCCGCGACTGACGCCCGTGCCGATGGCGCGGGCGTCTTTTTTGCGAAGAGGGACCTGTCAGCCGGCGGCGGAGCCGGCGCGGGTCAGGATCTGCCGGGCCCTGGCGATCACCGGCGCATCGACCATCGCCCCGTCGACGGCAACCGCCGCCGCGCCCCCCTCCACCGCCGCCAGCACCCGCTGTGCCCATTCGCACTCGGCCTCAGACGGCGCAAAGCCACGGCGGGCCGGCGCGATCTGCGCCGGATGGATGATCAGCTTGCCGGCAAAGCCCATGTCCACCGCATGGCGGCAGTCGCCGATGATCGCCTCCTCGTCCTTCAGCGCCGTCGTCACCCCGTCGATGGGGCCAGCCTGGCCGGCAAGGCGCGCGGCCATCGCCAGCGCGAACCGCGCCGGGCGCAGCACCTCCCGCTCATGCGCCATGCCGAGATCGGCGGCGAAATCGATGGAGCCGAAGGCGAGCCGGGCGCTGGCACCGGCCACCTCGCCGGCATTGGCAAGGCCGCGGGCGCTCTCGATGAGCGCGATCACCGGCAGGCCGGTGGCATCCGTAACGCGCGCGCAATCACCCGCTGTCTCCGCCTTGGGCAGGACGATGCCGGCAAGGCCGGCAATGCCGGCGCAGGCGGCAAGATCCGTCGCGTGCCAGGGCGTGCCGCCGGCATTGACGCGCACAAGCATGCTCGTCGGCCTCAGAAGCGGCGCCAGCGCCTCGGCAAGCCCCGCACGCGCGGCCTCCTTGGCGACGGGGGCGACCGCGTCCTCCAGATCGACGATGACCGCGTCGGCGCCGGCGGCGACCGCCTTGGCGAAGCGCTCCGGCCGGTCGCCGGGCACGAACAGCGGCAGGGTGATGCGGCCGATTCCGGCGGCCGTCTCGTTCGGGTGCGTCATGATGTCATCCGCCAGGTGCGTTGTTCAGGAGAAGTCCGAGGCGCAGAAGATCCCGGCGGCGGCGGCCGCGCCAATAGCGATTTCGGCCCGCTCTCATTGATCGCGGCTATGACCGGCGGCCCGACAACGCCCATCAGGCATAGATTGTGGCAATAGCTGCGGGCACTCCCCTCTATTACTCCGGGCAGTGCGCTTCGGGCATACTGGGGCCAACAATAGGGAGAAGCGTTGAAAATGCAGGGTGATCTGTCCGGTCTCTTCGTGGTGTCCGTCGAGCAGGCGGTGGCCGCGCCCTATCTGTCCGGGCGGCTGGCGGAAGCCGGCGCGCGGGTCGTCAAGGTGGAGCGGCCGGAGGGCGATTTCGCCCGCGCCTACGATCACCTGGTGCATGGCGAGAGCGCCTATTTCGTCTGGCTCAACCGCGGCAAGGAGTCCGTCTGCCTCGATCTGCGCAGTGAAGCCGACCGCGACCTGCTGGCGGCGATGATCGCCAGGGCCGACGTCTTCATCCAGAACCTTGCGCCCGGCGCCATCGACCGGCTGGGCTTCGCCCCCGAGCGGCTGCGGCAGGAGAACCCGCGGCTGATCACCGTGTCGATCTCCGGCTATGGCGACGAGGGCCCGTTCCGCGACCTGAAGGCCTATGACCTCCTGGTGCAGGCGGAAAGCGGGCTGTCGGCGATCACCGGCAATGCGCAAGGACCGGCGCGCGTCGGCGTCTCGGTCTGCGACATCGCCGCCGGCATGACCGCGCATCAGGCGGTGCTGCAGGCGCTCTTCGCCCGCGAGCGCAGCGGCGAGGGCCGCCACATCGCCGTGTCGCTGTTCCACGCGCTCGCCGACTGGATGAACGTGCCTTACCTGCAATTTGCCTATGGCGGCAAGGAGCCGGAGCGCAACGGCCTCAACCACCCGACCATCGCGCCTTACGGCGCCTATTCGGGAAGCGACGGCAAGGACGTGCTGTTCTCGATCCAGAACGAGCGCGAATGGGTCAATTTCTGCCGCGACGTGCTGGAGCGGCCTGAAGTGGCGACCGACACCCGCTTCACCAGCAATTCGCGCCGCGTCGCCCACCGCGCCGAGCTCGACGCCATCATCAACGAGGTGTTCTCGGCCCATACCCGCGACGCGCTGGCCGACCGGCTGCGCGAGGCCCGCATCGCCTTCGGCCGGGTGAGCACCATGGACGACCTGGTCCGCCACCCGCAGAACCGCCATGTCGAGGCGGACACGCCGACCGGCCCGGTGCGCCTGCTCGCCCCCGGCGCGCTGGTCGACGGCAAGTCGCCGGACTTCGGCCCGGTGCCGGCGCTCGGCGCCGACACCGACAGGGTCCGCGCGGAGTTCTCCCATGTCGACGCCTGAGGCTCCGATTTCCCATGAGGTCCCGCAGACCGGCGAGCGGCTGCTGGCGATCCTCAACGACCGCAAGGCACGCAAGGTGCTGGATATCGGCTGCGGCCATGGCGCGCTGTCGCGCTCGCTCGCCGCCAAGGGGTTCGAGACGACCGGCATCGACCCGGACGCGGCGGCCGTCGCAGCCACCCGCAAGGCGGTACGGCACGCCCGCTTCGAGCGGGCGACCGCCGAGGCGCTGCCCTTTGCGGACGGCAGTTTCGACGCGGCGATCTTCCTCAACGCCCTGCACCATGTGCCTGAAGCGGTGATGCGCCAGGCGCTGGCCGAGGCGCGGCGGGTGATCCGGCCCGCCGGCGCGCTGATCGTTGTCGAACCGCTCGCCCGCGGCAGCTTCTTCGAGGTGATGCGCCCGGTCGAGGACGAGACGGAGATCCGCGCCGCCGCCTTGCGCGCGCTCGAGGCCGACATCGCCGGTGGACACTGGCACGTCGCCCGGCACGACACCTATGACCGGCTGTCGGACTTCGCCGCGCTGGACGAGTTCATCGCCTATCTCGTCGCCGTCGACCCGGCGCGCAAGGCGGTGGCGGAGGCCCACCGCGACGAGCTGGACGCCCTGTTCAAGGCCAATGCGACAGCGAGCGAAAAGGGCTACCGGCTGATCCAGCCGCTCACCCTCTACGAGCTGCACCCGGCCGCCGGCTGACGGCGCGTCACCGCCCGCGAACGGGCTCAGCCCGCCTCGCGATCCGGCGGCCGGCGGCGGCGCAGCGCCGCGCGCGCGAGCCGGGGCAGCGGCGTCTGCGAGATCAGCAGCGCCAGGAAGGCGATGAGCAGCACGCAGGAAATCGGGTGCGACAGGAAATCCCAGAGGAAGGTCGCCGGATCGTTGCGCGCCCCGATCATCGCTCGCCGGTAGTTGGCATCCATCATCGGACCCAGGATGACGCCGAGGATCACCGGCCCGACCTGGAAGCCGTAGACTTTCAGGAAATAGCCGAACACGCCGAACAGCAGCATCCAATAGATGTCGATCGGGTTGTTCTGGATGGCGTAGGAGCCGACCGCCGACAGGATGACGATCAGCGGGATCAGCACCGCCTTCGGGCACTCGACGATCTTGGTGAAGATGCGAATGCCGGTCAGGCCGAAGATCAGCAGGAAGACATTGGCGAGCGCCAGATTGCCGACGGTGAACCAGAACAGGTGCGGGGTCTCGACCAGGAGCAGGGGTCCCGGCTTCAGCCCGTGGATGAACAGCGCGCCGATGATCACGGCGGTCACCGCATCGCCCGGAATGCCGAGCGTCAGCATCGGCACGAAGGCGCCGCCGACCGCCGCGTTGTTGGCCGCCTCCGGCGCCACCAGCCCCTCGCGGGCGCCCTCGCCGAACGGCACCTGCGGGTTTTTCGTCGCCCGCTTGGCATCGTCATAGGCGAGCAGCGCGGCGATGTCGCCGCCGGTGCCCGGCAGCGCGCCGATCACCGTGCCGATGCCCGAGGCGCGCAGGGCGACGCGGAAATAGCGGCGCAGATCGGCAAGGCGCGGGATCACCCGGTCGATCTTCTGCTTCACCGCCGGCAGGTCGAGCCGGTGCAACTGCACGAAGGCCTCGGCGACGCCGAAGAAGCCGATCATCGCGACCACGTAAGGGATGCCGCCCATTAGCGTGATCGTGTCGAAGGTGAAGCGCCCCTCCGCCGTCATCGGATCGAGGCCGACCATGCCGATCAGCACGCCGAGCGCGCCGGCGAAGACGCCCTTGGCGAAGCTCTCGCCCGACAGGGTGCCGACCAGAAGGATGCCGATCAGCGCCAGCAGCAGATAGTCGCGCGAGGTGAACATCAGCGCGAAATCGGCAAGCAGCGGGGCGAACAGGGCGAGCGCGGCAATGCCGACGAAGCCGCCGAACACCGACATCACCGTGGTCAGGCCGACCGCCTCGCCGGCCTCGCCGCGCTTGGCCATCGGGTAGCCGTCGAGGGCGGTGGCGATGGCACTCGGCGCGCCGGGAATGTTGAGCAGGATGGCGGTGCGCGAGCCGCCATAGACGCCGCCGACGAAGACCCCGGCGATCAGCGCCAGCGCGTCGTTGACGCTCCACTTGAAGGTGAAGGAGATCAGGATCGACACGGCCATCGTCACCGACAGGCCGGGGATCGCGCCGACATAGATGCCGGCGAGCGTGCCGGCCGCCGTCAGCATCAACAGCCAGGGGTCGAGCCAGGAAAGGGTGAGATAGCCGAGCGTTTCGAGCATCTCAGATGAGACCCCGCAGCAGGGTTCCCTTCGGCAGCACCACCTGGAAGACGAGCGTGAACACCACATGGATCGCCGCGAGCCCGGCCAGGCTGACCAAGGCCGTCAGCACCACGTTGCGCCGCCACAGGAACTGGATCGACACGAACAGGAAGAGGCCGGAGGCGGCAAGGAAGCCGAGGTGAGGCATCGCCGCGATATAGGCAAAGACCAGCGCCACCATCACGGTCTGGCGCAGCGGCGTGATGTCGGCGAGGAAGCGGCGCAGGCCCCCGCCGGCCGGGCCCATCGCCAGCACCTTCACCAGGATCGCCAGCGACGAGGCGGCCATCAGGCCGCTCGCCAGCATCGGGAAGACGCCGGGCGTCGACAGGCCGGAAAAGCCGGAAATCTTGTAGGCTTCGCTGAACAGCCACAGGCTGAACGCGAGCAAGGCGACGGCGAAGGCAAGCTCGCCCGGTCGCCGCTGGGCGCGCGGAGACATGATGACCCTCCAGGCGGAGCGCGGGACCGCGGCCGGCCGCGAGGAGCCGGCCGCGGCGCGGCGTTACGGGTGCAACGTTACGGGTGCAGCGTTACGGGCCGCAGCATTACGGGCGCGGGATGCCGAGGCTCTCCGGGCTGACCTTGGCGCCGCCCGTGTCCTGCAGCGCCCAGGCGGTGACCTGCTGCCACTTGACGAGGAAGGCCTCGGCCTCCTCGCCGGAGATGTTCATCAAGACGTTGCCGCGATTGGCCATCAGCGTCTTGAACTCGTCGCTTGCGGCGGCGCTCGCGAAGGCCTCGACCAGCTTGGCGGTGACGTCGTCCGGCGTGTCCTTGCGCACGAAGACGCCGTAGAACGGCCCCCACGGCAGATAGGCGGACATGCCCGGAAGCGTGTCGGTCACCGCCGGAACGCCCGGCAGCGTGTCGACCGGCTCGTTGTTGACGACGGCGAGCGCGCGCATCGTGCCGGCCTTGATCTGCTCGGCCGCCGCCGACAGGCCGGACGGCATGAAGTCGACCTCGCCGCCCAGCATCGCGGTCAGGCCGGGTCCTTCGCCGTCGAAGGGAATGGCGGTGACGTCGAAGGGCGCGGAGTTGGAGAGCAGCGCGCTGACCGTCGAAGGCAGGCCGCCGGGACCGGTGGAGCCCATCTTGACCTTGCCCGGATGGGCCTTGATGTCGTCCAGCAGCTCGGCCAGCGTCTGATACTTGGAGGCCTGCGGCACGACGATCACGGCAACGCCGCGGCCGAGAATGTTGACCGGAGAGAAGTTGGAATAGTCGAGCTTGCTGACGCCCATGATCGGGTGAAGCTGCGGGTTCTCGGCGCCATAGAGGAAGGTGTAGCCGTCGGCGGGTGCGGCGTTGACATAGGCGGTGGAAATGGCGCCGGCGCCGCCCGCCTTGTTGAGCACGACGATGGGCTTGCCGAGGGCGGCTTCCGCGGCCGGGTTGACCGCACGGGCGACCACGTCGGTGGCGCCGCCCGCACCCCACATCACCACGCCGAGGAGCTCGCGCTCGGGGAAGTCGGCGCTGGCAACACCGGCGGACAGGGCAAGAGCAGCAACTGCTCCGGCAAGACTGCGGATCATCGTTTCCTCCCAGGGATCGTTGTGGCGGTCCGCCGGGCCCTCCCAGGCCCGCAAGATGGCGGCCGCTTTTGCCTGTCAAAACTTGCATGACAGAAAACGCAAGGCAAATGCCAATAAGGGCGAAATCAACAAGCTGGCTTCCTGTCGCCCGCCGCCCCGCAGATCCGGGGCCGCGCCGCCTCAGGCCGGCGACAGGCCGTAAAGCGCCTGCACCGCCGCAGTGTCATCGCCGATGCCGAAGGTCTCGCGGGCGGACGCCGCCCGGTCGTAATCGGCGATCGCCTCGTGCTGGGTGTGCGGCCAGTCCGTGCCCCAGACCACATGGCCGGGCGGCAGCAGCTCCAGCAGCGCGCGCGCATGCGGGGCGACATCGACCGGCGAGCGGTAGGGGGCGGAGAATTTCACGAAAAGCCGCGACAGGTCGGCCCCGCGCGACAACGACGCCAGCCAGGGCTCGCGGGCGGGATCGGCCACCTCCGGCAGGCCGAAATGATCGACCACCACGGTGACGCCGCGCGACAGCAGCGGCCCGACAAGGGCGGCCAAGCGCGGCCCCTCGAGCTGGATCTCCAGATGCAGGCCGCGCTCGCAAAGGCGCTGAAGCAGCCCGGCGATAGCCGGGCTTTCGAGGTCGGGCAGCGGCGCGCCGCGCACCAGGTTCCAGCGGATGCCGCGAATGCCGCCGGCAACCAGCGCATCGAGGCCGGCCGCGTCGATCTCTTCCGGCACCACGGCGACGCCGGCAAAGCGCTGCGGGTCGAGCTGCGACAGGGCGCCGAGCAACTGGGAATTGTCGACGCCGAGAAAGCTGACCTGGACGATGACGCCGCCGGCAAGCCCATGCCGCGCCAGTCCGGCCTGCCAGTGCCCCAGCGGCGCCGGGCCCGCCGGCACGTAGCGCGCCCCGCGCGTCGCGCTCACTTCCTCATAGACATGAACGTGGCAATCGAACCGGATCATCCGCACCCTCCGACAGAAGTCATATATATGACTAGTTGACTGAATGGGTCAACATCCGCTAAAACTGCCGCGAGGAGGAAACGGAATGACCCACAGGATCCCCAGCGCGGACGAGCGGCTGCCGGCCTATGCGAAGCTGCGCGACGCGCTGGCCGCCCGCATCGCCAGCGGCGAGTGGGGTCCGAACCATCCGATTCCGTCCGAGGCGCGGCTGGCGCGCGACTACGGCATCTCCATCGGCACGGTCCGCAAGGCGGTCGACGGGCTGGTGGCGGAGGGCCTTTTGGAGCGGCGCCAGGGCTCGGGCACCTATCTGCGCCGCCCGTCCTTCGACGCGACGCTGTTCCGTTTCTTCCAGGTGCGCGGGCCGGACGGCGCCCCCTCCTCGATCCCGACCAGCGAGCTGATCCTGCGCGCCCGCACCACGGCGCCGAAGGAGGCGGCGGCGGCGCTCGGCACGACCGACGTGATCGGCATCATCCGGCTGCGCTCGCTGTCTGACGAGCCGGTGCTGTTCGAGGAGCTCTACATTCGCGCCGATCGCTTTGCCGGCTTCGAAAGCCTGCCCGACAGCGCCTTCGGGCCGCTGCTCTATCCGCTCTACTTCGAGCGCTTCGGCGTGCTGGTGAAACGGGCGACCGACGATCTGTCGTTCGGCCATGCCGACGCGCAGGTCGCCGCCCGGCTGAAGCTCAAAGCCGGCGATCCGCTGGCGATCATCAAGCGCACCGCCTTCGACATCGACGGCACGCCGGTCGAATGGCGCATCGCCCGCGGCAGTGCCGCGCAGTTCCACTACCGCAGCGAAATCGGCTAACAAAAGCCGCCTTACGGGAGAGAAACAACATGAAAATCAATAAGATCATTGTCGCCGCAGCCCTGCTTGGCTGCACCTCCATGCCCGCACTCGCCGACTATCCCGAGCGCCCCATCGAACTCACCATCCCGGCCGGGGCCGGCGGCGGCACCGACACCAGCGCCCGCAAGCTGGCCCTGCTGCTGGAAGAAAAGCTCGGCACCTCGATCGCCGTGCTCAATGTCGGCGGCGGCGGCGGCTCGGTCGGCGCCTCGCAGTTCATGCAAGCGAGGCCCGACGGCTACGCGCTCTTCGCCACCTGGAACAGCCCGCTGACCACCGTGCCGCAGGTCCAGAACGTCGCCTACACGCTCGACAGCTTCACGCCGATCGCGTCGACCTCCGAGACGGCCTACACGCTCTGCGTCCATCCGGAGTTTCCGGCCGAGACCGGCGAAGAGTTTCTGGCCGAGCTTGCCGCCAACCCGGACAAGTACACCTATGGCAATGACGGCATCGGCGGCACGATGCAACTGGCGGCGGAACGCATCTTCCAGGCCCGCGGCATCAAGGCGGTCGCCATCCCGTTCGGCGGCGCCGGCGAGACCTTGCAGAACTTCCTCGGCAAGCATGTCGACATCTATGGCGGCTCGATCTCGCCGGTCCTGCCTTACGTGGGCTCCAAGGAGGCCAAGTGCCTGGTCGTGACCTCGGCCGCCGACGTGCCGGCGCTGCCGCAGGCGGCCGGCCTTGAGAGCCTCGGCCTCGGCGACAAGGAGACCCTGCTGTGGCGGGCGATCCTGGGCCCGAAGGGCCTCGACCAGGCGATCGTCGACACCCTCGCGAGCGCCATCGACGAGGCGGTCAACGATCCCTCCTATGTCGAGTTCCTGGCCGCCAACGGCGAGATCCCGAACGTCGTCAAGGGCGAGGCGCTCGCCGAGCGGCTGAAGAGCGAGTTCGACGCGCTCGCCGCCGTCTCCAAGGCCCTGGGCCTGGCGAAGTAACATGGAACGCAGCCAGGACCTCGCCCTTGGCCTGCTCGTCGCGGGCCTGGGCCTGGCGGCGGCATGGCAGGGCGGCTCCTACCAGGGAGCCGGCGGCACCTACCCGATGGTGCTGGGCCTGGTCCTGGCGCTGTGCGGCGGTCTCGTCATGCTGCGCGCCGCCCGCGCGAAAACCGATGCGCCGCGACGGCTCGTCGACGTGCCGGCCAACCTCGTCAAGGCGCTGGCCGCCGGCGTGATCTACGTGGCGCTGATCCTGCCGCTCGGCTTCTACACCGCCTCGGCGCTCTTGATGCTGGCGCTGCCGCCAGTGCTGGGCTTCCGCCGGCCGCTCTACACGGCGGTCGTCGCGGCGAGCTTCGTCGCGCTGGTCTGGGCGGTCTTCTCGCTGGTGCTCAACAAGCCGCTGCCGGCCGAGCTTTGGGCCGCCTCGCGCCTGGGAGGCTGAGATGGACTTCTTCCTGAACGCCGCCTCGGCCGTGCTGACGACCGGGCCGCTCGCCGCCATGCTGGGGGCGACGCTGCTCGGCGTGCTGATCGGCGCCCTGCCCGGCCTCAACCCGGTGATGGCCATCGCCCTCTTGCTGCCGCTGACCTACTCGATGGACCCGCTGGTGGCGCTGGCGATGGTCGCCGGCATCTATAACGGCTCGATGTATGGCGGCGCGATTCCGGCGATTCTCCTGCGGATTCCGGGCACTCCGGCCTCCATCGCCACCACTTTCGACGGCTTCCCGATGGCCGAGAAGGGCGAAGCGGCCAAGGCGCTGAAGATCGCCTGCTGGTCGTCGGCGATCGGCGGCATCGCCAGCGCGCTGGCCTTGATGAGCGTCGGGCCGCTGCTGGCCCGGGCGACGCTGCAGTTCGGGCCGGCCGAATATTTCTGGATCGCCATGTTCGGCATGGCCTCGGTCGGCGTCATGGTCGGCAGCGACCCGGTCAAGGGCATCCTGGCGGCGGTGCTCGGCCTGCTGGTCGGGACGGTCGGCATCGACTCCCTGTCGGGCCAGGCGCGCTTCACCTTCGGCCAGCCCTGGCTGCTCGGCGGGCTCGACCTGGTGGTGGTGCTGGTCGGCCTCTACGCCTTGCCGCCGGTGCTGCAACTGGCCGAAAAGTGCGATCTTAGAGGCCTTTCGGCCGCCCAGTTGCGGCTCGCCAGCGTGCCGTTCCGCAAGGGCGAGGTGCGAAGCCTGCTGCCGACCTGGGGCCGCTCGTCGCTGATCGGCATCTTCGTCGGCGTGCTGCCGGGGGCGGGCGGCAACATCGCCGCGTTCCTGAGCTACAACGCCGCCAGGAGCGCCAGTTCCGAGCCGGAAAGCTTCGGCAAGGGCAACCCGCAAGGCGTCGCGGCGGCCGAATGCGGCAACAATGCCGACAATGCCGCCTCGATGATTCCGGCGCTGACCCTTGGCATTCCTGGCAATGTGGTGGCGGCGCTGGTGCTGAGCGCGCTGATGATCCACGGGCTGCAGCCGGGGCCGCAACTGTTCCACCAGAACCCGGTGCTGGTCGGCGGCTTCATGATCGAGATGCTGCTGACCTCGGTGCTGATCCTGCTCGTCGGCGGGGCTGCCGCAACACGAATTTTCGCGCAGATTCAAAGGCTTCCGGGCGTTCTGCTGGTGCCCTCGATCCTGGTGCTGATGTGCGTCGGCGTCTATGTGATCAACGGCCGGCCGGTCGACCTGTGGGTGATGCTGGCGGCGGGCGCGGCCGGCTACCTGCTGGAAAAGCTGAACGTGCCGCTGGCGCCGATCATCCTGGGCATGATCCTGGGGCCGATGGCCGAGCAGAGCGTGCGCCGCGCGCTCTTGATCAGCCGGGGCGATCCGACAGAGCTGCTGACCCGGCCGATCTCGGCGGTGCTGGCGGCGGCGACGCTCGCCATGATCCTGTGGCCCGTGATGAAGGCGTTTCAGCGCCGCCGCGCCAAAAAGGTGAGCGAAAACAACAGCTAATAGAATTTCGAGAATTTTCGAGACGGATTTTGCAAAATTTCGAGAAATTTTGACGCGCACGCTCTCAATCGTCTCAAAAATCGACGCCCGGACGGGACCCCGTCCGGGCGTTGGCGTTTGGGGGATAAGCGGGATCTATCCCCGAGAGGCTGGCGGGCGCCGGCAGGGCGCTTGTCCCCGCCCCCTCTCCAAGTAATCCCCGCCGGTCCGACCTGTGGCATGATGGCGACGGATCGGACAGGCGGGTTTGCCGATTGAGGCGATCGCGGTTCAGGCAGTCGCGGTTCAGGCGGTGGCTTCGGCGACCTTTCCGGCGCGGGCGGCGTTCGCCTCGCCGATGTCCCAGAACAGGCCGGCCATCATCGCCAGCGCCTCGCGGGTCGTGGAATGGAGCGCGTGCTCGTTCGGCGCGTGCTGGGAGCAGCCGGGATAGGAATGCGGCACCCAGACGGTCGGCAGGCCGAGAATGTCGGCGAAGGTCTCGTTCGGCAGCGAGCCGGCGAGGTTGGGCAGGATCGCCAGATTCTTGCCCGTGGTCGCCTCGATGGAGGTCCTGACGCGCGTCACCCAGGGATGGCCGGGGTCGAGACGCGTTGCATGGAAGAAGCCGCGGTCCGCCGGGACGATCTCGACCATCTCGAAGCCGTTGGCATCGAGATGGCGACGCAGCGCCGGCAGGATGTCGTCGGGATCGGTGCCGACCACATAGCGGAGCTGGCAATGGGCATGGGCACGGCCCGAGATGGCATTGACCGGGGCGGAAGGAACGCCGCTGGTCTGGGCGAGCACGGCGAAGCTGTTCCAGCCGAAGGCGCGCTCGGACGGGGTGAGGCTCTCCTCGCCCCAGTCGGTGTCGACGGTCGGGCCGTCGAAACCGCCGACCGGGCAGTCCTTCAGCGCCTCGCGCACCGCCGGGGTCAGACTGGTCGGGCGCCATTCCGGCACCTTGATCTGGCCGCGGCGGTCGGTGATGGAGGCGAGCGCATGGGCGAGGACGATGGCCGGGTCGCGCAGCAGCCCGCCCCAGTTGCCCGAATGGTGGGCGCCCTCGCGCAGATCGACGCGCAGGTCGAAATTCACCGCCCCGCGCGAGCCCATGAACAGGGTCGGCCGGTCGGGATGCAGGCGCGGGCCGTCGGAGGCGATCAGCACGTCGGCGGCGAAGGTCTCGCGGTTCTGCGAAAACAGCTCGGCAAGGCCGGGCGAGCCGCATTCCTCGCCCATCTCGATGATGATCTTGCAGTTGAAGCCGAGCGCGCCGCGCTCCTCGAGAATGGTCCGCAGCGCCGCGATGTTGATGCAGTGCTGGCCCTTGTTGTCGGCGGTGCCGCGCCCGTAGAGCTTGTCGCCCTCGCGCACCAGGCGGAAGGGATGCAGCCCCTCGCGCCACTGGTCGGTCTGGGCGCGGATGACGTCGCCATGGCCATAGGTGAGGACGGTCTCGAAGGCCGGATCCTCGATGCGCTCGGCGAAGAGGAAGGGCACGGACGGGTCGACCGGATTGGTCATGATGCGGCAGGAGAAGCCGAGCCCGGTGAGCTTGGGCTCCATCTCCTCGACCAGGTAGCGCATCAGCTCCGCCCGGCGGGACGGGTCCTGGCTCTCGGTCTCGAAGGCGAGCATGCGGGCCAGCTCGCTCTCGTAGCCGCCGCTCGAAAGGTAATTGTCGATGCGCGCGATGGCGCTCTCACGGTTCGCCATGTCAGGCTCCCTCGGTTTCGGGCACGGCGTCGCCCCATGGCGACATGATCTCCGTGCAGCCCATGTTCATGCCGTCCTGCCGCAAGACGCCGGCCGGGCAGGCGAAGGCGTAGGGGAAGACGGTGCGGCGGGTCGCCGTCACCGGATGGACGGCGGCAAGCGCGGCAAGGACCGGCTGCGGCAGCGTCTCGTCGGCGAGGATCGCCGCGCCGCCGCTGTTGTCGATGCGCGGCTGGTGGAACGCCGCCTCCAGCGACATGTCGAAGTCCAGCAGGAAGGAGGTGAGATTGAGCACGGCGGGAAGGATCTTGCGGCCCCCCGAGGCGCCGATGGCGAAGCGCCGGCCGTCCTTGCTGCCGACCGCCGGGCAGACATTCATCAAGCAGGCCTTGTTCGGCGCCAGCGAGTTCGGCTTGCCGGGCTCGGGGTCGAACCACATGATGCCGTTGTTCATGAGCAGGCCCGTCGAGGGCGAGACGACGCGCGAGCCGAACACCGACAGCAGCGTCTGGGTGACGGCGCACATGTTGCCGTGCCGGTCGACGACGCTGAAATGGGTGGTGCAGGACGGCGTGCCGGAGGCCTCCGCCTCGCCGGTGTCGCCCATTTCGCGCAGGCGCCGCGCGTAAGCGACCGACAGGGCGCGGGCCATCTCGGCATAGCTGGTGCCGTCCGGCGCGGAGGCCGGCAGGAAGGCCGCCTCCATCATCGCCAGACACTCGACCAGATTGGCGCCGGCCGTCAGCCCGCGCGCGGTGTGGACGGTGCCGCCGCGATAGGAGGTCTTGAGCGCGGGAGCGAGCACCGGCCGGTAGGCGTCAAGGTCGGCCTGCGACAGCGAGCCGCCCTTGGCCTGGACATCGGCGGCCATCGCCGCGGCGATGTCGCCCTCGTAGAAATCGCGCGCGCCGCCTTCCGCGATGCGGCGCAGCGTGTCGGCCAGCCGGGTCTGGTCGAGGCGGATGTCGGAAATCGCCGTCCAGCCGGCGGATTTCGGCCAGACCCCGTCGTCGAGGAACATCGCCGCCGCGTCCACATCCCTGGCAAGGTCGCGGGCGACCGAGGCGATGATCAGCGACGCATACCAGTCGACCAGCATGCCCTTTGCGGCAAGTTCGGCCGCCGGCAGGACGAGGTCCTTCCACCCCATCCGGCCCCAGGTGGCATGCGCCAGTTCCATGCCGGCGACGGTGCCGGGGACCGCGATCGCCGTGGCGCCCTGGACGTTGCGATCCCCCTCGACCGCCGGCCAGGGGAACAGGTCGCCGGCCTTGCCGTCGCTGGACAGCGGATAGTCGGCCGGATCGAGGCCGGCGGGCGAGCGCATGCCGAAATTGACGCTGTGCGCCTGCTGCTCGCCCTCGCGCCAGACCACCATGGCGCCGCCCCCGGCCGGGCCGCTCATCCACGGCTCGACGACGCCGACGGCGAAGGAGACGGCGACCGCCGCGTCCACCGCATCGCCGCCGGCGGCAAGGACGGCGGCGCCGATCTCGGCGGCCACCCGGTGCTGCGAGGCGACGACGCCGCCTCTTGTCTCGAGGACATGCTTTCGCACGGACTGGGTGCGCGACAGGTTGCTCATGGGCGGGTCTTCACCGGGCGGGAGGGGAACGGGACGTCAGCAGGGCATCAATGGGCGGGAACGGCGTGCAGGTGGCAGTCGACATGGCCCTGCGCGCTCCTGACATGGGGCGGCGGGGTGGTCTTGCAGATCTCCAGCGCGCTGGCGCAGCGCGGATGGAAATGGCAGCCGGAGGGCGGGTCGATCGGGTTGGGATAGGTCGCGCCGAGATGGGTGTCGGGCACGGAGAGGTTCGGGTCCGGCGTCAGCACCGAGTCCAGCAGCGCCTGCGTGTAGGGATGGCGCGGGCCGGCGAAGAGGTCGGCCGCCGGCGCCTCCTCGACGATCTTGCCGAGATACATGACGGCAACGCGGGTCGCCAGATGCTCGACCACCGCCAGATTGTGGCTGATGAACAGATAGGTGAGGCCGAGTTCCTCGCGCAGGTCGCCGAGCAGGTTGAGGATCTGCGACTGCACCGACACGTCGAGCGCCGAGGTCGGCTCGTCGCAGATGACGATCTCCGGGTTCATCACCAGGGCGCGGGCGATGGCGACGCGCTGGCGCTGGCCGCCGGAGAGCTGGTTGGGATAGCCGCGCAGCACCCGCTGCGGCAGGCCGACGAGATCGAGCATGCGGGCGACGGACTTCGCCCGCGAGGCGCTGTCGCCGATCTTGTGGACCACCAGCGGCAGGGCGATGATGTCCTCGATGCTCTTGCGCGGATTGAGCGAGGAATAGGGGTCCTGGAAGATCGGCTGGATGCGGCGGGCGAGCACGGTGCGCTCGCGCGCCGTGACCTCGCGCCCGTCGATCAGCACCTGGCCCGAGGTCGGCGCCTCCAGGCCGAGCAGGATCTTGGCGAGCGTGGACTTGCCGCAGCCGCTCTCGCCGACAAGGCCGAGCACGTCCTTGCGATAGATCCGGAGGCTGACGCCGCCGAGCGCATGCAGGGGCTTGGCGGCGGAGAACATGCCCTGCTTGACCCGGTAGGTCTTGGTGACGGCGGCAAGCTCGAGAACGGGAGTGGCGCCGGCTTCGGGCGCGACGGCCTGGGCCGCGGCAGCTTGGGTCGTCGTGGTGGTGCTCATGACGGGGCTCCTGGCTGGACCTCGTGGATGCAGCGATACATGTGATCCTCGCCGGTGCGGCGGACCGGCACGTCCGAGGCACAAGCGACTTCCGCCACGTCGCAGCGCGAGCGGAAGGCGCAGCCGTCCATATGGCCGATCAGCGAGGGCACGATGCCGGGGATCGAGCCGAGATGCTCGCCGGGCCTGGTCTTGCCCGGAACCGGGATGCAGCGCAGCAGGCCGCGCGTATAGGGGTGGCGCGGGGTCTCGAAGATCTCGCGGGCGCTGCCCTTTTCCACCACCTCGCCGGCATACATCACCACCACCTTGTCGGCGATGCGGGCGACGACGCCGAGATCGTGGGTGACCAGGATCATCGCCATGTTCATCTCGCGCTGCAGATCGGCGAGCAGGCGCAGGATCTGCGCCTGGATGGTGACGTCGAGCGCGGTGGTCGGCTCGTCGGCGATGATCAGCTCCGGCTCGCACATCAAGGCCATGGCGATCATCACCCGCTGGCGCAACCCGCCCGAGAGCTGGTGCGGATATTGCGAGAGCCGGCTTTCCGCCGCGGTGATGCCGACCTTGCCGAGCAGCTCGATGGCGCGGGCCCGCGCCTCGGCCCGGCCGACCGGCCGGTGAAGCTGCAGCGCCTCCATCAACTGGTCGCCGATGGTATAGGCCGGGTTCAGCGAGGTCATCGGCTCCTGGAAGATCATCGCCATGCGGTCGCCGCGCAGCGCCCGCATGGCGCGGGGCGACTGCTGGCGCAGGTCGATGCCGGAAAAGTCGAGCCTCGCCGCATTGCAGCGCATCTTCTTCGACAAGAGGCCCATGATGGCGAGCGAGGTCAGCGACTTGCCGCTGCCGCTCTCGCCGACGATACACAGCGTCTCGCCGCGCTTCAGCTCGAAGTCGATGCCGCGCACCGCATGCAGCGTGCCCTGGGCCATCGGGATGTCGATGGTGAGGTTTTCTACCCTGAGGACGGGTTCGCTCATGATCGCTCTCAGCCCCTGTTTTCCGGCGCGGTGACGTCGCGCAGCCCGTCGCCGAGCAGGTTGATGGCCAGCACCAGGACGAACAGCGCGACGCCCGGGATGGCGATCAGCCAGGGCTCGAACAGCATCATCTGCTTGCCTTCGGAGATCATCAGGCCCCAGGACGGGGTCGGCGGCTGCACGCCGAGGCCGAGGAACGACAGCGCCGCCTCCAGCAGGATGGCATGGGCCATTTCCAGCGTCGCCACGACGATCAGGTTGTTGACCACGTTCGGCATGATCTCGCGCAGGATGATGCGCCGGGTCGAGCAGCCGATGGCCCTGGCGGCATTGACATATTCAAGGTCGCGCACCTGCAGCACCGAGGAGCGCATGACCACCGCGAACCGGTCCCACAAGAGCAGGCCGAGGACGCAGACCACCACCTGCAGCGAGCCGCCGAGAATGGCGACGACGGCGAGCGCCACCAGCACCACCGGCATGGCGAGGCGCACGTTGATCAGGAAGGTGACGACGAGATCGACCCGGCCGCCGAAATAGCCGGCGGCAACGCCCATCGCCGTGCCGATGAGGCCGGAGATCAGCGCCGCGAACAGGCCGATGGCAAGCGAGATGCGCGCCCCGTACAGCAGCCGGGCGAGATAGTCGCGCCCGAGATAGTCGGTGCCGAGCAGGTGGTCGGGGTCGGCCCCGGCCATCCAGAACGGCGGCTTCATCCGCCCCATCAGGTCCTGGGCGTAGGGGTCGTGCGGCGTCAAGAGCGGCGCGAACACCGCCAGCGCCACGACGATGGCGAGGGCGCAAAGGCCGAAGACCAGCCCGTAATGGCCGAAGACGCGCTTGCGCAATTGGGCGGCCGGGCTCGGGATGCGGAGCTCTTCCGCGACGGTTTCGATGGTGCGTGCCATGTCGGATCAGCCCACCCGGATGCGCGGATCGAGCCAGGCATTGACCAGATCCGACAGGAACGTGAAGACGATATAGAAGCAGGAGAAGATCAGGATCAGCGCCTGCACGGTCGGCAGGTCGTTGCGGCCGATCGATTCCCAGGCGAGATAGCCGGCGCCATGCAGGGCGAAGATCGACTCCACGACGATGGAGCCGCCGAGCATGAAGCCCATCTGCACCGCGGCGAGGCTGACCACCGGCACCACCGCGTTGCGCAGCGCATGCTTGAACATCACCCGCGTCTCGCTGGCGCCCTTGGCCCGCGCGGTGCGGATATAGTCGGCGTTGAGCACCTCCAGCATGCCGGCGCGCGTCAGGCGCATGATCGCCGGCATGGCGTAATAGCCGAGCACGATGGTCGGCATGATGAAGTGCCGCCAGGTCGAGGAGCCGGACGGCGGCAGCCAGCCGAGCTGGATCGAGAAGACGACGATCAGCACCAGGCCGAACCAGAAGCTCGGCATCGCCTGGCCCATCACCGACAGGAACAGCGCGGTGCGGTCGATCAGCGAATTGGGCCGCATCGCCGCCGCGACGCCGAGCGGAATGGCGGTGAGCAGGGCGAAGGAAATGCCGCAGACGCCGAGCAGCATCGTCGTCGACAGCCGTTCGGCGATCAGCACCGAGACCGGCATCTTGAAATAGTAGCTCTGGCCGAAATCGCCGGACAGGGCGCCGAACAGCCAGTCGGCATATTGCACCAGGAAGGGCCGGTCGAACCCGTAGAGCGCGCGGATCGCTTCGATGTCGGTGGCGGTGGCGTTCTCGCCGGCGATCGCCGAGGCCGGATCGCCGGCCATGAACAGCAGGCTGAAGCTCAGCAGCGACACGGTGAAGGTCACCAGGATGGCGAGCCCCAGCCGTTTCAGGGTGAACATAAGCATCTCGGGTTCCGATCGTCAGGCGCCGCAACAAGCGGGGGGCGGAGCGAAACGCGCCGGCCAATGCCCGCTCCCGCCGCGCTCCGAAACGGGAGGCGGAGGGTCGCCCAGGCATGGCGAGGCTGCGAAGGACGCGGGGTCCGCACCCGGCGAAAGCAAAGCCGGGTGCGGGCCGCAGTCTGACGTTAGTTCCAGCGAACGTGGAAGAAACGCACGACCTCGTCCGGGGTCGGGGTGAAGTCCGCTTCCTTCGTGAACACGTAGTTCGCGTTGTAGGAGAACAGCGGCACCCAATACGCCTCGTCGGCGATCTTCTTGATTGCCTTGGAGTAGTACTCCTTGCGCACCTCGGGGTCGACCGAGGTGTCGGCGACGTCGAGCCAGGCCAGCACCTCGTCGTCGCGGGCGAAGTCCTCCGCCCCGTGCTTGAAGAACTGGCTGGTGATCGCCGAGGCGTCGTTGATCGAGTAGGAGCCCCAGGTCTGGAAGCTCATGCTGGTCTCGCCCTTGTGACGCAGATCGCGCAGGGCCGAGTACTGCAGGTACTTCAGGTTGGCCTGGATGCCGACATTGGCGAGATAGGACAGCATCGCCTCCGCATAGGAGCGGTCGCGATAGGCGTAGAAGTCGACCGAGAAGCCGTTCGGATAGCCGGCCTCGGCAAGCAGCGCCTTGGCCTTCTCCGGATCGAACTCATAGGCGGTGACATCCAGCTCGCAGCCGAACTGGGTCGGGAAGCAGGCCGCGTCGACCACCTTCGAGGCGCCCTTGAGCAGGCTGTCGATGATGGTCTGGCGGTCGATCGCATGGTTGATCGCCTGACGCACCAGCTTGTTGGTCATCGGATTGTCGGCGCCGCTGCGGCCAGCCGCGTCCAGCTCCAGATAGCCGATGCGCATGGTGCTCTCGTTGACCACCGTCAGCCGGTCCATCAGCGCCAGCTTCTCGGCCTGGTCGGCCGGCACGCCCCAGATGAAGTCGAGGCCGCCGCTGAACAGTTCGGCGAGCTGGGTGTTGATGTCGGGAATGGTGCGGATGTCGACCGTGCCGATCGAGGCCATGCCCTTCGGGCCGCCGTGATAGCCCTCGTACTTCTTCAGCACGAAGCGCTTGCCCGGCTCGACGCTCTCGACCCGGTAGGGACCGGTGCCGACCGGCTTCAGCGCCATGCCGGCCGGGCCGGCCTCGGCGTAATACTCGTTCGGATAGATCGACACCGGGCCGGCGAGATATTCGAGCGCGGCCGGGAACGGACCATTGGTGAAGATGCGGACGGTGTACTTGTCGACCTTCTCCGCGCCCTTCATCCAGTTGACGTTGCGCTGGGTGACGACGCCGTTCTCCGGCTTGGAAACGAACTCGACCGTGTAGACCACGTCGTCGGCGTCGAACTCCTCGCCATTGTGGAAGGTGACGCCCTCGCGCAGCTTCAGCTCCAGCGTGGTGTCGTCGACCCAGGTCCAGGAGGTCGCAAGGTTGCCCTCGTACTCGCCGGTCTCCTGGTTGAGATAGAGCAGGCCGTCCCAGATCGAGCGCTGCAGGATGACGCCCTCGCGGGCCGAATTGAAATAGCTGTCGACCGATTCCAGTTCCTTGGTGAAGGCGGCGTTCAGCGTGTCGTTGGCCTTGTCGGCCAGGGCGCTGCCGGCAGTCATGACGACGGCCAAGGCAACGGAGCTCATCAGGAGGCGTGTCTTCATCTGCTCATTCAACCGGTGGTGAGCCGGTTCCTCTGGTTTCGATTATTATATACTAATACGATTGACCGTATTATGGTTCAGCGTATTGAGCAGTTTGGAATGTGTCAAGAATGCAGCAACGGGCCGGCGCAAGATCCTCGACGCACGGCTCCCAAAAAAGGAGAGGACGATGGCGAGGGAAAAGCAGGACACGTTGTTCGTGGGCTCGCTGGAGAAGGGCTTGCGGGTGCTGAGCCTGTTCGACGAGCATCACACGGTGCTCGGGCTGACCGAGATCGCCGACCTCACCGGGCTGGACAAGAGCGCCGCCCAACGCCTGACCAACACGCTGTACAAGACCGGCTTTCTCAACAAGGACCCGGAATCGCGGCGTTACAGCCCCTCGATCAAGTTCCTGGAACTGGGCAATGCCTATCTGTGGGCCGACCCGCTGGTGCAACTCGCCATGCCGAAGGCGATCGAGCTCGGCCGCTCGCTCGGCGAGCGCGTCAATGTGGCAAGGCTCGCCGGCCGGGAGATCGTCTATGTCATCCGCATCCCGACCCAACTCACCGCCTTCGGAGCGATGGTGGCCGGGCGGCGGCTGTCGGCGCTGACCACCTCCAGCGGGCGGGCGATGATCGCACGGCTGAGTGAGGCGGAACGCAAGGAAGCGGTCGAGACCTGGCCGATCAAGGTGCTGACGCCGAAAACCACCACCGACCGGAGCAAGATCGCCGAAGCCGTCGAGGAGGCGGCGGCCTGCGGCTACGGACTGACCCATAGCGAGAACATCATGAGCGAGATCGGCATCGCCGCGCCGATCATGTCCGGCGACGGCCGGCCCGTCGCCACCGTGCAATGCTCGGTGTCGAGCCTGAAATGGAGCGTGGAGCGGGTGCGCAGCGAGCTGGCGCCGCGCCTGATCGAGATCGCCAACTCGATCCACCTGCCGCGCGGCGCCTGAACGGCGGGCGCCTCAGGCGGCGAACCGGTCGAACAGATCGAGCGGGCCGACCTGCCCGCCCTTGAGCAGCAGCCGCAGGCCGTCGAGGGCCCTGCCCGGCGCATGGCCGCGGCAGACGGCGACGCCCGAGCCGGCGCGGCCCTCGAAGGAGAGGCTGTCGAAGCCGAGCCGGCGCACCACCGCCCCCGACGTGTCGCCGCCGGCCACCGCAAGACCGGCAAGGGGCTGCAGGGCGGCGATGCGCGCAGCAAGCTCCGCCAGCCGTTCCGACAGCGCGTCCGGGGCAATCCCGTAATCGGCGTCCGGCCGCAGATGGGCGAGCACATTCGCCCCCCGCGCCAGCATCCCTGCGCAGCGGGCGGCGCAGTCCTCGCGCCCCGTCCCCTCCAGATCGCCAGGGCCGAGCGGCAGGCAGGCATAGCGCGTGGCGGCGGCCACCTGGGCGGCTGTGGCCGCCGAGCGGCTGCCGGCCAGCGCCAGGCGCGGCCCGGCGCGGACAGCGGGAGCCGCGAGCGCCTCGCCCCCTGCCTCGCCCCCTGCACGTCCTGCCACCGCCTCGGCAACGCCGCTCGCTCCGACCAGCAGCAGCGGCCGGCCGTGGGTTTCCAGCAGCGACAGGGCAAGGCCCAGCATCTCGATATCCGTGTCGTCGACCGCATCGACCAGCACCCGGCGGCCCGTACCGTCCGCCATCGCGGCGAGATGGGCGGCCGCATCGGCAAGGTCGGGCCGCGCCAGCAGAGCGATGTCACTGAGCCCCTGGGCGGACAGATGCCGGCGCAGGTCCGCCTCGCCCATCGGCGTCACCGGATGCCGGCTCATCACCGGATGGCGGTCGATGCGATGCACCTCACCGTCCGGGCCGGCCGCGAACAGCGTGCCGAACAGGCAGAAGCGCCGCAGGCTTGGCTGGCCGCCGACGATGACGGTGAGCGCCGGCGACAGCTCCTCCTCCAGCACGGCGACGGCCGCGCCGATGCTGCCGACATGCGGCGCCGAATCGAAGGTGGAACAGATCTTGTAGTGCATGAAACGGGGGTGCCGCGCCCGCACCAAAGGCATCAGCGCCCGCAGGCGCGGCTCGACCTCGGAGGGCGCGCAGGCACGAAAGTCGGTGGCGATGCCGACGGCGGGAAATGCGCCCCGCCCGCGCGGCGTCTCCGGCAGGTGGGACAAGCCGCAACCTTCCAGGCACAGGCGCGCAGCGATGCCGGCCTCGGCGAGCGTCGCCAGCGTGTCGGACGCACCGGTGAAGTCGTCGCCGATGAAGACATAGCCGCTCATCCCCGCCCCCCGAAAAACGCCAGGGCGCCGGCAAGCTCCGGCCGCGAGCTTGCGGCCTGCTCCAGATCCTCGTTCGCCGCCACCGCCTCCCAGGCCTGGCGCAGGCTGGCGACGCCCGCCGCCGGGCCCAGAGGATGGGCGAGAATGCCGCCGCCGGCCATGAACAGGAAATCGCTGGACCCGGCCGCGCGCGCGGTGACCGGCAGGGTGCCGGCCCACTGACCGGAGGAAAAGGCCGGCATCACCGCGTCGGAGGCATCCGGCGCGTCAATGGCAAGCGGCTCAAGGCAGCGGCGCGCCGCTGCCTCGACCTCACCCGGAGCGTCGGAGAACTTGCCGCCGATGCCGTGCACATGCATGTGGTCGATACCGGCAAGGCGATAGAGCGCCTGATAGGCGTTAAAGCCGATGCCGAGCAGCGGATGGCGGGAGACGGCGCCGAAGCCGTTGCGATGGCCGTGCACGACAAGCGGCGTCGAGCGGCGCAGCGACTGCATCGCCGACAGGCCGCACCAGTTGAGGCTGGCCATGACGCAGGACCCGCCCTCGCGCTCCACCAGATCGGCATGGCGGCGCATGGCGTCGAGCTCGTCGGTGATGTTGAAGGCGACCATGACATCGCGGCCGGTGCGCTCGCGATAGGCCCGCACCTGCGCCATCACCGCGCGGACGCGTGCCTCCAGCGGCGCATGCACCGGGTCGGCGCAGATCTCGTCGTCCTTGATGAAATCGACGCCGGCCTCGCACAGGTCCGCGACGAGGGCGGCGATCTCGTCGGCGCTGAGGCCGACATTCGGCTTGATGATCGTGCCGAACAGCGGCCGATCAGCGACGCCGAGCGCCGCGCGGGTGCCGGCAACGCCGTGCCGCGGCAGGTCGAAGCGGGCGCGATAGGCCTGCGGCAGGGCGACGTCGACGAGGCGCAGCCCCGTGACCTCGCCGAGATCGTAGAGATTGCCGGCAACCGTCGCGGCAAGGGTCGGCAGGTTGGCGCCGATATTGGCGAGCGGATAGGCGATGCGCACCCGCGCGCGCCGCCAGGGGCCGGGCGTGCCCTGCCGCTCCAGCCACGCGCTGGCAAGGCTCGGGGCGGTCGCCGGCGCCAGTTCTTCCACGGCGAGAACCTCGGCGCCGGCACGGGCCCGCAACTCGTCGCTCTCGCCGGCCACCCGCACGAAGGTGCCGCAGCTCTGCTCGCCGGCCATGATCGCCGCAATCCTTTGCGGATCGAGCGGCGTCTCGACCAGATAGGTCGCCTCGACGCTGCCGGGTTTGAGGGGGATCGCCCGCATGACGCGCCTCAGATCGACGAAAGGTCAGGGAAGGGGCGGACCGGATCGCTGCCGTCCCAGCCTTCGGAGGCCTTGCGGATCATGTCGAACATCCGGCCCTTCGGCCCCATCACCTCGGACAGTTCGATCACCGTGCCGGGATGGGCCTCGCGGTCGAAATAGGCAAAGCGCCCGTTCGCCCCGACCTTGCCGCTCATCTTGACGCGGAAGCCTTGCGCTTCCATGCGGGCGAGATCGGCATCGTAAGCTTGCGTCCAGTAGGCGACATGCTGCAGCCCGCGATGGCCGGCAAGGCGGAAGTCGCGATACATCGACGGGGCGTCGTTGCGGGTCTGGATCAGCTCGACCTGCACCTCGCCGCTGTTGGCGAGCGCCACGGAATTGTGGACCTCGAAGGACTGGCCGTCATAGCGGTAGTCCTCGATCGGCACCTTGGGATTGTAGAACCACGGGCCGACGCCCATGACCTTGTGCCAATGCTCCATCGCCGCCTCGATGTCGTCGACGACATAGCCGAGCTGGCGGATTGCGCCGAGAAACCTGCTCATGACAAATCCTATTGCGAGAGAAGACGGGGCAGCCAGGTCGACACCGCCGGCACGGCCGAGACGACCAGCAGCGACAGAACGAGCGGCAGGAAGAAGGGCAGCACGCCGCGGATGACCGAGTGCACCGGCATCTTCGAGACGATGGAGACCATGTAGAGGCTCATGCCGATGGGCGGCGTCAGCAGGCCGATCATCAGGTTGAGCACGAAGACGATGCCGAGCTGCAGCGGATCGACGCCGGCCTGATGCAGCGCCGGGGCAACGATCGGCGCGATGATCAGGATCGCCGCGATGGACTCCAGGAACATGCCGACGACGAGCAGCAGCACGTTGACCAGCAGCAGCAGCACCAGCGGATTGTCGGAGAGGCCGAGCAGCATTTGCCCGGCCATCGCCGGCACCTGGTCGAGGGTGAGCACCCAGGCGAAGACGGCGGCCGTCGAGACGATGAAGAGGATGCCGGCGGTCGCCTCCACCGTTTCGCGCAGGCTTTCCCACACGGACCTAAAGGTCAGCGTGCGATAGACCAGAAAGCCGATGGCGAGCGCATAGGCGACGGTGACGCCGGCGACCTCGGTCGGGCCGAAATAGCCGCTGAGCAGCCCGCCGATCAGGATCACCGGCGCGGCCAGCGCCGGCAGCGAGATCACCGCCTTGCGGGCGACGGCACGGAGCGACGGGCTGACCGTGTCGCGCGGCAGATTGTAGAGCCGCGCCATGACGGCGACCTGCAGCATCAGGAAGAGGGTGATCAGCAGCGCCGGGACGATGCCGGCGACCAGCAATTGCACCGCCGAGACATTGGTGACGCTGGCATAGATGATCAGCGGGATCGAGGGCGGGAAGATCGGGCCGATGGTCGCCGCCGCGATGGTGATGCCGGCGGCGAAATCGCGCCGGTAGCCCTGGCCCGACATCTGGTCGATCTGGATCTTGCCGAGCGCGCCGATATCGGCGAGCGCGGCGCCCGAGACGCCGGAAAAGATCAGGCTGACCAGGATCGACACCTGCGCGACCGCGCCGCGGATGCGCCCGACGACGAGCCGCACCAGGTCGAAGATATGGGTGGTGACGCCCATCGCGTTGAGCAGGCTCGCCGCCAGGATGAACAGCGGCACGGCGAGCAGCGGCGTCGAATCGAGCGCATTGATGCCGCGCTGCGCCAGCACATGCAGCGGCAGGTCGAAGCCGACGATGGCGACCGCCGAGGCAAGGCCGAGGGCGACGGCGATCGGCGCGCCGAGCAGCAGCGCGGCGGAAAAGACAAGGAGCAGCACGAGGCTCATGGCAGGGCCTGATCGGAACCGGGGGGCGTCTCGCCGCGAAGCAGCGCGACGAGGCGGGCAAGGGTGACCAGCGCCAGCAGTGCCATGGCGACCACGGCGGGCGCGTAGAACACCCAATTGGGGATGCCGAGGGTCGGGGTGGCGAATTTCCACGCCCGCCCGAGGAAGCGGTAGAGCCCGAAGAGGAAGAACAGCGCGAAGGCGAGGATGCAGAGCTCGACCACCAGGCCGGTCCAGCGCCGGGCCGGCGCCGGCAGCGCCATCGGCACCAGCTCCACCGCCACATGCCGGCCCTGAAGGGCGAGCAGCGGCACGCAGAGGAAGACCAGCGCGACGCCGCAGAAGCGGGCGAGCTCGTCCGCCCAGGGCATGCCGAGATCGAGCAGGTTGCGGCCGAGCACCTGGCCGACGACCAGCACGCTCATCGCCACCAGCAGCAGCACGGCAAGGGTGCGGCAGGCGCCCGCCGCACCCGCCAGCAGCCTGCCGCCCGGCGGTACCGGACCAGGGAGAACGGGATCAGGGAGGACGGGATCAGTCGCGCCGGTCATCGCCGCACCCTTTTCATCCGTGTCCGGGAGATCAGGAGATCGCCCGGATCTTCTCGTAGAGCGCACCGTATTTGGCGCCGAAGCGCTCGTCGACGAGCTTGCTGACCGAGGCGCGGAAGGCCTCGACATCGAGCCCGTCTTCGGGGCCGATCACCGTCATGCCGGCCTCGCGCAGCGCCTCGGTGTCCTTCTCCTCATTGTCCTCGATCGCCTTGGTGGCGCGCTCGCGGATCTCCAGCGCGGCGGCGGCGACCGCCTCCTTCTGCGCCGGCGACAGGGCCTGCCAGGCGTCCTCGTTCATGACGACGACCTCGGCATTCGACATGTGGCCGGTCAGCATCAGATGCGACTGCACGTCGAAGAGCTTGACGTTGAGGATGACGTTGACCGGGTTTTCCTGCCCCGCGACGATGCCGGTGGCAAGCGCCGTCGGCACCTCCGACCAGTCGACCGGAACGGGGGCCGCGCCCATGCCCTCGACGGCAGCCTGGTAGATCGGGAAAGGCACGGCGCGGATCTTCTCGCCGGCAAGGTCCTCCGGCCGGTACACCGCCTTGTTGGCGGTGAGATTGCGGCGGCCGAAATAATGGGCGTAAATCACCCGCACATTGGCCGCCTGGATCAGGCCTTCATTCAGCTCGCGCATCACCGGCGAATTGATGTCCATCACCTTCATCAGGTGATCGACATCGCGGTAGAGATAGGGCGTGTCGAGCGCGGCGAAGGGCTCATAGAGCGAACCGATGCCGCCGGCGGTGTTGTGCGAGAAGGCGATGGTGCCGAGCGAGACCGCCTCGGCCAGCTCCTGCAGCTTGCCGAGCTGCGAGGACGGATAGACCTGGACGGCGATGTCGCCGCCGGAATGCTTTCCGACGGCTTCCGCGAACCAGTCAGCCTGGGCGCCGGCGACACTGGCCGGCTCGTTGTTGTGGCCGTAGCGCAGGGTCAGCGACTGGGCGCGGGCAAAGCCGGGCGCCAGGGCGAAGGCGCCCGCGCCGAGGCCGAGCGCCAGCGCGCCGCGCCGGCTGACGGAAAACAACTGTCTGGTCATTGCATCCTCCCATGATGGATCGAGGCGGCCGTCTCCTTCGGCCTCCATGAGGTATTTTGACGGGCAAGGCAGGAAATCTTGCCGGAAACCCGTTCCTCTTGACAAAAGGCTACGAAGCCATGAGCATCACGTCAAACATCAATTATTGAGGTTTTTTGAGGTGCCCTCAGGAGAGATCCAGCTCCCCTCCCAGATCCCTTCCATGGCCGACCTGGCCGCAGCGGCCGGGGTGTCGCTGGCGACCGTCGACCGGGTGCTGAACCGGCGCAAGGGCGTCAAGGAGCGCACGGCCGACCGGGTGCTTTCGGCGGCGGTGGAGATCGGCTACATGAGCGCGGAGGAGCGCGAGAGGCTGGGCGGCCAGCGCCCGCCGAACGTCGCCTTCCTGCTGCCGATGGGCAGCAACCCCTATCTGCGCCTGCTCGGCGACAAGGTGCGCGGCGTCGCCGACACCCAGACGCGCGATGCCCCGCCGCTGCGTTGCTTCTTCATCGAGAGCTTCGATGCCGGCGCGCTGGCCGCGGCGCTCCGCCACCACGCCCGCTGGGCCGACGGCATCGCCTTCATGGCGATCGACCACCCCTTGGTGCGCGAGGCGGCGGAAGAGGTGAGCGCCGCCGGCACCCGGCTCGTCACCATCGTCTCCGACCTGCCGCACCCGGCGCGCGAGGCCTATGTCGGGCTCGACAACCAGTCGGCCGGCCGCACGGCGGCGCTGCTGCTCGGCCGCTTCTGCGGCGCCCGCGAGGGCAGCGTCGCGCTGGTCGCCGGCA
Organism: Stappia sp. TSB10GB4; assembly: GCF_900185745.1. Classification (NCBI taxonomy): domain Bacteria; kingdom Pseudomonadati; phylum Pseudomonadota; class Alphaproteobacteria; order Hyphomicrobiales; family Stappiaceae; genus Stappia; species Stappia sp. TSB10GB4. The sequence goes on along the minus strand of NZ_FYAV01000057.1, from coordinate 224,403 downwards.
GCCGCACCTACCGCGCCCATGCGGAGCGCGAAATGGGCTTTCTCGGCCTCTTGGAGGAAGCCTATCCGGGCCTTCGGATCATCGGCATGCGCGAGGGCCATGACGACCGCAACCAGAACTACCACCATGCCCGCTCCTTGATCGACCAGAACCCGGACCTCGTCGGCATCTACAATGTCGGCGGCGCCTCGGACGGCATCGGCCGGGCGCTGGCGGAAAAGGGCATGGGCGAGCGGGTCGTCTTCATCGGCCACGGCCTGACCGCCGACACCCGCCGCCTCCTGATCGAGGGCACGATGGACGCGGTGATCAACTCCGACCCGGACCAGGTGATCGGCGAGACGCTGGCCCGCTTCGCACAGCCAACCGCGGGCGCCGGCCTGCGCCCGCCGCTGAAGATGGAGTTGATCTTCCGCGAGAACATCCCGCCGCAATACCAATAGGCCGGCACGCTCCCCGCCCCATGCCGGAACCGAACGCCCGAGCCCGACGTTCCTCTCCTGTACGCCGCCAGTCCGGCCGAGGTGGATCCCCCACCCGGCCGGCGCGTCGCGGTTTTGGCGCGGAAAGGAGCCCGCAGATGGGTATCGAGGTGGGAGGCCTGCTCGGCCTCGTCATTCTGGTTCTGGATGTCTACGCGATCGTCAAGATCGTCGGTTCGGGCGCTTCGACGGGCGCCAAGGTGATCTGGGTCGTCCTCATCCTGCTGCTTCCGGTGCTCGGCTTCCTGCTGTGGCTGCTGGCGGGCCCCTCGCGGCCAAGGGCGGCGTGAGGCCTGCGTCCGGTTCCTGTCTGGATTCTACCCTTGCGGAATTTTCCGAGGGTGAATGGAACCAAGATCTCGCTCGTGCGTTTACCTGCCCGAAGCCGAAGAAGGAATATCCCCGCATGCTCAACTTCAGCGAGAAGGCCCTGCCAAAAGAGCCACCGCGCCCCAGCGATGGCGACGTGCACACGCGCATCACCAACCAGTTGCAGACCTATTACAACCAGATCCTCACCCAGCCCCTGCCCGACCGGTTCCAGGACCTGCTGCAGCGACTTGCGGACGAAGACCCGTCCGCGGCCGAAGGGGAGCGCGGGGAATGAGCGAGACGAAAGCCGAGCTTCGCGACGAGATGGTGGCCTGCATCCCCAGCCTGCGCGCCTTCGCGGCGTCGCTGGTGGGCATGGGCGACCGCGCCGACGATCTGGTCCAGGAAGCCCTGGTGAAGGCCTGGGCCAATCTCGGCCGCTTCGAGCCGGGCACCAACATGAAGGCCTGGCTGTTCACCATCCTGCGCAACACGCTCTATTCCACCCACCGCAAGCAGAAACGGGAGGTCCAGGACGTCGACGGCCGCTACTCCGCGATGCTGGCCTCCCAGCCGAACCAGACCGGCTATCTCGATCTGGACGACTTCTGCCGCGCCCTCGACCAACTGCCCGACGACCAGCGCGAAGCACTGATCCTGATCGGCGCCTCCGGCTTCTCCTACGAGGAGGCGGCGGAGATTTGCGGCTGCGCCATCGGCACGGTAAAAAGCCGGGTCAACCGGGCGAGAAGCCGGCTCGCCATCCTTCTGGGCGCGGACTCCGCCAGCGACTTCGGATCGGATCGCGTTGTCGAGGCTGTCCTTTCCATCTCTCCGGGTTCGGCGGTGAAGATCAGTGCCATGGAGTAAACTGCCCCCCAACAGCACCCGGCTCGACCGCCGCCTGTTCGCCCATATCGCGGCAGCCCTGATTCCGCTCGCCGCCCTCGCCTTCCTGTTGTCCTATTCCGACCTGCAACGACGCTCGGCCGAAGAGCACAGGCTTTTCCTCGACTATGCCCGCCTGATCGGCCAGTCCAGCGCCAAGGTCATAGCCCGCGCGGAAGGCTATGCCGGCGCGCTGACATCAATGGATCCGGCGATCCCGCGCGGCTGCCAACAGGTGTTCGCCGCCATGCGCGAGGATCTGATCGAGGCGACGGAACTCGCCATCTTCCGCGAGGGCGTGCCCGTATGCGTCGTCGGCCTCAGCGAAGACGGCAGGATCATCGACCGCCTCGCGGGTCCGGCCGCCGCCGAGCGGAACCCCGAGGCGAGGGTGATCACCATCTCGCGCAGGAACGAGGCGAGCCGCACCCGCATCGATATCGGCCTGCGGCCGCAGACCCTGCTCACGGCCCCGATCAGCGCCACGGACTCCACCAATATCGGTTTCGCCCTGATCGACGGCGCCGGCGCCGTGCTCGCCTCCCATACCTATCAGGAACAGGACGCGGCGGATTTCCTGCAGGCCGCCGGCGAGACGCCGGCAGGCGGCGAGACCTTCGTCGAAACCGATCGGGGCTGGTATATCGGCTCGACCCCCCTGCCCGGCACCACCTACCGCGTCGTCACCGCCAGCCGGTCGCCGGAGCAGCGGCTGGCGCTGTGGCTCACCGTGCTGCGCGCCCTGCTGCCGCCGCTGGTGCTGCTGGCGGTGGTCTTCATCGTGCTGCGCTACGGCATCCAGCGCTTCCTGCTGCGCTATCTCAGCCATATCTACGCGACGTTCCGCCGATACGGCACCGGCGACACCCATGCCCGCGTCGGCATGCTCTCCGCCGCGCCGCCGGAGATCGACCTTTTGGGCGTCACCTTCGACATGATGGCCGACCGGATCGACCGGCGCACCCACGACACCGAGGCGGCGCTGGCCGAACAGCGGCGGCTGAGCCTGGAACTGCACCACCGCATCAAGAACACCCTGCAGATGATCATCAGCCTGGTCAGCATGCAGCAGCGCGACGCCACCGGCCCGCGCGAGAAGGCGGCGCTGCGGGTGACGCTCGAGCGGATCCTCGCCATCTCCGCCGCCTACCGGGTCTCCTATGCCTCGAGCGAGGGAACCGACGTGGAAATGGAAGCCCTGGTCCGCGAGGTGGTGGAAGCGCTGCGAGGCCCGGCAATGCTGCCGCAGGGGCGGGTCCGCATCCGCGCCGGACCGGGCACGGACGGCGCGCTGATCGACCTCGACCGGGCGATTCCGCTGGCCTTCATCCTGGCCGAACTGCTGCCGCCCCGCTTCGATTCGCTGCTGCCCGGCGAAACGATCGCCGTCGAACTCAGCGCCCCCGACAGGATGGCCGTGACGATTTCCGGCGCCAGCCAGATCCACGACACGCTCGACGACAACGGCACCGGCTCGCCCCCCCCGCTGCGCGTGCGACTGGTCCGCGCCTATCTCCACCAGCTCGGCGCCACCTGCGAGATCGACGGCGCCACCGCCCGGCTGGAGATCCCGCTGCGCTCGGGAACGGGGGCGGCCGTCCTGCCGCCGGAGGCGGCCGCAGCCGCACCTCCCTGACAACAAGCCTCCTCCGAAAACTCGACGTCCTGAAAACTCGACGTCCTGAAGACGGGCCTGCCGGCGACGGGTTCGGCGCAGCGGGCTTGGCGCAGCGGGCTTGGCACCTGGCGCCAGAGGCAATCGACCCGAACAAAAAGGCGCCGCGGGGAACGTGCCCCGCGGCGCAGCAGGCGGTCAGGCGAGGGAGGAGAAGGCATGCCGCCCGCATGCAATCCGGTGCCGGCCGGACCGGTGCCGATCAGACCGGCGGCGGCCGGCGGCCGCTGATCAGGCCATAGACCAGAGAGATCACGAAGAGGATCAACGCGACCACGAAGATCAGTTGGGCGATGCCCATGGCTGTGCCGGCGATGCCGCCGAACCCGAACACCGCCGCGATCAACGCGACAACCAGAAAGGTCAGAGCCCATCCAAACATGTTTCATCTCCTTCAGTCACAGCCGGATCGGACGTCGAAAAGCGCCGGAAGCCGGGTAATCGTACCGCAGGCGATGGCAGGTCTTCGTCATTCACCGGGAACGACAAGGATGACCGCAGGCGATACATCGTTCAGTGTCGGGATACGAACGCACCAGCAGCATTTTTGTTCGGCCGCACCCGTGTTTTTTTAAGATCTGCCTTTTTTCAACGATCGCCCGCCCTCTCTCGTGCGCATGTTTCCTCCTTGCTCACCCACGCCTTGCGCGCGGCCTTAGCTTACGCGCGCCTTACGCGCGCGGCGCGCGCGTGCCGTCTCATGGGGCGGTTTCCTGGGTCGGTTTCATGGGGCCGGCGCATCGGGGCCGGATCGACTGGGCCGGATCGACTGGGCCGGATCGTTTTTCGGGAAAGGTCCGGAACCTTTTCCCCGCGCCGGGGTTGATCTGGCGTGACTGATCCGAACCCGCGGCCCTGATCGAAGCGGCAGGCGGGCGACGATCGCGGGACAATCCGAGCATCAGGAGATCAACGACATGATCCGCAAGCTTCTGACCACCACCGCCCTCGCCGCTGCCCTGGTTGCCGGCACCATGACCACCGGTGCCATGGCGCAGGACCAGCCGCTCAACGAGGACACCGGCATGACGCCGGCTCCGGCAAGCCCGGGCATGGACATGCCGGCGACCGGGTCTGACGCCACGGCCGCCCCCACCACCCCCATGGGCGACCGCAACATCCTGTCCGAGTTCGGCGCCACCAGCGCCGACGAGCTGATCGGCAGCACCGTCTACAGCAACCAGGACGAGGATCTCGGCAGCGTCTCCGACGTGGTGGTGTCCAGCACCGGTGAGGTCGACGCCATCGTGATCGATGTCGGCGGCTTCCTCGGCATCGGCGCCAAGCCGGTCGCCGTCGAGGTCTCCTCGGTCGACATCCGCCGGGACGAGAACGGTGATCCGCGCATCTACACCAACTACACCCAGGAGACCCTGGAGGCCCTGCCGGAGTATTCGGCGGACGCCACGGACGGTGTCCGCGACGTCGCCCCGGCCCAGTAAGGCGTCGGCCACGGTTCGACCGAGGACGAACCCAAAGGGAGGTGCCGGCGCCGCCGGCGCCTCCTTTCCTGTCGCAGCGCCCGCCGCCACCGGACGCTCCCCGAGGCCGGTTCCAGGCATCGGGTTTCAGGTTTCAGGTTTCAGGTTTCAGCAAAGGAGAGGCACGATGCCGACCACCGCCACCACCGAAAACGGCAACGCCGCCGCTGCCGCCGCCAGGGGCGCCCGGGCACAGGACGAGGCCGCCAACATCCAGGACAATATCGAGCGCCTGCGCGGCGACATTTCCGCCCTCGCCCAGTCGATCTCCCGCTACGGCTCCGAGAAGACCAGCGAATACAGCGAGCGCGCCAGCAAGGCCGGCAAGGATCTGGCCGATGCCTCGCAGCAGACGCTCGACAGCCTGACCGAGGAGTTGAACCGGCTGGAGCACTCGCTGGCCACGCATGTCCGCCGCAAGCCGCTGCAATCGCTGGGGATTGCCGCCGGCATCGGCTTTCTGGTCGCCCTGCTGTCGCGGCGCTGAGCGCAATGCTGCGCCTTGCCCCGCTCCTCGCCTCGCTGCTGACGCGCGACCTCGGTGCGGCCCTGCGCCGGCTTCGCCGCTCGGCACTGGTGTGGGCGCTGGCCGGCCTCTTCGCCCTTGCCGCCTATGCGGCGGGGCTGATCGCCGCCGGCCTGGCGCTTGCCACTGTGGTTGCTCCGGCGGCGGCGGCGCTTGCGGTCGGCCTGTCGCAACTGCTGCTGGCGGCGCTCGCGTTCGGCTGGCTCGCCCTCGTCAATGCGCGGGAGCGGCGGCGGCTGAGACAGGACGACAGCCATCGGACGCTGGCGACGACGGCGGCCCTCGCCGCCGCCCTGCCCATCCTCGGCTCCCGCAAGGGATTGGCGCTGGCGGCGCTCGGCGGTCTGGCGCTGCTGCTCGCCGCAAGGCGCGGGGGAACGGGGCCCGGCCGCGGCTGACGGGCGCCGACTGACGGCGGCCAAAGGGTGGGCGGCTAAAGGGCGGAGCCGAACGTCTCCGCTCCCTCGTCCTCGGTCAGTGCCATCACCTCGCGCAGCCGCGCCCTGGCGCGGTGGACGCGGCTCTTCAGCGTTCCGGTGGCGCAGCCGCAGATCTCCGCCGCCTCCTCGTAGGAGAAGCCGGAGGCGCCGACGAGAATGATCGCCTCGCGCTGGTCGCCCGGCAGCGCGTCGAGCGCGCGGCGCATCTCATGCATGGCGAGCGAGGCGTGCTGCGGCGGCGCCACCGCGAGCTGCGCGGCCAGCCGCTCGCCGCTGTCCGCGACCTCGCGCGAGGCCTTGCGCAGCCGGCTGTAGAAGCCGTTGCGCAGGATGCGGAACAGCCAGGCGCGCATGTTGGAGCCCGGCGCGAAGCCGTGCCGGCCGGCCCAGGCCCCCAGCACCGCGTCCTGGACGAGATCGTCGGCAACATCGCTCCGCCCGCACAGCGACACGGCGAAGGCGCGCAGGCCCGGCAGTTGCGCCAGCATCTCGCGCCGGAAGTCGGAACCGGAAGCGGCATCGGGCGCGGCAGGAGACGCCGGCGCCCCCGGCTTTGCTTCGGGCTTTGCGGCGCCGGGCTTCATCGCTCCGGGCTCTCCGAGGCCTTCCTCTCCGCCTCGTCGAGCCGGTCGAGCAGATCGAGAAAGCGGTCGGGCGTGCCCTCGTCCTGGACGGAATCGTAGAAGTCCCGTAGCCGCTGCATGATCGGGTCGTGGCTCGCCGCCGCCTGTCCCGGCATGCCCGCCGGGATGCGCCCCGCGCCCGTCTTCTTCGCTTCCGTCATCGCGCCCATCCGGTTCAAAGCCCCGTCGCCAGTATAGGCCAAGCGGCGACGGCAAAAAAAGGCACGCGGGAGGGAACTTTCTGCGGCCGATTGCGTTAGCCTTGCTGTTGAATGTCCGGACGGGCAGACAGGGAGTTCCACATGCCACTTTCCACCCGCATTGCGTCCCATCTCCCCTACTTGCGTCGATACGCAAGAGCGGTGACGGGATCGCAGCAATCGGGCGATGCCTATGTCGCCGCCACTCTGGAGACGCTGATCGCGGATGTCTCCTCCTTCCCGCAGACCAGCAGCGATCGCGTGTCCCTGTACAAGGTCTTCGCCGCGGTCTTCGGCTCCGTCCGGATGGACCTGCCGCCGAGCGACTCGCCCTTCGCCTGGGAACGGCGCGCCAGCGCCAACCTTGCCGCGCTCCCCTCGTCGGAGCGCCAGGCCTTCCTGCTCACCTCCGTCGAGGGCTTCACGCCCGAGGAGACGGCGCAGATCCTCGACGTCGCCGTCGAGGATGTCGACCTGCTGCTGGCGGAGGCGGCGCGCAACATCTCCCGCCAGATCGCCACCGACATCCTGATCATCGAGGACGAACCGCTGATCGCCATGGATATCGAGCATATCGTCACGGAACTCGGCCACCGGGTCAGCGGCGTCGCCCGCACCCACAAGGAGGCGGTCGAGCTGTTCGCGCGGACAAGGCCGCGGATGATCCTCGCCGATATCCAGCTCGCCGACGGCAGCTCCGGCATCGATGCGGTCAACGACATCCTCAAGAGCGAGCCGATGCCGGCGATCTTCATCACCGCCTTCCCCGAGCGGCTGCTGACCGGCGAGCGGCCCGAGCCGGCCTTCCTGATCACCAAGCCGTTCAACCCCGACATGGTCCGCGCCCTGATCAGCCAGGCGCTGTTCTTCGATCAGACGGTCGAGGCTGCCGCCTGACCGCTCCGGTCCCTTCTGTCCGGGCCTGTGGCCCTCCTCCCGCCCCCGCGCCGCCTGCCTGCGGCGCGGGGTTTTCCGTGTGGGCGCCTGGCCGCGAGGCCGGGGTCTTGCCGGGGGTGTTACGGCCGCTCCAGCCAATCGTCGACTTCGCGCCGGGCGTGTTCCTCGGCCACCCCGTAGCGCTCCTGGATCTTGCCGACGAGCTGCTTCTGGTTGCCGGCGATGACGTCGAGGTCGTCGCCGGTGAGGTGTCCCCAGCGCGCCTGCACCTTGCCCTTGAATTGCTCCCAGTTGCCTTCGATCTGGTTCCAGTTCATCAAACTCTCCTGTGCTTGATCGAGAATGCGAGGCGGCCTCGCTTCAGGTGAACCCGCGTTTCGGAAAAAGGTTCCGGGTGAAGGTCCGATCTGCCGCCCGCATCCCTCCCGTCTTCTCCCTCCCCTCGTCCCTGGAAGGGAACGTTTCGCGCGCCGCCGCGTTAACTGCCGAGCGGCCCGCCGCCGGCGAGCGAAACCTGACACCTGAGAGCGGGGATACGAGGGCTTTGTCGGCACCGGACCTGGAAACGCTGCTTGCCAACGCCGCGCGCCTGGCGCTGGTCGTGATCGGCCTGCTCGCCCTGATCGCCGCGCTGGAATATGCCCGGATGATCCTGGCGCCGGTCTTCCTCGCCGTGGTGATCGGGCTGATGTTCGGCCCGCTCTCCGACCGGATCGAGCGGTTCGGCATCCCCACCTGGATCTCGGCGCTCGGCGTCGTCGCCCTGTTCCTGTCGCTGATCGCCATGACTGCAACGGCCTTCGCCGTGCCGCTGTCCGACTGGATGGACAAGCTGCCCGACATCTGGGCCAGGCTGCAGTCGCAGCTCACCACCTGGAAGGGGCTGGTCGCCTCCTTCGGCGGCATGCAGGAAGAGCTGCGCTCGGCGCTCGGCCAGAGCACCGGCATGAAGGTCGACGTCGACAGCACCTCGCCGGTGGAGAGCGCCGTCTATTTCGCCCCCGCCTTCATGGCCCAGGTGATCCTGTTCCTCGCCAGCATGTATTTCTTCATCGCCACCCGGCAGCAGTTTCGCGAGACCGTGCTGTCGCTGTGCCCGACCGCCGCGCTGCGCCAGAGCGCCCGCCGCATCTTCAACGATGTCGAGGCGCGGGTGTCGCGCTACCTCTTGTCGATCACGGCGGTGAACATCGGCCTCGGCATCAGCGTCTCGCTCGCCCTGTGGGCGATCGGCGTGCCCTCGCCGATGCTGTGGGGCCTGCTGGCCGGGGCGCTCAACTATGTCATCTATATCGGCCCGGCGGTGATGGCGCTGCTGCTGACCGGCGTCGGCCTTGCCACCTCCGACACCACCGCCGGCATCCTCGCCCCGCCGCTGGTCTTCCTGACGCTCAACCTGATCGAGGCGCAATTCGCCACGCCCGCCGTGCTCGGCCGCACGATGACGCTGAACCCTTTCGTGGTGCTGCTCGCCATCGCCCTGTGGATCTGGCTGTGGGGGCCGGTCGGCGGCTTCATCGCCGTGCCCTCGCTGCTCATTGTCGAGACGGTGCTGATCAACATCCTGCCGCTGCGCGAGCTGGAGGAGATGCCGCCGGGGACCTCCGCGCCTGGCTAGGGTCAGGACCCTAGAGGCCCAGCCGGTCGCGGATCCGGTAGACCAGCACCGAGGGCGCCAGGAACCAGGGATCGCCGGAGTAGAGCGGCCGGGTCTGGAAGGCGAGCCCGTCGAAGGCCGTCGCGCCTTGTGCCAGTCCCGCCGCCTGCTGGCCGATGCGCATGCCGAGATAGCCGGCCATGCCGACGCCCGAGCCGCAATAGCCCATCGCGTAATGCAGCCCCCCGTCATTGCCCACATGCATCAGCTCGTCGAACGTATAGGCGACGAAGCCCATCCAGGAATGGGAGACGCGCACGGACGCCAGTTGCGGAAACAGGCGCACGAGCTCGGCATGCAGCTTCACCGCGCTGCGGCGCGGATCGGTCTCCGACAGCGACACCCGGCCGCCGAACAGGATGCGGCGGCGATCCGGCGAGGGGCGGTAGTAATAGACCAGCTTTCGGCTGTCGGAGAGGATGCGGTTCGTCGGCATCACCTCGTCGATCAGCCCGTCCGGCAGCTCTTCCGTCGCAATCACATAGGAGCCGATCGGAATGACCCGGCGCCGGTGCCAAGGGCTGAGCGGCCCGCTATAGCCGTTGGTCGCCAGCACCACGCGCTGCGCCCGCACCTCGCCGCGCGGCGTCATCAGGCGAAAGCCGCCGCTCGCCCGCTCCAGCCGCTCGACCGGACAGCGGGAGACGATGCGCGCGCCCGCCCGCCGGGCAACGCCGAGAAGCCCGGCGTGATAGCGGCCCGGATCGAGGCTGGCATGACGCGGCAGCACCATGCCGCCGTGATAGGCGCGGGTGCCGAGTTCGGCCGGCAGGTCTTCAGGCGAAACCGCATAGGCGCCGGTGTCGAGCACCGGATGCGGTGTCCGGCAGGCCTCCACCATCGCCGCGTAGCGCCGCCGGGTATGGGCGCCGTGAAACCGGCCGCAGACCGAAAAGGCGCAGTCGATGCCCTCCTGCGCGATGAAACCGGCGACATGGTCGAGCGAGGCCTGGCCCTCCCTGAGGATCGCGGCGGCCCGCTCGCGGCCATGGCGCCGGGTCAGGGTCGCGAAGTCCGGCTTCACCGAGGTCGAGATCTGCCCGCCATTGCGGGTGCTGCAGCCCCAGCCGGCGGCCTCGGCATCGAGCACCAGGGTCGAGGCGCCGGCGCGCGCGGTCGCAACCGCCGCATGCAGCCCGGTATAGCCGGCGCCGATCACCGCGACATCGACATTTGCCGGCAAAGATTCCGCCTCCGACGGATCGGGCGCCGGCAGCGGCGAGGCGTCCCACCAATAGGGCTGAGGGCGGAAGTCGGGCGTGAAGAGGCCGCTCATGCGCCGGCCGCCGCGTGATCCTGCAGGATCATGTCCGCTCCTTTTTCGCCGACCATGATCGCCGGCGCATTGGTGTTGCCGGAGGTGACCGTCGGGAAGATCGAGGCGTCCACCACCCGCAACCCGGCAAGGCCGTGGACGCGCAGGCGCGCGTCGACCACGTCGACCGACGGGTCCGGCCCCATGCGGCAGGTGCTCACCGGATGGAACACCGTGCCGGAGCGGGCGCGGATATCGGCGATGAGATCCTCCTCCGATTGCACCTGCGGACCGGGACGGATCTCCGCCTCGATCACCGAGGCGAAGGCGGGCGTTGCCGCCATTTCGCGCAGGAACCGCGCCCCCTCCAGCATTTCCTGCAAGTCGTGATTGGTCGAAAGATAGTTGGGGTGGATCGCCGGCGGCGCGAACGGATCGGCCGAGCGGAGTTCCAGATGGCCGCGGCTGGTCGGGCGCGTCGGCTGGATGCCGAGCAAAAAGCCGGGGAACGGGTCCGGGCTCATCAGCGGGCGCTTGCCGGGCGGCGCCTTGGTGTAGCTGACCGGCGAGAAGAAGAGCTGCATGTTCGGCCGGGCGAGCTCCGGCCGGGTGCGGAAGAAGCCGCCGCCCTGGTTGACGCCGAGCGACAGCGGCCCGCGCCGCGCCAGCACGTAGCGCAAGCCGTGCCACAGCTTGCCGTGAAGCGGGCCGAGCTGCTGGTTCAGCGTCGGCACCTTCGAGCGGTAAAGATAGTCGAGGCCGAGATGGTCCTGCAGGTGGCGGCCGACACCGGGAAGGTCGTGCAGCACGGCAACGCCCCGTTCCGCCAGCAGCGCGCCCGGCCCGACGCCGGAGAGCTGCAACAGATGCGGCGAGTTGACCGCCCCGGCGGCGAGGATCACCTCGCGCCCGGCCCGCGCCACATGCAGCCGGCCCTTGCGCCGATACTCGACGCCGACCGCCCGCCGCCCCTCGAACAGGATGCGCGTTGCATGGGCGCGGGTCTCGACGCGCAGGTTCGCCCGCCCCCGCGCCGGGTGCAGATAGGCGCGGGCCGCCGACATGCGAAAGCCGCCCTTCGCCGTGTTCTGGTAGAGCCCGACGCCCTCCTGGTCGGCGCCGTTGAAATCCGGATTGCGCGCAAGGCCCGCCTGCTCGCCGGCGGCGAGATAGGTCTGGCAGAGCGGATGCAGGTCACGCGCCATGGTCGCGACATGCAGCGGCCCCTCGCCGCCGCGCCAGTCGTCGGCGCCGGCATCGTTGGTCTCCGCCTTGCGGAAATAGGGCAGCACGTCGTCCCAGCCCCAGCCGGGATTGCCCATCGCCTTCCAGTCCTCGAAGTCCTGGTGCTGGCCGCGGATATAGACCATGGCGTTGATCGAGGAGGAGCCGCCGAGCACCTTGCCGCGCGGCCAGTAGGACGGCCGCCCGCCGAGGCCGGGGTCCGGCTCGGTCATGTACATCCAGTTGATGCGCCGGTCGTAGAAGGCCTTGCCGTAGCCGATCGGCACCCAGATCCAGAAGTTGAGGTCGCTGCCGCCGGCCTCCAGCAGCAGGACGCTGTGGCGCCCGCCGGCGCTCAGCCGGTCGGCCAGCACGCAGCCGGCCGAGCCGGCACCCACGATGATGAAATCGACGTCGGACATGACGGCAGGACCCGCCTTCAGGTGGTGGACTTGTCCCTTTGCACGGCGATGGAGACCAGCGCCAGCAGCCCGGACCCGAGCATCAGGACGAAGGAGACCGCGTTCAGCACCGGCGTCGAGCCGACCTTCACCATGCGGTCATACATGGTGACCGTCAGCGGCGCTTCGGAGCCGACGAGGAACAGGGTGGTGTTGAAATTCTCGAAGGAGACAAGGAAGGCGACGATGCCGGCGGCGATCATCGCCGGGCGCAGGAAGGGCAGCGTCACCGTGGCCAGCACCCGCGCCCGGCTGGCGCCGAGATTGAGCGCCGCCTCCTCCATGGCGATGTCGAACTTGCGCAGCCGCGCGATGATCACCAGCGAGGTGATCGTGGTGATGAAGGAGAACTGGCCGAGCACGACAAGGGCGATGCCCGGCCGCAGGATGGACAGTTCGATGCCGGTCGACCGCTCGATGGAATTTGCGACCGTACTCGCCAGAACCAGGATCGAGATGCCGAGGATGACGCCGGGAATGACCAGCGGCAGCACCATGACGATATAGAGCGCGTTCTTGCCCCGGAAGTTGCCGCGCACGAACAGGAAGGCGTTGCAGGTGCCGACGAAGACCGACAGCAGCGACACGAACGAGGCGATGACGAAGGAATAATACAGCCCGCGCAGCAGCCGGCGGTCGTGGAACATGCCGAGCTTCGGCTCGCTGTCGGAGAAGAACCAGTCCAGCGTGAAGCCCTGCCAGGGAAGCGCGGGAAACAGGGAATCGTTGAAGGCGAAGGTGCCGGCGGCGACCAGCGGCGCGGCGAGGAAGACGAAGAAGGCCGCAAGATACAGCCGGTAGCCGATCAGGAACAGGCCGGAGCGGGAGGTGTCGATCATCGTCTCAGCTCCGCGCCACGGTGCTGGCCAGGGTCTGGCCGGAGAGCTTCAACCCGATCCACACGACGAGCGAGGTGAAGGCGAGCAGCAGGAAGCCGAAGGCGGCGCCCGACTCCCAGTTGTAGCGGGTGATGAACTGGTCGTAGATCTGCTCGGTGAACCAGCTCGAATTCTTGCCGCCGAGCAGGATCGGCGTCAGGTAGCTGCCGGCCGTCAGCATGAAGGTGACGATGCAGCCCGAGACGATGCCCGGCATCGCGTAAGGGATGATGATCCGCCGCAGCACGGTGAAGCCGCTGCCGCCGAGATTGTAGCCGGCCTCGATCATCGCATTGTCCATGCCGTCGAGGGTGGAGACCAGCGGCACGATCATGAACAGGATCACCGTATAGACGAGGCCCATCACCACGGTGGCGTCGGTGTAGAGGAACTCCACCGGCCCGCCGGCGAGCCCGCTCCATTGCAGCAACGTCGAGACGACGCCGGTCTCGCGCAGCAGCAGGATCCAGCCGAAGGCGCGGATCAGGTCGCTGACCCACAGCGGAATGAGGATGATCAGGAACAGCGCGCCGCGGGTGCGGTGGCCGGCGATCTTGGCGATGTAATAGGCGACCGGAAAGCCGATCAGCAGCGCCAGCACGGTGACCAGCAGCGACATCGAGCCGGTGCGCATCAACGTGTTCCAGTAGATCGGCTCCTGGGCGAAGGCGATGTAGTTGCCAAGCCCGTATTCGTAGACGCGCGGCGCCACCTTCTCGCGCAGCGACATGACGATCATGCCCAGATGCGGCAGCGCGATCAGCAGCACGATCCACAGGGTGAAGGGCGCGAACAGCAGGATCAGCGACAGGCGCCGGATATCGCGGCCGCTGCTCATGCCGAGGCCCCGGCCGCGGCTTCCGCGGCAAAGCAGCGGGTCTGGGCGCGCGGCCAGGTCAGCCGCACCGCCTCGCCGGGGCGCAGGTCGCCGGCCCCGCCGGTCAAGGTCACGTCCGCCTCGATCAGGCAGTCCCGCGGCCCGCGCACCAGCACCCGGCTGTTGGCGCCGTTGAACAGCAGGCTGTCGACCGCGCCCTCAAGCACATTGTCGCCGTCCTCCGGCGCGGCCGATCCCGCCTGCGCCAGCCGCTCGGCATGGACGAATTCGGGCCGCACGAAGAGCTCCACCCGGCCATGGTCGGCGAGCGGCGCGCGGCCCGCCACCGTGCCGACCAGCACCAGCCCGTCGCCCGTCTCCACCTTGACCTCGTCGCCGGAGCGCGACAGCACGCGCGCGGACCAGCGGTTGCTGTCGCCGACGAAGCCGGCGACGAAGGCGGTGTCGGGCGCATGGTAGAGCGCCTGCGGGGTGCCGATCTGGTCGAAGCGGCCATTGTTCATGATCGCCACATAGTCCGACATCACCAGCGCCTCGGACTGGTCGTGGGTGATGTAGATGAAGGTGGTGTTGAACTGGTGCTGCAGCAGCTTCAGCTCGATCTTCATCGCCTCGCGCAGCTTCAGATCGAGCGCGCCGAGCGGCTCGTCGAGCAGCAGCACGTCCGGGTCGAGCACCATGCAGCGGGCGATGGCGATGCGCTGCTTCTGGCCGCCGGAAAGCTGGTGGATCTCGCGGTTCGCCACGTCCGGCAGGGCTATGCGCTGGAGCACGTCCTTGACCTTGCGGTCGATCTCCGCCTTGCCCACCCGCTGGCAGCGCAGGCCATAGGCGATGTTCTCGTAGACATTCATCATCGGGAACAGCGCCAGGTGCTGGAACACCATCTTGACGTTGCGCCGGTTCGGCGGCGTCTTCAGCACCGACTTGCCCTTGATGCGGATGTCACCGGAGGACGGTTCCTCGAAGCCGGCGATCATGCGCATCAACGTCGTCTTGCCGCAGCCCGACGGCCCGAGGATCGAGAAGAAGCAGCCCGAGGGGATCTCGAAGCTGACGTCGCGCACCGCGCGCACCGAGCCGTAGGACTTGGAGACGCCGAGACATTCCAGGTCATTGGTGGCCAGGTCGTTGGTGGCCAGGTCGTTGGTGGCGCGGTCGTGGATGGCTGTCATTGCGCGGGGCTCGCTCGCGGGAGTTCGGGCGGGCCACCCGCGAGGGGGCGGCACCACGGATCATCGGCAGGGTGGATCGGCGGGACCGGCCCGGCAAGGACGTTTCGGCGCGGCCCGGCAGGATCCGGCGCGGCGGGCGCGCCGGATCGCGGTCATCGGTCGGTTCCGTTCATCGGTCGGTTCCGCTCAGCCGGCAGGGGGCCGTCAGTTGGACGTCGCCGCCTGGATCTTCTCCAGGGTCTTGCCTTCCATGTCCTCAACGCCGGGAGGAATGTTGGCGAAGAACTTGAGGTTGTCGATGTCGGCCGGCGTGAACGCCGCCTTCACCGCCGCCTGCTTGTCCTCCGGCAGCAGTTCCTGCGCCCCCTTGATCGAGGCGAGCGCGCCGGTGCTGGCCGACATCAGCGTCACGATCTCCGGCTGCAGCACGAAGTTGATCCACTTGTAGGCGGCCTCGTCCGCCGCGCCCTTGCGCGGGATCGCGAACGTGTCGATCCAGGCGAGCGCGCCGGTCTCCGGCGGCACGAAGACGATGTTCTGGTTCTCGCCATAGAGCTTGAAGGCGGTCGAGTCCCAGGTCTCCGAGGCGACGATCTCGCCCGACAGCATCATCGCCGAGAGGTCGTCGCCGCCCTTCCAATAGGCCTTGATGTTGTCCTTGCAGGTGATCAGCTTGTCGGCGACCTTGTCGAGCAGTTCCTGGTACTTGCCGAGATCCGCATAGGCCGCGAACGGGTCCTCGCCCATGGCGAAGGCAGTGCCGAGCAGGATCGTGCGGCGCAACCGCATCGAGGTCCGGCCCTTGTATTGCGGGTCGCACAGGTCGGCCCAGCTCTTCAGGTCCGGCGCCTTGGTCTTGTCGACCATCAGGCCCGAAGTGCCCCACTGATGCGGCACCGCATAGACATTGCCGTCGATGGTGGTGTTGGCCTTGACGCCGTCGAGCAGCTTCGGCTCCATGTTCGACGTGTCGATCTTCGACAGATCAAGCGGCTTGTAGATGTCGTATTCCATCTGCACCGCATAGATGCGGTCATGGCTCGGCTGGGCGAGATCGAAGCCGGCGCCGCCCGTCGCCCGCAGCTTGGCGATCATTTCCTCGTTGTTGGAGAAGGTCACCTCGACCTTGATGTCCGGATACTTCTCCTCGAACAGCCGGATCACCTCTTCCGGCGCGTAGGACCCCCAGGTCAGCAGGCGCAGCGTCTCGGCGCTGGCCGCCCCCGAGACGAGGGTGGCGACCAGCGCCCCCGCCAGTGTTGCTTTCAAACGCATGTCCAGGACCTCCCGTTGAAACCGCGTGGTGCGGAGGCCGCCTCTGTTTTTCGGCCACCGGCAAAAAGCTTAGAGAGGTATTGGCCTGTGTCATATATCCATTATCGAGTTTTGGAGAGGTCCAATTTACCGCCCCGCCTCCGCCTCATCCGGCGCCCGGAAATCCCGACAGCGCCTCGGCGGCGCGGCGGATCTCCAGCGGCGTGGCGCTGCCGAAGCCGAGCACCACCCCGCGCGCGGCGATCGGCGTCAGGCAATAGCGGCTGATCGGCGCCATGACGACGCCGCGCGCGCCCGCGAAAGCCACCGCCCGCTCCTCGCTGGCGCCCGGCGGCAGCAGGCCGATGGTGTGGAAGCCGCCGGAGGTCGGCTGCACGTCGAGCCGGCCGGCAAACGGCGCGAAGGCTGTGACCAGCGCCGCGTGCCGCTCCTCATAGACCTGCCGCATCGCCCGGATATGCGTGGCGAACAGCCCCTCCTCCATGAAGTCGGCGATGATCGCCTGCGGCGCCGTCGGCACGCCGCTGAGCCAGGAGACGCTCATCTGCGAGAAGGTCTCGACCAGCCCCTTCGGCGACAGGATGAAGCCGACGCGCAGCGAGGGAAACAGCGACTTGGAGAAGGTGCCGACATAGATCACCCGCTCCTGGGTGTCGATGCTCTTGAGCGGCGGCTGCGGCGGATTGGAATAGGTGAACTCGCCGTCGTAATCGTCCTCGACGATCAGCGCGTCGCTGTCCTCCGCCGCCTGCAACAGCTCCAGCCGGCGGGCAAGGCTCATCACATGGCCGAGCGGCTGCTGGTGCGAGGGGGTTACGAAGGCAAGGCGGAAATGCGGGGCGCGGTCGAGCCCGTCGGCGACGACCAGACCCTGGTCGTCGATGGCAACCGGGACAAGGTCCGCGCCGTTGGCGACGAGGGCGTTGCGCGCGCCGATGGCGCCGGGATTCTCGAACCACACCCGGTCGCCCGGATTGAGCAGCAGGCTGCTGATCAGCGAGAAGGCCTGCTGCGCGCCGCCGACCACGAAGATCTGCTCCGGATCGCATTTGATGCCGCGCAGCGCGTTGAGATGGGTGGCGATCGCCGCGCGCAGCCGCGGCAGGCCGAACGGGTCGCCATAGCCCATCACCTCCTGCCGCTCGGCGCGCCAGTGGCGGGCCGACAGCCGCGCCCAATGCGCCATCGGGAAGGCGTCGAGCGCCGGCAGCGCCGTGACGAAGGGCAGCATGCGATGCGGCAGGCGGCCGCGCGGAGCGAAATGCCGGGTGGCATGGCGGCTGGCATGGGACAGGCGCGGCTGGGCGACGACGCCGCGCTCGTCGCTGCCCGCCGGCCGGGCGACGCGCTGGCCCTGCAGCGCGGTCGCCACATAGGTGCCCGCCCCGACCCGCGCCTCCAGCAGGCCCTCGGCGATCAGCCGGTCGATGGCATTGCCGACCGTCGTGCGCGACAGGTCGAGTTCGGCCGCGAGCGTGCGGCTTGCCGGCAGCCGCTCCCCCGCCTTGACCCCGCCGGTGAGGATGATGTCGCGCAGCGCCATGTAGAGCTGGACGCTGATCTTGCGTCCGGCCGAGCGGTCAATGCGGATCGAGGAGAGCAGCGCTCCCGCCTGTGTCTTCATGCCCGCGTCCTCTTCCGCGACCCGATCCGCGAGCGCGTGCTCGCAAAATTGGACCGGCCAAATCCTCAAAATGGACCTTATCTCCAAGCCAATCGACAATAAAGTGCGAGGCGCAACAGACCGCCTGCCGGCCGCCCGTTCCCCGAGGACTTCCATGAAGATTGCCAGGATCGAGAGTTTCACCGACCGTTTCGTCTGCTTCGTGCGGGTGACGACGGACAGCGGCGCCAGCGGCTGGGGCCAGGTCGCCCCCTACAATGCCGACATCACCGCGCAGGTGCTGCACCGGCAGGTCGCCCCGCATGCGCTGGGAGCGGATGCGCTCGACATTGCCGGCCTTGTCGACATCCTCCCCGAGCGCGAGCACAAGTTTCCCGGCTCCTATGTCTCGCGCGCCATCGGCGGTCTCGACACCGCGCTGTGGGACCTGCGCGGCAAGCTGGAGGGCAAGCCGGTCTGCGCGCTGATCGGCGGCACGCCGGGCCGCATCCGCACCTATGCCTCGTCGATGAAGCGCGACATCACCCCCGCCGACGAGGCTGAGCGGTTCCAGCGGCTGCGCGACCGTTTCGGCTTCGATGCCTTCAAGTTCCGCGTCGGCGCCGAGTGCGGGCGCGACATCGACGAATGGCCGGGCCGCACCGAGGAGATCGTGCCGACGATCCGCAAGGCGCTCGGCGACGGGGCGACGCTGCTGGTCGATGCCAATTCCGGCTTCTCGCCGGCGCGGGCCATCGAGGTCGGCCACATGCTTCAGGACAATGGCGTCGTCCATTACGAGGAGCCCTGCCCTTACTGGAACTACGAGCAGACCCGTCAGGTGCGCGAGGCGCTGGACCTCGACGTGACGGGCGGCGAACAGGACTGCTCGCTGGTCGACTGGCGGCGGATGATCGAGGGCCATGTGGTCGACGTCATCCAGCCGGACATCTGCTATCTCGGCGGGCTGCTGCGCACGCTGAAAGTGGCGGAGATCGCCGCCGTGAACGGCATCCCCTGCACGCCGCATGCGGCGAACCTTTCGCTCGTCACGCTGTTTACCATGCATATGCTGCGGGCGATCCCCAATGCCGGCCCCTATCTGGAATTCTCCATCGAGGGCGAGGACTATTATCCCTGGCAGGAGGGGCTGTTCGTCGCCTCGCCCTATACGATCACCGAGGGCCATGCGGAAGTGACCAACGCACCCGGCTGGGGCGCGGACATCTCTCCCGAATGGCTGGCAAAGAGCAGCTATCAGGAAAGCCGTCTGGAGACATGACGATGACCACGAGCGACCTTCTCGGCGAGGTGAAGCGCACCGGCACCCTGCCCGGCCTGCCGGACGAGCTCTATCTCGACGGCAGCTTTCAGGCCGCGCGCGCAGGCCGGCGGATGGAGAGCTTCGATCCGGGCACCGGCGAGGCCTTCGCCGCCTTCGCAAGGGGCGATGCGGCGGATGTCGAGGCGGCGGTGGCAAGCGCCGCCCATGCCTTCAAGAGCGTGTGGCGCGACACCGCCCCGGCCGCGCGCGGCCGCATCCTGTCGCGCGCCGCGCAGTTGATCCTGGCCGAGGGCGAAAGGCTCGCCCTCGCCGAATGCCTCGACAGCGGCAAGCGGCTCAGCGAGGCCGAGGGCGACGTGCGCGGGGCCGCGCGCGCCTTCGAATATTACGCCGGCGCCTGCGACAAGCTGGAGGGGCGTAGCTTCCCGCTCGGGCCTACCTATCTCGGCTATTCGCTGGTCGAGCCGGTCGGCGTCGCCGCTCATATCATCCCCTGGAACTATCCGCTGTCGACGGCCGCGCGCGGGCTCGCTCCCGCCCTTGCCGCCGGCTGCACGGTGGTCGCCAAGCCGGCGGAGCAGACGCCGTTCACCGCGCTGATGCTGGCCGAGATCCTGACCCACGCCGGCCTGCCCGCCGGCGTCTGCAACGTCGTCACCGGCACCGGTGCGGAGGCCGGCGCGCCGCTGGTCGCCCACAGCCTTGTCGATCACATCACCTTCACCGGCTCGGTCGCGACCGGAAAGAGCGTCATGAAATCAGCCGCCGATCACGTCACCCGGGTGGTGCTGGAGCTCGGCGGCAAGTCGCCGGTGATCGTGCTGGACGACTGCGACCGGGAGCAGGCGCTGGACGGGGTGATGGGCGCGATCTTCGAGAATGCCGGACAGATCTGCTCGGCCGGCTCGCGCCTCGTGATCCAGCGCGGCATCGCCGACGGCTTCCTGGAGGAGTTGGTGGCTCGGGCGCGGCGGCTGACGCTGGGCCACGGCTTGCGCAACCCGGACATGGGGCCGGTCAACTCGGCCGAGCACCTTGCCAAGATCGCCGGTTTCCTGGACCGGGCACGGGCGCGCGGAGCCGAGATCCTGACCGGCGGCAACACCGCCGTGGATCCGCAGTCCGGCAAGGGCTGGTTCTTCGAGCCGACCATCGTCGCAGGCCGCCCGGCCGCCGACGAACTGGTGCAGGAGGAGATCTTCGGCCCGGTGCTCACGGTTCAGCTTGCCGACGACGCCGACCACGCGCTGGAGCTCGCCAACGGCACGCCCTTCGGCCTCGTCGCCGGCATCTACACCCGCGACCACGGCACGGCGCATCGCCTGGCCCGCCGGCTCGACGCGGGCCAGGTCTATATCAACGAGTATTTCGCCGGCGGCATCGAGGTGCCGTTCGGCGGCACCAAGCTCTCCGGCTTCGGCCGCGAGAAGGGGCTGGAAGGCCTCCTCGGCTATTGCCGGACGAAGAGCGTCGCCGCGAAGCTCTGACGCTAGACGCCGAGGAACGGGTAGGGTCCGTCGAAACGGCCGACCGGGATCCAGTGGCTGAGCAGCACGCCGTCGCGCAGCTCGTGCAGCATCATCGCGCCCGGCTCCACCGTCAGGCTGTTGCCGGCATTGGCACGCTGGTCGAGCGTCACCGCATGCGAGGTGCCGGGGCAGACCTGGCACAGGCGCCCGTCGACAAGACCGGCGATGGCGCGGTGCAGGTGGCCGCAGACGATCCGCACCTCGCCGCGATAGCCGGCGATCGCGGCCCGCAGCGCGCTCGCATTGTGGAGATTGTTGGCGTCCATCGCGGCAATCCCCGAGGCGATCGGCGGATGGTGCAGGCCGAGCAGCACCGGCTTGTCGCCAAGGACGGCGAGACGCGCCGACAGGCGGGCGAGGCTTTCGGGCGCAAGCGCCCCGTGCGGCCGCCCCTCGACCAGCGTATCGAGGCAGATCACCGCGAGATCGTCGAACTCGGCCTCCCAGTCGATCGGCCCGCCCGCCGGCATCCAGCCGCTGGCGGCAAGGCTCTCGCGCATCGGCTCGCGGCGGTCGTGGTTGCCCGGCACCGCGCGCCAGGGCAGGTGCAGCGGCGCCATGATCTCCTGGAAGCGGCGGTATTCCTCGCTCGTGCCGTGCTCGGTCACGTCGCCGGTGACGATGACCATGTCGACCGGGCCGATGGCCGGCAGCCAGCGGTTGATGGTCGCGACCGTCTCTGCAAGCGCTGCGGCGGTATCGACCTTCTGATAGGCGAGCTCGCCCTCGGGAACGATATGGATGTCTGAAATCTGGATGATCTTGGTCATGCGGAAAACGAAGCCCTGAGCTGGGAGTTACGAGCGGTCCTGGGGCAGGACGAGAAGGTCGCCGGCATCGATGCGCAGGCGCACGCTGTCGCCCGGACGCGGCGCCTGCCGGCCCGGATGGGTGGCGAACAGCGTCTCGCCCGTGACGCCGGCAAGGCCGATGCGGTAATGGCCGCCGGAAAAGGCGACGGTCTCGACCGTGCCCGACAGTGGGCCCGCCTCGTCGAGATGCACGTCCTCGGCGCGCACGAAGACCTCGGCGTCGGAGGTGCTGGCCGCAAGCGGCAGGCGGCCGCCGGGCAGGATCAGGTGCCCGTCGGCGATGGTGCCGGGAAGCGGCATGGCACTGCCGATGAAGCGGGCGACGAAGGACGAGACCGGCTCGCGGTAGAGCTCCTCCGGCCGGCCGACCTGCTGCATCACCCCGTGCGACATGACGGCGATGCGGTCGGCAATCGCCAGCGCCTCGGCCTGGTCATGGGTGACGAAGACGGCGGTGATGCGGAACTGGCGCAGCATGGCGGCAAGCTCGTCACGCAGGCTGTCGCGCAGCGCCGCGTCCAGCGCCGACAGCGGCTCGTCGAGCAGCAGGATGCGCGGGCGCGGCGCCATGGCGCGGGCGAGCGCGACGCGCTGGCGCTGGCCGCCGGACAGCGCGGTGACCGCCCGCTCGGCATAGTCGCCGAGCCGGCACAGGGCCAGCACCTCGTCGACGCGCTGCTCGCGCTCGGCCCTCGGCACTTTCCGCACCTTGAGGCCGTAGCCGATATTGGCCCGGACCGACATGTTGGGGAACAGGGCGTAGGACTGGAACACCATGCCGACATTGCGGCGCTCGACGGCAAGACGGGTCACGTCCTCGTCGTCGAAGCGCACTTGCGTGCCGGCGTCCGGCGTCTCCAGCCCGGCGACGATGCGCAGCAGCGTGGTCTTGCCGCAGCCCGAGGGGCCGAGCAGCGACAGGATCTCGCCCTGCCCGACCGTCAGGTCGGTCGGCAGCAGGGCGCGGGTGCCGTCGGGATAGGTCTTGCTGGCGTTGCGGATGGTCAGCGTCATCGGGAAATCCTCTGTGCCCTGTCGGTGGCCCACTGCATCGCCATCAGCAGCGGCACGATCATCACGAAGAAGACCAGCGTGTAGGCCGAGGCGATCTCCAGGCGCATCGAGGCGTAGCTGTCGGCAAGGCCCACGGGCAGCGTCTTCAGATAGGGGGTGTGGAGCATCCAGGTCAGGTTGAACTCGCCGATCGACAGCGTGACCACGGTCAGCGCGCCGGCGAGAATGCCCGGCATGGCATTGGGCACGACGATGGTGCGAAAGCGCGTCACCGCCGAGGCGCCGAGCGTCGCCGCGCTTTCTTCGAGCGACTTCAGGTCCATCGCCATCAGCACGGCCAGCACCGAGCGCACCATGAAGGGCAGCGTGTAGAGCACATGGCCGACCAGGATGAAGGTCCAGGAGGTGCGAAAGCCGGTCATCGAGCCGTAGAGCTGCAAAAGCGCCAGCGCCAGGGCAAGGCCCGGCACCGCCAGCGGCAGCGAGATGAACTCCTCCAGCACGCGCGACAGGCGGCCGGGGTTCTTGGCCAGCGCATAGGCCGCCGGCACGCCGATCACCAGCGTCACGCCAAGGCAGGCGACGGCAAGGCCCATCGACAGCAGGATACTGTCGGCATAGAGCCGCCAGACCTCGCTGACCCAGCGCAGGGTGAAGCCCGAGGACAGGCCGCGGAAATAGTTGACAGTGAGACCGGCGAGGATCGACTGGATCGCCGGAACGATCAGAAAGGCTGCCGTCAGCAGCGTGACGGCAAGCTGCAGGAACCGGGGAAGGGTCAGGCGCATCGCATCAGCCCCCCGCCGCGACAGTGGCACCGGCGAAACTGCGCGCCAGCAGCAACAGCACCCAGGTGGCAAGGCCGAGCAGCACCGACAGGGCCGAGGCCATGGCGATGTTCGCCGACAGGGTGAACTCGGTGTAGATCACCATCGGCAGCACGTCGATATCGGTCGCCAGCGTGAAGGCCGTGCCGAAGGCGCCCATGGCGGTGGCGAAGGCGATCGCCCCGGCGGCGACCAGCGAGGGCGCAAGGCCCGGCAGGATCACATCGAAGACGACCCGGTAGGGCGAGGCGCCGAGCGTGCGCGCGGCTTCCTCCAGCGCCGGATCGAGCTTCTCCGTCGCCGCCATCACCGTCAGCAGCACGCGCGGGATCGAGAAGTAGAGATAGCCGAGAAAGAGGCCGAGCAGCGAATAGGCAAAGACCACATGGCCCGGCAGCAGCGTGTTGAACAGGCCCTGGCGGCCGCCCAGCAGGATGATCAGGAAACCGACCACCACGCCGGGAAAGGCGAGCGGCAGCGTCAGCACCGACAGCAGCGCGCCGCGGCCGGGGAAGCGGTTGCGGGCGAGGAACAGCCCCGCCGTCGTCGAGATGGCAAGCGCCACGACGCTCACCGCCAGCGAGACGAGCACCGTCTGCAGCAGGGTCTGGAGATAGCGCGGCGTCTGCAGGATCTGCAGATAGATGCCCCAGCCCTCGGTCCCCTCGCTCGAGGCCATCACCAGCCGCACCAGGGGCAGGGCGAGAAAGGCGAGCGAGAAGACGGCAAGCGGCAGCAGGCACAGGCCGATGAAGGTCCGGTTGGCCATGGCGATCCTTCGTCATGTTCGTCGGGGGTGGTCCCGCGGGGCGTGGGCATTGCGGCGAAGGCGGGCGCGCGGCGAGGCGCGCCCGCCCCCGGAGGACGGCGGCGTTACTTGACTTCGTTCAGGTAACGCTCGCCGAACGTGGCCTGCGCCTTTTCCATCTCGGCATAGTCGACCGCGACGGCCCGCTCGTAGTCGGAGGCGGGGAGGAACTTGGCGGCAACGTCGGCCGGCAGTTCGACCGGACGGGCCGGCTGCAGATAGGCGTTGGTCCAGATCGCCTGGCCTTCGTCGGAGAGGACGAAGTCGAGCACCTTCTTGCCCGTCTCCTCATGCGGCGCGCCGGCGACCAGGCCCATCACGTAAGGAACGCGGACCGAGCCCTCGCAGGGCAGGACGAACTCGAAATTGCCGTCCTCCTCGTATTTGCCGCGATAGGCGTTGAAGTCGTAGTCGAACAGGATCGGGATCTCGCCGGAGACGACGCGGGCGAAGGAGGTCTGCTTGGGGACCATCGGCGCGTTCTGCGCCAGCTCCTTGAAGAACTCGATCGCCGGATCGAAATTCGTCAGGTCGCCGCCGAAGGCAAGGTTCACGGCCACCGCGCCGGCATAGCCGACAAAGGCCGAGGACGGGTCGAGATAGCCGACCATGCCGCGATATTCCGGCTTCTTCAGGTCGGCGAAGCACTGCGGCACCGGCGCGCCGGCCAGCGCGTCGACATTGACGAAAAGGCCGAGCGTGCCGTAGTGGACGGCGAACCAGCGCCCTTCCGGATCCTTCAGCCCGTCGGGGATCTCGTCGAAGCCGGCCGGCTTGTACGGCGTGACGACGCCCTCGTTGCCGGCCTTGATGCCGGTGGTGACGCCGAAATAGGCGACGTCGGCGACCGGGCTTGCCCGCTCCGCCAGCAACTGGCTGAGGGCCTGGCCCGAGTTCTTGTTGTCATGCGGCATCTTGACGCCGAGCTTCTCGTCGATCGCCTTCAGCATCGACGCCCAGTCGGCCCATTGCGGCGGACAGTTGTAGCAGACGGCGTCCTCGGCCTTTGCCGGCAAAACGGCGGCCATTGTCATTGCGGTTGCAACAAGCATATGTTTCACGGTGGTGACTCCTGCGGTTACGTAGCTCGGGTTACTGTCTCGGCGGCGGAGAAGTTGCCGCTTCTCCGCCGTCCATGCTCTCCGGCGCCGGCGGCCCCAGACTGCCGCCCCGCCGGAAACTGAAAGTCCTGGCCGGATCCGGCCCCGCCGGCGGCGTCTCGCCGGCAAGCCGCGCCAGGACGGTTCGTGCCGCCCCCTCGCCCATCGCCCGCGGATCGGTCACCACGGTGGCAAGGTTCGGCTCCACCATCAGGCCGGTCGCGATGCCGTCGAAGCCGACGATCGACAGGTCCTGGGGAATGCGCCTGCCAAGGCCGCGGGCCGCCTGCATGGCCGCGAGCGCCAGATAGTCGTTCGAGGCGAAAATGCCGGTGATGTCGCGGTTGGCGGAAAGCAGCGCGCGCAGCAGCTCCAGGAGTTGGCCCTCCTGCTCGGCGATCTCCAAGAGCACCGGCTGCGCCATGCCGAGCGCCGCGCAGGCCTCGGCGAACCCCTCAAAGCGCTCGCGCGAGCGGTCCGAGCGGCCGAATTCCAGCGCCAGGAAACCGGTATGCCGGTGCCCGAGGGCGGCGAACTCGCCGGCGACCCTCGCCGCTGCCGCCCGGTTGTCGACCGACCAGGCGGGAAAGCCCCGGCAGGCCCGGTTGTAGACCAGCGCGCAGGGCACGCCCCGCGCCCGCGCCTGCTCCAGCCCCTCGCTATCCTCGACATTGCTGACCGTGACGATCAGCCCGTCGACCTGCTTGGCGAGCAGGGTGCGGATCGCCCGGCTCTCCAGCTCGGGATCATAGTCGGAACAGGCGAGGATGAGCTGATAACCGGCGCGGTTGGCCTCGGCCTGCGCCGCCTGCACCACATCGGCGAATACCGGATTGGCGAGCGAGGGCACGACACAGCCGAGGGTGCGGGTGGTGCTGCTCTGCAGCGAGCGCCCGAGATCGCTGAACTCGAAGCCGAGTTCGGCGGCGGCGGCAAGCACCTTGCGGCGTGTCTTTTCGCTGGCCGGCCCCCGACCATTGAGGACGCGGCTGGCCGTCGCGACGCCGCAAGCGGCGCGCTCTGCCACATCCTTGATCGTCGGTGGTCGAATTTTCACCAGTCCCTCCCAAGCCGGCTACAGACAGTAGAATACCGCCGAAATCCGAAAATGGAAACGTTTCCATTTCGAATTACACCGGGTCGATGTCAGTTTGATGAAGGCAGCCCGTGCCCAAGGGAGAGGCAGAGCGGCACGCGGCAAGCGCCCGCGCGGTGATGGCGCCTGCCCGATCAAGGCCTTGGCGGATTTCCGGAGGGCGGACGCCGAAGTCTGCCTAAGATCAGGACCCTGGCCTGCGGCGCCTTTAAAAAAAATGGCGCCGTCCGGGGACGGCGCCGTCATCCGGGTCTGTCGTCAGTGTCCTCTGGCGAAAGACACCGAGCCTCAGCGGGTCAGAACCACCCCCTGGCCCGGCACGACGCGCAAGGCAACCTCGGTGCCGGCAGCACGCCGATCGCCGCCGCGCCGGTGCACCTCGTCGACCAGCAGCGAGCGCCCGCCCACCTCGACGAAGTAGCGGATCGTGTCGCCGAGGAACTCGCTGCCCGCAATCGTGCCGGCGAGCTCGCCGCCGCCGTCATCGGCGAATTCCAGCCCGCGCGGCCGCAGCACGAAGCTCGCCTCGCCCTCGCCATGCGACCCCTGCAAGGGGATCGCGAATCGCTCGTCGAGGACGAAGCGGCAGGCGCCGTCCCGCACGATCACCCGGCCGTCGAGGATGTTGGCCGTGCCGAGGAATCGGGCGACGAAGCTGTTGGCCGGCTGGTCATAGACATGGTCCGGCTCGCCGACCTGCTGCACCACGCCGTCCGAAAGAACCGCGATCCGGTCGCAGATCGTGTTGGCTTCCTCCTGGTCGTGGGTCACGAAGATCGTGGTGATGCCGAGCCGCCGCTGCAGCGCCAGCAGATCCTGGCGCATCTGGACGCGCAGGTTGGCGTCGAGATTGGACAGCGGCTCGTCGAGCAGCAGCACCTTCGGCTCGATCACCACGGTGCGGGCCAGCGCCACGCGCTGCTGCTGGCCGCCCGACAGTTGCGAGGGATAGCGGTCGGCATAGGCGTCGAGCCCGACCAGTTCCAGCGCCTCGCGCACCCGGCGGCGGATCTCCTCCGGCGGGCGCCGCCGCTCCTCCAGCCCATAGGCAACGTTCTGGCGCACCGTCATATGCGGCCACAGCGCATAGCTCTGGAACACCATGCCGACATCGCGCTTCCACGGCTGCAAGCCGATGACGTTGCGCTCGCCGAGCAGGATCTCGCCGCTGGGCCGCGGCCCGAAGCCGGCGATCGCCCGCAGAAGCGTCGACTTGCCGGAGCCGGAGGGGCCGAGGAAGGCGAAAAACTCGCCGGCCCCGATGTCAAGGTCGATGCCCTTGAGCACCTTGGTGGTGCCGAAGGACAGGGTCAGGTTGCGGATGCGGATCGGCGTCGCGCTGCCCGTTGCAAGGGGCTGACCGCTGGTTTCAATCGCTTGAAGCATGGCTGTGCTCCCTTGATCAGTGCGAGCCGGCGGACGCGGATTGCTCCCGTCGCGCCTTCTCAACGAGGT
This sequence comes from Stappia sp. TSB10GB4, assembly GCF_900185745.1. NCBI lineage: Bacteria > Pseudomonadati > Pseudomonadota > Alphaproteobacteria > Hyphomicrobiales > Stappiaceae > Stappia > Stappia sp. TSB10GB4. The sequence goes on along the minus strand of NZ_FYAV01000057.1, from coordinate 196,587 downwards.
GTTGGGCGAAGTAGGTGGCAAGGCCGACGATCACGACCGTGATCACGCCGAGGGCGGCACCGGGACCGCGTCCCGCCGCCGACTGCATGAACAGGTAGAGGCCGTAGGCGAGCGGCGCGTCGCTTTCCCGCGCCACCAGCATGATCGTTGCCGAAAGCTCGACGGCGGCGGTGGCGAAGCTGGTGACGAAGCCGGCGACGAGGCCGGCCGCCATCAGCGGCAGCACGATCCTGCGCACCGTGCGCACCTTCGGGGCGCCGAGATTTTCCGAGGCCTCCTCCAGCGACGGGCTCACCTGTTGCAGCGCCGCCGAACAGGAGCGCAGCGCGTAAGGCAGCCGCCGTGTCGCCAGCGCGATGACGATGATGCCCCACCAGGTGGCGAGCGGCGCGCCGGTGAACGGCATGTCGACGCTGTAGAACAGGCGCAGATAGCCGATGCCGAGCACGACGCCGGGAACCGCCAGCGCGGCCATGGCGATATAGTCCAGCCACTTGCGCCCGATCAGCGTCGTGCGCGCGGCGAGATAGGCAATGGCCGTGCCGAGCAGCACGTCGATCAGCGCGGCGATGCCGGCATAGATCAAGGTGTTCTTGATGAAGGGCCAGGCCTTGTTGACCGCCACCGCGTAATGCTCGGTGGTGAAGCCGTCCGGCAGCACCGAGAAGGACCACACCGTGCCGAGCGACAGCAGCAGCAGGCCGATATGCGGCGCCAGAACGATGGCCAGCAGCGCCAGCACCACCAGATAGCAGCCCGCCGTTTCCAGTGGCCCGAGGTCCCGCTTGGACAGGCCCCCGCCGCCCTTCTGCGTGGTGGAATAGTCCTTGCCGCGCATCGCGCTGATCGACACCCACATGGCGAAGATCGAACAGACGATGAGGATCACCGAGATCACATAGCCCATCGGATCGGAGATGCCGACCGAGGAGATGCGCAGGTAAGCCTGCGGCGCCAGCATGGTGTTGACGTTGAGCAGCAAGGGCGTGCCGAGATCGTCGAACACCTTGACGAAGACCAGCGAGGCGCCGGCGATATAGCCGGGCATGGCCAGCGGCAGGACGATGCGGCGGAACAGCCGCATGCCGTGCGAGCCGAGCATCTGCGCCGACTCTTCCATCGACCGGTCGATGTTGCGCAGGCTCGCCGACAGGTTGATCAGGATGAAGGGAAAATAGTGGATCGACTGGACCAGGATCACCCCGTTCAGCCCCTCCATGAAGGGAATGGTGATGCCGAACCAGTCGCGCAGCAGCAGGTTGACGCTGCCATTGGCGCCGAACAGCAACTGCATCGCCACCGCACCGATGAAGGGCGGCATGATCAGCGGCACGAAGCCGAGCGTCTGGATCAGCACCGCACCGCGGAAGTTGAAGCGCGAGGTGATATAGGCGAGCGGCAGCGCGAAGACGGTGGCGAGCACCACCGACATCGCCGCCACGTAGAAGGAATTGTAGAAGGCTTCCCGGAACAGGGCGCTGCGGAAGAAGTCCATGAAATTGGCGAGCGTCAACTCGCCGCTGCCCGGATCGGTGAAGGCGACATAGATCACCATCGCCACCGGCAGGATCAGGAAGGCGACAAGGAAGAGCAGGATACCGAGCGCCGCCGTCAGCGGCCCCCAGGATATGCGCTGCCCGAAACTTGCACGCGGAAGGGCGGTCGACAGCGCGGCCATGCGCGGTCCTCCTCATCAACGAGCGGATTTTGGGAACAAGTGACGTGAGGGCGGGCGCCCCGGAGCCGGGGCCGCCCGCCGACGCCGTCCGGCGTCACTTCATGGATTTCGCCTTGCCGGCAAGTTCCACCGCCTTCGTGTAGTTCGCCACGATGCGGGAGTCCCATTCCTGCTCGACCTCGGCCTGGCGGCCGGTCGCCTTGTCGTCGGCGGTCTGGCGCTTGGTGGTAAAGATCGCGGCGAAGGCCGAATCGTTCGCCGTCTCCAGGTCGACCGGGGTCCAGGCGACCAGGGCGCGGGCCTCTTTGATCAGGTCCTTCGCCTCCTGCGAGCCGCCCTCGCCAACGGCCGCCTCGGCCTCGTGGATGGCCTTCACCGCCGCCGTCAGTTCCTTGTGGCGATAGGTGATCATGCTATCGAACAGCGCGTTGACCGCGTTGTAATGCGCCTTCGAGGCTTCACTGTCGAAGCTGACGCTGGCCTTGATCGTGTCGCCGACGAACGGGTTCGGGAAGCCCTCGGGGGCGTTGGCATAGGCTTCCGGGTTGACCGGCAGACGCATGATCTTCGGGTCGAGCAGCAGTTCCTGGCCCTTGGTCGACAGCAGGAAGTCGACGAATTTCCTGGCGTTCTCCTCATTCGGCGCGTTGGTGACGATGCCGACATTGGCCGGCACCAAAGCGGTCACGTCCGGATAGACGAAGTCGACCGGAAAGCCCGAGGAGCGCGAGGAGAAGCCGAAGAAGTCGATGACGACGCCGAAGCCGAAGGAGCCGGTGTTGACGCCGTCCGGCACGCCGAACGAGCGCTCGGTGATGGTGTAGGAGTTGCCGCTGATCCACTTGATCTGCTCCCAGCCCTTCTCCCAGCCCTCGCCCTGCAGGATCGTCTCGATCGTCAGATGCGTGGTGCCGGAGCGCGAGGGCGAGGAAATGCCGACATGGCCGAAATACTCGGCCTTGGTCAGGTCCGACCACTGCCGGGCCGGCTCCAGGCCATAGGACTGGGCATAGCGGGTGTTCCACATGATGCCGTAGCCCGACAGCGCGAAGCCGGTGTAGAAGCCGTCCGGATCGTTGATCGGATAGGCGCCGATCTTCTCCGGCAGGCCCTCGACCGCCGGACTGTACTTCTCCAGCAGGCCGTCGGCCTTCAGCACCTCGAAGGCATCCGGCGCCGAGGCCCAGAAGATGTCGGACGAGTTGTTCGACGTGGTTTCCTTGAGGAACTTGACGCCCGCGCTGGTGGCCTTGTTGACGACCTCGACGGTGACGCCCGGATGGGCCTGCTCGAAGGCGGTCTTGTAGACGTCGGTGACATCGGCCGGATAGGACGTGACGATGGTCAGCTTGTCGCTGGCGACCGCGAGCGTGGTCAGGGACACGGACGCGAACAGAGCGGCCGCCCCCGCGGCAGCTTTCAGGGCAAAAGAGCTCACTTGTATTCCTCCCAATGGTTCCGGCCTTGGCGGCCGGTGCCCTGTCCCTTGTCAAATGCCGTGCCAGATCGGAAAATCCGGCCGAGAAAATCATTCAATGAGTGATTTCAAAGGAATGCGGGATCGCCGCGCGAATGGCGGCAGGCGTACTTGTGCCGGAACCGACTCACTTCGTTACCTGAGGCTGAGTCGAAATCGACTCACTCCGCGGCGCCGCGCTCGGGCAGTGCGATGCCGTGCCTCTCCATCCTGAGATAGAGCTTCTTGCGCGGAATGCCGAGCCGGCGCGCCGCCGCCGAGAGATTGCCGGACGCGGCCTCGATCGCCTCGCGGATCGCCGCTTCCTCGAACCTGTCGAGCCGCTCCGGCAGGCTCGCCCCCGCTCCCGCCTCTCCGTCCGCGCCCTCCTGCGCCCTCTCCTGCGCAGGCCGCGAGCCGAGGCCGAGCGCCAGCCGCTCCGCCCGGTTGCGCAGTTCGCGCACATTGCCGCGCCAGCGCTCGCCGATCAGTCCGGCCATCACCGCCGGTGGGATCGCCGGGCAGTCCCGCCGGCGCGCCGCAGCCGCCTCGCCGACGAAATGGCGGAACAGGATGGGGATGTCCTCCGCCCGCCGGCGCAGCGGCGGAATGCGGATCTCCGCCATGTTGAGCCGGTAGAACAGGTCCTCGCGGAAGCTGCCCGCATCCGCCGCCTCGCGCAGGTCGACCTTGGTCGCCGCCACCACCTTGACGTCGATCGGCACCGGCTCGTTGCTGCCGACCCGCTCGATCACGCGCTCCTGCAGCGCCCGCAGCAATTGCGTCTGCAGGTGCAGCGGCATGCTCTCGATCTCGTCGAGAAACAGGGTGCCGCCGGAGGCGTGCTCGAAGCGGCCGATGCGCCGCTTCAAGGCGCCGGTGAAGGCGCCAGCCTCGTGACCGAACAGTTCGCTGGCGATCAGGGTCTCGGGAAGCGCGCCGCAATTGATCGCGACGAAGGGGCCTTGCCCGCGCGGGCTGAAGCGGTGCAGGCAGCGCGCCACCAGCTCCTTGCCGGTGCCGGTCTCGCCATGGATCAGCGTGTCGACATCGGCCACCGCCACCGCCAGCACCTCGTCGCGCAGCAAGGCCATCGCCCGCGAAATGCCGATCAGGATGCCGGAAATCTCGTGGCCCGCCGCCCGCTCGCCGCGCAGGCGCCGGTTGTCCAGCTCCAGCGACCGCAGCCGCAGGGCGTTGGCGGTCAGCGCGATGAGGTAGTCGGGATCGGCCGGCTTTTCCAGGAAGTCGAAGGCGCCGGCGCGCATCGCCTCGACGGCGCGCGGCACGTCGCCATGGCCGGTCACCAGGATGACGGGGATCGCCGGGTCGATACCATGCACCCGCGCCATCAGCTCCAGCCCGTCCATCTCCGGCATCCGCAGATCGGAGATCACGACGCCGGCAAAGCGGGCGTCGAGGCCGCAGAGCGCCGCCAGCGGCTCGCCATGCGCGCGCACCTGGTGGCCTTCCAGCACCAGGGTCTCGCGCATCGCCTCCAGCACGGCCGGATCGTCGTCGACCAGAACGACCGTCCCGCCCTTCGTCCTATCCCCCGCCATAGCCCGCGCCCCGCACCTCCTGCCCCTCGTCCACCCGTCCTTCGCCCGCCCGCCCCTCGTCCACCCGACGCAACTCCAGGATGGCCCGCGTGCCGCCTCCCTCGGCCGGAGCAAAGCGCAGGCTGCCGTCGAAATCGCGGACGATGTTGTAGGAGATCGACAGGCCGAGACCAAGTCCCCGGCCCGGCTCCTTGGTGGTGAAGAACGGATCGAACACCTTGCCGAGCACATCGTCCGGAATGCCGCAGCCATTGTCGGCGACCTCGATCACCACCCTCTCTCCGGCCGCGCGCACGCTGACTGCGACGCGCGGCGCCTTGCGCTCCTCAACCGCATCGACGGCATTGCCGATCAGGTTGATCAGCACCTGTTCCAGCCGGTTGGCGTCGGCGCGCACGGGCGCCCCGTCGCCGTCCCGCGGCAGATCGAAAGCGATGCGCGCGGCCTGCGGCTGCACGCGGAACAGCTCCGCTGCCCTGAGGACGATCGGCACCGGATCGCAGCTTGCCGCCTCGCGGGTGTGGCGCCGGGCCAGCGTCTTGAGGTGGTTCGAGGTATCGGCCAGCCGCAGCACCAGGCCGGATACCTGCTCCAGCTTCTCGCGCACCTTGCCGGTGTTGGACTGGTCGAGATAGCGTCGGGCGTTGTGCAGATAGGAGCGCATCGCGGCGAGCGGCTGGTTGAACTCGTGGGCGATGCCCGCCGACAACTGGCCGAGCGCGGCCATCTTGCCCGCCTGCACCAGCTCTTCCTGGGCCTGCAGCAGCTTGCCCTCGACCTGCCGGCGCTCGTCGATTTCTCGGGTCAGCCGCTCGTTGATCTCCCCGAGCTCCAGCCGCCGCCGCCGGGCGAGCTGGCTGCGCCCCTGCAACGTGCGCAGCGCGTCGGCGAGCTGGCCCATCTCGTCCTGGCCGATGACCTTGACCGGCGCGTCGAGCTCTCCGTCGGCGATGGCGCGCATGGATTTCAGCAGGCTGGACAGGCGCGGGATGAACTGCCGGCCGACCGTCAGCCAGCCGACCACCAGCGCCACCACCGCCAGCAACCCGCCGAGGGCGAGCAGCAGCACCGTGCCGCGCCCCAGCGCCTCGCGCGCCGCCGCCGCCACTTCCACCGAGCGCCGCCCCGCCGAGGCGACCGCGCCGCTGACCAGCCGCGACAGCCGGTCGAGCTTGTCGCCGGCCTCCTCGACGATCACCGCGCTCTCTCCGGCCAGTGCCGTCTCGCTGAACTTCAGCTCGAACAAGGCGCCGCGCGGCGCGCCGAGCCGGGCGATGTCGGACAGCGCCTGGCGCAGGGTCACGGTGCTCGCCGCCTGCGCCAGCAGGCTGACCATGTCGCCGGTGCCGGCGACCGCCTCGCCGACATCCTGGCGCAGCAGCTCGATCACGTCGCGGTCCTGCGCCTGCGCGACGCGCAGCAGCTTGCCGATCAACAGGTTGACATGGGCATTGGCGCTCCACAGCGTCTCAGCGAACCGCAGCTCCCGCTGCAGCAGCCCGGTCTGCGGCGCCGCGCCGGCCATGGCCGGCCCCGCCGCCTCCAGCGCCTCCAGCGCCACGCGGATGTTGAAATCGGTGTCGACGATCAGCGGCTCGATCTCGCGCAAGGCCTCGTCATGCAGCCGGTTGAGCCGCACCACCAGCGCATCCACCTGCTGACGGATCGCAAGGTGGCGGGCGACATTGCCGTCGATGCGGGCGATGTCGGCGGCCAGCGCCTGCGGCAGGTCGGCACTGTCGCCGAAGCTCTCCGGCAGGTCGTCGCGCAGCGTCCGGCCGATGCGCTCCAGCAGTCCGGCGAGACTGCCGACCGCTCCCTCCAGCCGCTCCCGGCTGGCCTGCCGGGCCTCGTTGGAGCGGGCGAAGACGAGGCGCGGCATGTCGGCGCGAATGCCGGTCGCCACCTCGGTGAAGCGGGAAATGTCCGCCTGCCGCCCGGTCTCGATGGCGACGAGGTCGCTCACCGTCTCGCCATAGCTGGAAAACACATAGACCGACAGGCCCGCCGTGCCGAGGCCGACCATCGCGATGACCGCCAGCGCCGCGATCAGCCGGACGCCGATGAAGGAATGAAGCCGTTTCGACGCCCGGGGCGCATCGTCCTGCATGACCGCCCTCACCGTGCTTGCGGCGAGACTGCAGCGGCGAGGCGCCGCTGCGCCTGCTCGACCAACGCCCCGGCCTCAGCCAGCCGCTCGCGCGTCTCCCGGTGCCAGCTCTCCAGCAGCCGCTCGCGGAAGGCGCGGTTTTCCAGCCGCTCCGGCGCGGTCGGCGAGAACACCCGCACCAAGGCCGGATCATGCGCCATGAAGGCGCGCACCGGCACGCCGGTCGCCCGGCGATAGGCCTGATCGAGCAGTGCCCGCGCCTCGACCGTCGCCTCTCCCGCCGCCTCTCCGGCATCCGTCAGCCCCGCCTCGACCTCGCGCCAGCGCCGCCAGAAGCGCCGGTGCTCGTCGAGCTGATAGGTCACCAACTGGTCGAACAGCGCCACCACCACGTCGCGCCGGGTCGAGGCGAGCAGATAGTCGAACCGCTCCTCGAACGGCGCCGCCTCCCGCGCCTCGGCAAGCGGGATCCGCGCCACCTGCGGGTCGGCCAGCAGCGCCTGGCCCTCCTCTCCTTGCAGGAAGGCGACGAAGCGGCGCGCGCCCTGGCCGTTGCGCGCGCTGGTCAGCGCCGCAACCCCGGCCGGCAGCAGCACGTCGCCGGGTGCAGCGACAAAGGCGAGCGGCTCGCCATTGGTCGGCTGGGTGCGGGCAAGGAAGCCGACGCCGATGCCGACCGGGAAGCGGCCGTGGCCGAGCCCCTCCGGCACGCCGAAGGAGCGGGCCGTCACCGTGGCGAGATTGCCGGCAAGCTGCTGCAGATAGGCCCAGCCCTCGTCCCAACCGAGCGATTGCAGCACCAGTTCCACGAACAGCAGCGTGGTGCCCGAGCGCGCCGGCGCCGACATCGCGATCAGGCCGGCATAATCCGGCGCCAGCAGCGATCCGAGATCCACCGGCGGCGGCAGCCCCTTGGCGCGCATCAGGTCCGGCCGCCACATGATGCCGATCCGCGAATAGGCGAAGGCATGCAGGCGCGGCGGCGACGGCCGCACCCCGGCCGCCGCTTCCGGGCCGGCCCGCACCGGATGCTCCAGCAGCCCGGCATCGGCAAGCTCGGCGATGGCGATGGGCGAACTCGTCCACACCGCATCGGCCCGCGGCAGGCGCTCGCTCGTCACATGCTCGATCAGCGCATGGGTCGACTTATGCAGGAAGCGCAGGTCCTCGCCGGGCCGGGTCCGGAGATAGGCGGCCGCAACCGCCTGGGCGAAGGGTTCGGGATAGGAGGTCAGGACGACGATGGGCGGGGCGGGGAGCGTCGAGCCGGAGGACGGCGTGGTCTGCGGCGTGGCACCGGCAGGCTCCGCCTGCTGCGCGGCAAGCGGCCGCGGCACCAGCGCGAACGCTAGCACCGCCAGCACCGCCAGCGTGCCCCGCACGGGGACGCCCATCCACGGGCGGCCGCCCCCTCCTCCCGGGGCGGACCGGACTGCACGACGCAAGGGTGTCATTGTCCTTCCTGTGTCCGGACCCGACCTGGATGCTCCTCCACACCCATGGGATCCGGTCACGGCGATCACGATCGCGGCCATTTGGTCACAAGCCGGCTAAGTCTTCAAGGCGCGCCGGCGGCCGGGAGATGGACCGCTTTCGGCGCCATGCCATTGCCCGCAACCTGGGGATTTCTGCCCAGGCTTGCCTTGGCGGCCCGTCCATGGCCCTATTCGAAAGGAGAAATGTCGGTTTTCGAACAAAATGACGAGACCGGCCGAGATCGACAGGGGCACCGCCGCCGGACAAGGGCGGACGGTCGGCAGGCAGACAGGCGGGCGATCCCGGATGGACGAGACCACCAAGAAGAAGACCCTGCGCCAGCAGCAGCTCCTGAGCCTTCTGGAGAAATCCGGCTATGCCTCCGTCGAGGAGCTGACCGCCCGCTTCGCCGTGACCTCGCAGACGATCCGCCGCGACATCGGCGACCTGGCCGCCGGCGGCCGGGTGCGGCGCTATCACGGCGGCGTCGCGCTGGCGAGCCCGATCGACGCCCAGACCTACCGGCAGCGCCGGGTCGAGCAGGCCAGCGTCAAGCGCCGCATCGCCCGCCGCGTCGCCGAACTCGTGCCGGACGGCGCCTCGGTGTTCCTCGACGCCGGCTCGACCTGCGAGGCGGTGGCCGAGGCGCTGTGCGAGCGGCGCGGCCTCAAACTCGTCACCTACAGCCTGCGCGCCGCCGTCACCCTCACCGACCGCACCGACTTCACCATCGCCGTGCCCGGCGGCTTCGTGAAGAATGTCGCCGGCAGCGTCATGGCCGAGGACGTCGCCGACTTCATCCGCCGCTTCCGCTTCGACGTGGCGATCATCGCCGTCAGCGGCATCGACGAGGACGGCGGCATGGGCGACGACGACCAGACCGAAGTGTCGATCGTCCGCGCCGCCACCGGCCAGGCCCGCTCGACCCTGCTTGCCAGCGATTCCAGCAAGTTCTACCGCACCGCCCTGGTGCATCTCGGCTCCGTCACCGAGGTTTCCGACCTCGTCACCGACGCCGCTCCGCAAGGGGCGCTGCAGCAGATTCTCGCCGCCTCCCCGGTCAGGCTGCACATTGCCTGAGCCGGATTTGCCGGCCGGCCGGTTCGGCGGCTAAAAAAACCGGCGCGTTTCATTTACACTGTTGTGAAGCCGACCGGTTTGCGCATTAAATGTCGGAAAAAGAAAAATGTTGCCTTTCAAACAGAGGAGAACCGAGATGCACCTGACAAAGAGGTCCGCCCTGGCCGCGCTTGCCGCCGTGATGCTGTCCGGCACGGCGATGGCCAACACGATCACGGTCTATACGGCCTATGAGGAGGACGAGGCCGCGGCGTTCCTTGAGGCGGCCAAGACGTCCCTGCCCGACATCAACGTCAACCTGCTGCGCCTGTCGACCGGCGACCTCGCCGCGCGCATCATCGCCGAGAAGGCCAATCCGCAGCATGACGTGCTGTGGGGCTTCGCCGTGACCTCGATGGTCAATCCGGAGATCCTGGAGGGCCTGGAAGCCTATCAGCCGGTCGGGCTCGACCAGGTGCCCGAGCGCTTCCGCGATGCGGACGGCAAGTGGTTCGCGGTCACCGGCTACATGGCGGCGCTCTGCGTCAACAACGAGCGGCTGCAGGCCAGGGGCATGACCATGCCGACCTCCTGGGCCGACCTCACCGACCCGTCCTTCAAGGGCGAGGTGGTGATGCCGAACCCGGCCAGCTCCGGCACCGGCTATATCCAGATCAACTCGCTGCTGCAGATGATGGGCGAGGAGAAGGGCTGGGAGTTCCTCGACAAGCTCGACCAGAACGTCGCCCAGTACATCAAGTCCGGTTCGCGGCCCTGCAACGCCGCCTCGGCCGGCGAATACACGGTCGGGGCCTCCTTCGCCCTGCGCGCGGTCAAGAACATCGAGGAAGGCTACCCGATCACGCTGGTGGTTCCCTCCGAAGGCGCCGGCAACGAGCTGGAGGCCAATGCCCTGGTCGCCGCCTCGAAGAACAAGGACGCGGCCAAGCGCTTCCTCGACTGGACCTTGAGCGCGGAGGCCGCCAACGTCTATTACGACTGGAAGGCCATCGTCACCGTGCCGGGCGGCAAGATGCCCGAGCGCTTCACCTCCGCCGGCCTGCCGGACGACGTGTCGCAGGTGCTGTTCCCGGTCGACTTCAAGGCCGCGGCCGACGACCGCAGCCGGATCATCCAGAAGTGGCAGGAAAAATACGAGCGTTGAGAAGGGCTTGAGCCCAGTCTCGCGGACGTGCCGGCGCCCCCGTCGACGGGAGGGTGCCGGCGCTCCCCGGCCTCGTGACGCGGTAGGGCGGGCCGTGCCGGCGTGTGGCCCGCCCCATCGCCAGACTGCTCGCCAGTCTGCTCGCCACTCCTGTTGAAAAATCGCGCCCGCAGGGAAAGCCCCATGGACCTTTCGATCCACGATCTCGTCAAGCGCTTCGGCAAGCTCACCGCGCTCGACCATGTCTCGCTGGAGGTGGCCCAGGGCTCCTTCGTCTGCTTCCTCGGCCCCTCGGGCTGCGGCAAGACCACCTTGCTGCGCGTCATCGCCGGGCTCGAGGAGGCCGACGGCGGCAGCATCCGGCTCGGCGGCTCGGATCTCTCGGCGATCCCGGCGCGCAACCGCAATTTCGGCGTCGTGTTCCAGTCCTACTCGCTGTTTCCCAACATGACCGCGGCCCGCAATGTTGGCTACGGGCTCGAATGCCGGCGCTGGGACAAGGCGAGAATGCAGTCTCGAATCAAGGAGATGCTCGATCTGGTGCATCTCGCCGACCAAGCCGAGAAGCTGCCCTCGCAGATGTCCGGCGGCCAGCAGCAGCGCATCGCGCTGGCCCGCGCGCTGGCGCCCGACCCCTCCGCCCTGCTGCTCGACGAGCCGCTGTCGGCGCTCGACGCCAAGGTCCGCGAGGAGCTGCGCATCGAGATCCGCGCGGTGCAGAAGCGGCTCGGCATCACCACCATCATGGTCACCCACGACCAGGAGGAGGCCCTCGCCATGGCCGACCTGATCGTCGTCATGAGCAAGGGCCGGATCGAGCAGATCGGCACGCCGCAGCAGCTCTACCGCGAGCCGGCCACCGCCTTCGTCGCCGACTTCATCGGCCGGATGAACGTACTGCCCCTCGATCCGGGCCCGCAGGGCGGCTTCCGCTTCGCCGGCACGCAGCTCGAGGTGCGCACCGCCGCCGGCGGAGCGGGCAGATCCGTGGCGGCGCTCGGCATCCGCCCGGAAGCGATCACGCTGAAAGGGCTGGACGCAACCGGTCCGAACGTCCTGCCGGCAAGCGTGCGCACCGTCTCCTTCCTCGGCAACATCACCCGCATCGAGGTCGAGCCCGACGCCCGGCCCGGCACCGGCATCCTGGTCGAACTGCATGGAATGGCGAGGGTTCCCGAGCCTGGCGAGCGGCTTAATATCGACATTTCCGCCGAGGATCTGAGGGTTCTGTCATGAGCGTGACGACCGCGAGCGGATCGCGGCCGGCCGCACACCTGCCCGGCCGGGCCAGCGACCGATCGATCACCCTGGCCCTGTCGATCCTCGCCGCGATCCCGATCCTGCTGTTCCTGCTGCTGCCGCTGACCGGCATCCTGCTGCGCGGATTCCAGACGCCGGCCGGCTTCGGCCTCGGCAATTTCATCCAGACCTTCGGCGCCGACCGCTTCTGGCGACTGGTCGGCAACAGCATCTCGATGTCGCTGACGTCGACGCTGATCGCCGTCGGCCTTGCCTATTTCTACGCCTATGCCCTGCAGCGGGCGTCGATCCCGCTGAAACCCTTCCTGCGGATCGCGGTGCTGACGCCGCTGTTCGCCCCCTCGCTGGTACAGGCGCAGGGACTTATCCTCCTGCTCGGCCGCAACGGCGCGCTCAACCGCTTCCTCGGCTTCGACATTGATATCTATGGCTTCTGGGGCACGACCATCGCCAATGCGCTCTACGCCTTCCCTTACGCCTATCTGATCCTGTCCGCGGCGCTGGCGGTGGCCGATGCCCGCATCTACGAGAGCGCCGAGACGCTCGGCGCGGGGCCGGCGCGGATCTTCCGGGATGTGACGCTGCCGGCGACCCGCTTCGGCCTCGCCGCGGCGATCTTCGTGGTGTTCACCCTGGTGATGACCGACTTCGGCAACCCGATGGTGATCGGCGGGGATTTCAGCGTCCTTGCCACCGAGGTCTACAACCAGGTTATCGGCCAGGCGCAGTTCGGCCTCGGCGCGGTGATCGGCATCGTCCTGCTGGTGCCGGCGGTGCTCGCCAAGCTGATCGAGAAGCGGATTTCCGCCCGCCAGCACGCCCTTGTCACCGCCCAGTCGAAGCCGCTCGAGGTCAAGCCGTCGCGCGGCCGCGACATCGCCTTTTCCGTCTATGCCTATGTGATCGTTGCTCTCATCCTGAGCGTCCTGGCCATCGTCGTCCTCGCCAGCTTCGTCCGGCTGTGGCCCTACAACATGAGCTTTACCCTCAGGCACTACCAGTTCGACGTCCAGAACGGCACCGCGCCGCTGTGGAACAGCGTCGGCGTCTCGCTCGCCACCGCCATCCTCGGCGTGGCGATCACCGGCCTCACCGCCATCGTGGTGCATAAGTTCAGGAACCCGCTGACCGGACCGCTGTCGATGCTGGCGATTCTGCCCGCGGCGGTGCCCGGAATGGTGCTGGGATTGGGATATGTGCTGACCTTCAACGACCCGGCAAATCCGCTGAACATTCTCTATGGCAGCTTCGCGCTGATCGTCATTCTCAGCGTCTATTACAACCACGCCCATGCATTCCTGATCTCCTCGACCAGCCTGAAGCAGATCGGCCCGGTCTTCGACGAAGCCTCGACAACTCTCGGCGGAAGCACGCTGACAACCTTGCGCAAGGTGACGCTGCCACTTCTGTGGCCGACCTTGCTCGGCGTCGGCGTCTTCTATTTCATGCGGACAATGGTCTCTCTTTCGGCGGTGATCTTCCTGGTCACGCCGTCGACGCAACTTGCCGCCGTCTCGGTTCTGCAGCTCTCCGACCGCGGCGCGCTCAACCAGGCGGCGGCGTTTTCGGTCTGCATCATGGCGATCGTCGTCGCCTGCCTGTTGATCGTGCGCACCATCCTGTGGCTCGCCGGCGCCAAGAACGTGACGCTGATCCGCTAGGAAAAGATCAGCAAAAGCAAAAGGTTAGTTCGACTGCCCGGCGCCCTGGGAGGTACCCTTTCCGGCCTGCAGACAGCTCGCGGGCGGCTTTTGGGCGGCTTGCAAAAATTGAGAGGGATTTTGCAAAAACCCATCTCAATTTCCGCCGATTTTGCGACGGCTGCGCCAAACGCGCCGCGCCGCCCCCTCCCGGCACGCGGCAAGGGAACATTCCGGCCGGACTCCGGTTAGATGGGTTCCACCGCGGAGATCGATATGGCCGAATACCTCTGGCTTCTCGTGGTCCTGGGCGGACCCGTCATCATGGCAGCGCTTCTCATCTATGTCCTCCTTCGCCGGCGCAGACTGTCGCGGGGCGAACGCCGGGAGAGGGACCAGGCGACGCAGGAGCTCTATGAGAAGACGGCGACCGAGGGCGACCGGACCCGTCCGCCGGAGCATTAGGTCGGAGACGCTCGCCGGGAGGAGCGCGATGGCCGGTTCAGCCCCCGCCGCTACTCGGCCGCCTTGGAGGCAAGGTTCTCCGCCACCGCGTCGAGCGGATTGGTGGTCCCCTCCTTGCGCAGCGCCGACCAGGGCGCATGCAGCGCCCAGTAAAGGCCCTCCGGCCGGTATTCCAGCGTCACGCTGGCGGAGAAGGCAGCCGCCGCATGGCGCTCGATGATGATCGAGCCGAAGCCGCTCCGCTGCGGCGGCGCGACGGGCGGGCCGCCCTCCTCCCGCCATTCCAGCAGCACCGCCGGCTCATCCCGGCGGCTGCCGGCACAGGACCAGGAAATGTGGATGCACCCTTGCGGGCTCTGCAGCGCCCCGTATTTGATGGAATTGGTGGCAAGCTCGTGCAGCACCAGGCCGAGATTCTGAACCGCGCTGACGCCAAGGACGAAATCCTCGCCCGCGATCGCCCGTTGCTCAAGCGAGACGCCGACGGTCGACAGATGCTGGTCGATCAGTTCCCGCAGCGACACGCCGTACCAGTTTTCCTGGGCCAGCAGCTCGACCGACTGGGCGAGTCCCTGCAGCCGGCTGTCGGCCGCCTCCTGGAACTCTTCCTTGGTGGCGGACTGGCGCGCGATCTGCCGCAGGATCGCCTGAACCAGGGTCAGCACGTTCTTGGTGCGATGGACGAGTTCGCGCAGCAGCAGATGGACGCGGCTCTCGGCCTCGCTGCGGTCGAAGGAGGCGTTGCACAGGGCGATGGAGATCTGGTTGACCTCGATCACCCGGGTTTCCAGCGGCGCGACGACCTCGCCGCGCCCCATCCGCTCCGCCATCCGCGACAGGCCGGTGATCGACCGGCCGAGATGCCGGGCCACCAGATAGGCCATCAGCATGCTCAGCGCGATCAGGGCGATGCTGCCGAAGACCAGCAGCTTCCAGGTCACGACCGACGACTGCACGGCGGCAAGCGGCCCCGACAGGACGATCACCCAGGGAAAGGCGGTGAGCCGGGCATAGCCGCTCACCATCACCTCGCCGTCCTGCCGGAACTCGACCGCGTCGCTGAAGCGCCGGAAGCCGTCATGCGGATGGTGCGGGAAGGGCGTGGCGGAGGGCGGGCCATCCGTTCCGCTGGAGGCGATGACCAGTCCCTTCTGGTCGACCACGGTCACATTCCACCCGGCCGGGATCAGCTCCCGGGACAGCACGGCCTCAATCTGCTGCGTGCCCTGGGTCAGGATCAGGGCAGCGCCGACATGCCGCAACGTCTCGGGCAGCGGCAGGGTGACGTTGAACACCCATTCCTGGCCGGTCTGGCCGAAGAACATGTTGGAGACGGAGACCTGGCCGTTGGCGAGCGCTGCTTCCAGCGACAGCATGTCCGACATCGGGCCAAGCGGCGCGCCATAGGGCACCCGGGTGTTGAGGAGCTGCTGGCCGCTCTCGTCGACCAGCAGCAGATACAGGAAGTGCGAGGACAGAATGTGCTGGGTGCGGCTCTGGAAGCCCTCAAGGTCGCCCTGCTCGAGCTCGGGGAAGACGGCCAGCAGCCGCAGTGTCGAGGTCATGTCGTGCAGGTGGCGTTCGACGATGCGCCCGAGGGTGCGCGCGTCGGCCGCGGTCTTGGCGCGCAGCGCGTCGCGGTCGCTGGCCTCGATTTCGGTGAACAGGAACGCCGCGAATGCGATCAAGGGCATGGCGATCGCCGCCGCCAGAAACGTCAGATAGGACGTGATCGACGCCGTCGGAATTCGAAACGGCCATCCGGAAGACAGCTTGCGCAAACGATCCCAGTGCCTGCCGAGGCGCGCCTTGCAGCCCGCGCGATCGGCAGTCGGCACCCCTCTCTCTGGACGTTCACCCCCCAACCCCGCTGAAATGTACTACAGAATCCTCTTCTTTCCATAGGCTCGTTTTCCAGTCTGGCGAGCAAGGGAACATCGGCCCACACCCTGCGGTTCCAGGTCGTGAACACCCGACCCGCAGGAGCACGACATGGCGACACCGAACCGCAGGACCACCACCGAGGCAACCGCGCAGCGTCAGCGCGAAATCCAGGACGAGCCGGGCGGCACGACGCCTGAAGGGCGCGACGGGGCGATGCAGGCCGGCGCAAGGCGCTATCCCGAGCCGCCGCTGCCCGAACAGCACCAGCCCAAGCCCGGCGCCGAATGGGCGCTCGATCCGGTTCCCATGTGCGACGCCCCCTATTACGAAGGCTCGCGCAAGCTGCAGGACCGCGTGGCGATCATCACCGGCGGGGACTCCGGCATCGGCCGCTCCGTCGCCATTCTGTTCGCCCGCGAAGGCGCCGATGTGGTCATTTCGCATCTGAGGGAGGACAGGGACGCGAAGGACACCGCCGCGATGGTGGAGAAGGAAGGCCGCCGCTGCCTGATGAGCCGGGGCGACATCCGCGACCCCGATTATTGCGCGCAACTGGTCGCAAAGACCGTCGACACGTTCGGCCGTCTCGACATCCTCGTCAACAACGCGGCGTTCCAGGTCCATGCCGAGGCGATCGAGGACCTGTCGACCCGGCATTTCGACGAGACGATCCAGACCAACCTGCACGGCATGTTCCACATGTGCCGCGAGGCGGTGCCCCACATGAAGACCGGCGCGGCGATCATCAACACCGGCTCGGTGGTCGGGCTGGAAGGCAAGGCGCAACTGCTCGACTACGCCATCACCAAGGGCGGCATCCACGCCTTCACCAAGTCGCTGGCCGCCCAGCTCCTGCCGCGCGGCATCCGGGTGAACGCGGTCGCCCCCGGCCCGGTATGGACGCCGCTCAACCCGTCGGACCAGCCGGCGGACAGGATCGCCGAGTTCGGCGCCTCGGTGCCGATGAAGCGGCCGGCGCAGCCGGAGGAACTGGCCCCCGCCTATGTGTTCCTCGCCTCGCCGCACTGTTCCAGCTACATCACCGGGGAAGTGCTTCCGGTCGTCGGCGGCTGACGCAAGAGGGGGGGAGACCGGATATCGGGACTGGGGGGAGACTGGGGGGAGACCTGGGGGGAGCCGGCGCCGAAGACGGATCCGTTCCCGCCCGGTTCCCACCCCGCTTCAGGTTCAGGCCGGTCAGTTGGCCGCCTGGTTGTGCGAGCCGCCGGGGCGGACGACGCCGCTGAGACCGATGCCGGTGATCGCCTGATCCTGGCGCACCGCATCGGCGAGCGAGACCACGCCGGTCAGCCGCTTGTCGGCGTTCAGCACGACGAGGCGGCGGACCTGGATGTCGCCCATGTTCATGATGACGTCCTCGATCTCGTCGTCCTCGAAACAGTATTTCACGTCGCGGGACATGACGTCGCGCACGCGCCCGCCCCCGTCGAGACCGCGGGCGACGCCGCGCACGGCGATGTCGCGATCCGTCACCATGCCGACGAGTTGGTCGTTTTCGCCGACCGGCAGGAAGCCGATGTCCTGGCTCGCCATCCGCCGGGCAACCTGTTCCAGCGTGTCCTCCGGGCTGGCGATTTCCACGTCGCTGGTCATGATCTCTGAAATCTTCATCTCGTTCTCCGGGGTTGTCGGTCCGTGACAGGGAGGGCCGCAGCCAGGCGGAGCACGGCTGCGCCAACCCACGAACCGCCGGCGCGCGCCGATTGTTCCGCAAGGCCGCCCCGCGGCCGCCGCGCGGCCATCGGTCCCGGGAGGACGGGAGAGAGGGGGGCGAGCCGAGGGCACCCGGCGGCGCTGCCGAACGCCCTGTTCTGCGTGCGCCGCGCAGGAACAATCCGCCGCCCTGGCGGGTTTCTCCACTATCCGCGAACCAACGCGCAGCAACCAAGGAGGCAAGGATGCCGTATTATCCCAATGGCGACATGCGACGGGACGTCAGGTGGCGTGGCCCCTCCCGCCGCGACGACTGGGCCAGGGACAACTGGGCCAAGGACAACTGGGCAAGGGAAGTCTGGGGAACCGACGAGCGGGATGACCGGGTGCCGTATCCGAGCATCGGCGCGCTCTATGGCCCCTCGCCGCTGATCGGCGAGGCGCTCTATCCGCATCCGCGCTATCGCGACTATGACGCCCGCGACTATGACGACTACCGGCGCGACGATCCCTGGCGCGGCGGCGGATACCGATACGGGCGCGGCCGGGACGACGACGCGCGCGAGCGGGGCGACCGGCGCGCCTTCCTGGAGCGGGCGACCGACGAGGTCGCCTCGTGGTTCGGCGACGAGGACGCCGAGCGGCGGCGCGAGAGGGACAAGCATCGCGGCAAGGGCCCGCGCGGCTACAAGCGCTCGGATGCCCGGATCAGCGAGGACGTCCACGACCGGCTGAGCGATGATCCCTATCTCGACGCCACCAACATCGCCGTCGAGGTCAACGACCGCGAGGTGACGCTGAGCGGCCTCGTCGATCACCGCCACGACAAGCGCCGCGCCGAGGACTGCGCGGAATCGGTCTCCGGCGTGACCCATGTCCAGAACAACCTGCGCGTGCGCCCGCATCCGGTGCCGGCGCAGAGCGACGTGGCCTGACGGCAAATGGCCTGACGGCAAGCGCATCACGGAAACGGCTGGCGGTCTCAGGCCGCCGGCCGCTCTCAGACGTCTCCTCCCCCAGCCTCCCCCCCCGCCTCTCCGACACTCTCCAGCCTCGCCAGCAGCGGCAGGTGATCGGAGGCGATCCGCGCCAGCGGCGTGCGCAGCACCTCCACGTCGAGACAGCGCAGCCGCCCGGACAGGAAGATATGGTCGAGCCGCAGCAGCGGCAGACGGGCGGGAAAGGTCGGCCCCGCCAGGCGGCCGTCCGGCCGGCGCGCGAGGTCCAGGCGCGAGGCCAGCCGCGCGAAGGCCGGCGAGGATGGGATCGAATTGAAATCCCCCATCACGATGAGGTCCCGCCCGGCGCAGGCGGCATTGCCCAGCCAGTCTTCGCCGAGAAGGGTCGCCACCTGCTGCCGCCGCTGGCGGCGCAGGACCCCGAGATGAGTGTTGAAGACGAACAGCGGCCGCCCGCCGGCCTCGATCTCGCACCAGATCGCGCCGCGCGGCTCGCCGACCGACGGCAGCCCGCCGGTGCGGACGGTGCGCATCGGCAGCGCCGTCAGGATGGCGTCGCCGTATTTTTCCTCGGCGACATGCATCGCCGGATGGAACACCGAGGTCATCTCCAGCGCGGCGGCGATATGGTGGGCCTGATCGATGCCGCCGCTGCGGGAGCGGCCGACATCGAGCTCCTGCAGGGCGACGATGTCCGGGCGGGCCTCGGCGATCACCTCCGCCACCCGCCCCGGATCGAGACGGCGGTCGCCGCCGACGCAGCCATGCACATTGTAGGAGAGGACGCGCAAGGGACGGGTCATGCCGATCACGATATCCCGAACCAGGTCTTCAGCACCCCGGCGACCCGCAGGGCGGCCGAGCGCCCGACCTCGCCGACCCGCTGCAACGGCCAGTAGCGCCGCTTCGGATCGAGGATGCCCGATCCCAGATGCAGCAGGCCCGCCCGCTTGCGCGGATCGGCGAAATAGGGCCGCAGGCCGCGCGGCTTGACGTTGAGCTGGTCGATCACGGCAACGACCGACCCGCTTCGCGCAACGATGCCCTCGACCACGTCCGGATCGGCATCCAGATGCTCCGCCAGCAGAGAGTTGCGAAGCCTTGCGATAGCGCGCCGGGCCTCCTCACCGTGCGCCTCGACGCCCACGTCGCATTCGGTGTCGAACCCTCCCGACCGGTTGTTGAGATTGGACGAGCCCACCCGGGCGAAGCGATCGTCGACGATGATCAGCTTGGCGTGGATGAGGACTTCGCTATCCTTCCCCTCCCCGTCCGGCACCACGGCATAGCCGATGCGCAGCCGCTCGGTCCCGCCCGCCCTGAGCAACCGGCGGATCGCCAGAGTGCGCCCGTAGCCCATCGTCCATTGCTCGAGAATGCCGCGCGTGTCGCGCGTCACCAGAATGACCACTTCCGGACCATCGGGCTGGCGCAGGCGCGCGCACAGGTGACGGACGACGCGCGAGGAGGCGAGATATTGCGTCTCGATATAGATGCAGTCCCGCGCCGCATCGATGGCATCGCAGGTCAGTTGCACGGTGTCGGTCCGCCGCGCCCGCTCGCCGTCGCCGGGCTCCGCCAGGGCGATGCCGACCTCGCAGTCCAGCAGATCCGGATCAAGATCCGCCGGCCAGAGGGACGCGCCGGGCGTGCCGGGCGCAACCTCGGTGCCGGTGGCGGAGCGCCACCTGCGGCAGGCCACCTCCGCGACCAGCCGGGCCGCCTCCCCCGCGACCGCGACCTGCATGTCGTGCAGCGGCCCATACGGCGTGCCGTCGGGCCGGCGGCGGGACGGGTGGCTCGCCAGATGCGCGCGCGTGTCCCAGCGCCCTCCCGTCAGGTCGATGCCGCCAACGAAGGCGATCTCGTCGTCGATGACCACCAGCTTCTGGTGATGGGAGGCGCGAAGGGGATGGGAGAAGTCGTAGACGAGGCCGATGCGGGGATGCTCGTGCCAGTCGGTTTCCTGCAACAGCGGGATCCGGCCGCTCGAATAGACCGGCCCCTCGCCCCAGACCAGGATGCGGATCTCGATCCCGGTCTCGGCCAATGACCGCAGCCGGCTGCCGAGCGAGCCCGCCGCCTCGTCGCAGGGGCGCAGGCGGATCTCGGGATCGAAGTCCCAGCCGACGATCCAGATACAGCGACGAGCGGCCCGCAAGGCGGCGTCGAGCCGCCGGAAATAGGCCTCGCCATCGATCAGGAAGGCCAGCCGGCGCGCCTGCGCCCGGCGCCAGACGTTGCGCCCCTCGGCAAGGATCGGCGCCGGCCCAGCGCGAAAGGCTTCCGTCCGCGCCAGGGGCTCCGGTTCGTCGTGCCGGCGGCCGGGGCCGCCTCCTCCTGCTCTCAAGGCTCCCCGCCGATCCTGTTGGCCTTGTGGTCATGCCGCTGGTCGTTCTGCACCTGCTTGCTGTCCAGACCACGGGTCCTGGCGTGGCGCGACTTGTCGCGGTTCGACAGGACCATGTTGTCGCCGAGGCGATCCTTGTCGGTGAGTGTGCGGGCGCCGCTGCCGCTGCCTTTGCCCTGGGCACCGACGCCCATGTGCTTCCTGCTCGCGTTTGCCATCGGCCTCTCCCCTTCTCTCCTGCGAACCGGTCGCGGCCGGTTCGCGGCACGCCGCCGCCAGCCCTTGTGATCAACCATCGGGAGGAAAAATGGTTCCGGCGCAGCCTCAGCGGACCTGTGCCGCGGCGCCCATTGCCGGCTGTTGCCGCCGGAGGCTGTCCCCTTCCGCCGCCTCAGCCGTGGCGCGAGAGGCCGTCCAGCGAGGCGACCGGGTGGCTGGCGTCGTGTTCGAGCGAGGAATTGGGAGAGCGCTCGCCCAGCTCTTCCAGAAGCCGGTGGCGGGCGCGGTTGAGCCGGCTCTTGACCGTTCCCATGGCGCAGCCGCAGATCGCCGTCGCCTCTTCATAGGAGACGCCGCGCAGGCCGATGAGCACCAGCACCTGCCGCTGCTGCTCCGGCAGGCGCTCGATCGCCTGAGCGATCTCGCGCCCCCGGCAGGACCATTCCTGCGTCGGATCGGCGGCCGGACGCAGCGACACGCAGTCGGCCGCGCCCGGCGCCTCCCGCGTCTCGATCTTGATCTTGGTGTAGAACGTGTTCCGCATGATCGTGAAGAGCCACGACTTCATGCTCGTCCCTGGCCTGAACTGGTGAATGCTGGCAAGCGCCCGCGTCAGCGTCTCCTGGACGAGATCATCGGCGGGACTGGGTTCGCGGTAGAAGGTCCTGGCGAAGGCCCGCAAGGCGGGAATGAGGTGAACGATCTCGGTTTGCGGACCACTCAGGCCGGCACGCTTGGGCATCCCCGGCATCGGGTTCCCTCCTCGTCTGCACGAGGTCGCGAACTCATAATTCCGGCGAGAAACGGTCTGCGCGAACCTGTCTGGATACAAGCAGCAAGACCTCAGGAAACCATCAGATTTTCAAGGACTTCCGACGCCGTTGCCGGCGGGTTCGCACAGACCCGAAGGGCGCCTGCCCGGCTTTGATCTGCGGCGTCGGACCGCTCGGCCGGGGGACCTGCCCCGGCCATCGCGCTCCTCCTGGCATCTCCTTGCCGGGCCAGACGCCGTTTCCGGCACAATCATGAGTTCACGACCTAGCTGGCTGGCCCCCTTACGCCCTCCCCAACCCAACGTGGCACCGCGGTCATGGTTCCCCGCGCCCCCGAATTCCGTTCGGCCTCCGCACTCCCGACAGGCCCCGTCCCGCCCCGGCCGGCTAGTCGATGACGGCGCAGGCCTGACGGTCGCCGGCATCTCCGGTCGGCTGGCTGATATAGTCGTCCTCGCCGCCATGGATCATCAGCGCCCTGCCGCGGATGGCGTTGTCGCCGTCGAGGCTCACCATGGCGTTGAAGACCTGGGCGCGCAGCGTGCCGCCCGCATCCACCCACTGATTGGGCATGTCCCCGGCATGGGGTCCGCCTTCGGCGAGATAGCCGTGACTGGCGTCGGTGGGGTTGAAGTGGCCGCCGGCGGATTCGTGCCCGGTCTGCGCGTCGCAGGTGCCGGTCTCGTGCACATGGAACGCCACCCATTGCTCGGCCGGCAGGCCGGTGACCTCGAGTTCGATGAGCACCCCGCCGGGCGTTTCGGTCAGCGTCGCCTTGCCGTTTTCCTCGCCCGCCTGGTTGACGAAGGTCGCGCTCGCCTGCGCCCGGTTCTGGTTCTGGTTCTGATCCTGGGCGAAGGCCGGCAGCGCCGTCGCGGCAAGCAGGCTTGCTATCATGAGGGTCTTCATCGGGATCTCCTGCGGTGGTGGGATGCCGCCCAACCGCCGGCGGCCGGACTTGTTCCGGGCCGGCGGAACACCGCGCGGCGGCGGGACGTTGGGAGGGGGGGGCGTTGGGAGGATGGAAGGGCAAAAGCCGTGACACGAAGGAGACCGGCCATGACCTGCAGGACACCCGCGACAGCCCTCGGCCTGGCGCTGCTTCTGGCCTTCGCCATGCCGGCGAGCGGCCAGCCGAAACCGAAGCCGGAGACGCAGGCGCAGGCGCAGGCGCAGAACGACGAGCGCTGCCGGCTGGTGCCCGGCGAGGGCGAGGCCGCCCGCCTGCCCGGCGGACGGGTCGAGGGCGAGGACGAGAAGACCCTGTCGGACCGTCTCGGCGCCTGCGACGGCGTGCTCGAGCCGCCGCCCGCCGGCGATGCCGAGATCATCCAGCCGCCGCCCGACACCGGCGAGACGCCGGTGATCCCGCCCGAACGCCTGCCGGACCAGCCCGACGCCGACTGACGCGCCGCGGGGCGGCCTTGCCGAGGCCGGTCAGCGCGCGCTCAGCACCATCTCCCGGATCCAGCGGATCAGGAGTTCGTCATAGGAGCGCCGGCTTTCGGCGTCGGACAGGGCGTGGTCGGCCCCCTTGATGATCCGGTGGGTGATCGAGCAGGCATTGCCGAAGGCCGCCAGATAGCTGGCGATGGTCGGATGCGGCACCAGGTGATCGTTCTCCGATTCCACGATCAAGACGTCGCCGGCGAAGTCCTGGCAGTGGCGCAAGGCCCGGTTGGCGTGGCGCGGCACCTGCCGGCTGCGATAATCCTGCAAGTCGCGCCGGTCCAGCGACCGCTTGGGCGTGTCCCAGTCCTCGTCGCGATAGAGCGCGGGAACGCGCAGGGCCAGCCAGCGCACCGGGCGCGAGGAGATCAGGAACGTGCTGAGATAGGCACCGTAGCTGCTGGCGATGACGGCGATCGATGACGCATCGACGGAGGGATGCGCGGCGAGGACATCATAGGCGGCGCAGATATCGGCGAGATTGTCGGCGCGGCTGACCCGCGCCTGGTCGAGATCCGTTGCGCCATGGCCGCGCATGTCGAAGGTCAGGCAGATGCAGCCGAGCCGGGAGATCGCCCGCGAGCGTTTCTCATCGCGCGTCTGGCTGCCGGCCCAGCCGTGCACGAAGAGCACGCCCGGCCAGCCGGTGCGCGGTTCGAAGATGTGGCCGGCTAGCCGGACACCGGCCACCTCGATCTGGGTATCCGTCTTTCTCAACGCTCTTCGCCCTGCACCACGGCATATTTCAACATCGGCCCGACAGCGGCATCGGTGCCGTGGAAATAGAGTCTCGCCCCTTCCGGGGGAACCGCCGTCGCGCCGTATCGTTCCACCGAGGCGGCGACGGCATGCCGGCGGGCCGGATCCTTCGCGAAGGCCTCCAGCGCCACCAGTTCCGCCGGGCTGGCCCCGCCGACCCGCCAGGACTGTTCGAGCACGGCGCAGCGCCGCCGCCCGCCATGGTCCGTGCCGACGATCACGTCGTAGTTGCGCCGCGAGGCGACCAGCCCGAACTCGCGCTCGGCAAGCTGGTCGAACTTCAGCCCGGTCAGGCACAGGGTCGCCACCTCCGGCGAAACCAGTTTCAGCAATTGCGGAGACCTGCCCCTGACGAGAAACAGCCGCGAACCGCCATAGACCCGCTCGCCGTGGTTGTTGTCGGTCGTTTCCTGCAGGCCGACATAGGCGGCGCTGAGATCGCCGAGCACGATCTCGCCGACGCTGTAGGTCTTCGCGTCTTCCAGGTGCTCCTCCAGGACGAGACCGCCCGCGATGAGCCCGTCGTCCTGCGCCCGCGCCAGCACCTGGTCCAGCTCGCCGGCCGAGCGGGCGACGAACTGCCCGCTGCCGCCGCTCGCCCCGACCGCCTTGACCCGCACCGGCCCCTTGGCGAGCAGGCCCTCTCCCGCCCGGACCGCCCCCTCGGCCGTGAACGCGGTCGCCCCGTCGAGGACGATGTCGCGCACCGCCCCGGCAAAGCCCGTGGGCCAGCCGTCCGGCGGCTCTTCCCCCGGCGCCAGCGGATGGACGATGGCCTTGGTCGCGAGCAGGCGCGCGGGCACCCATCCGCCGAGGAACCGGCGCGGGTCGGGGCGCGCGCTTGCGAACACCTGACGGCACTCCGCGCCGCACAGGGTGCCGCGCGGAATGCAGTAGGGCAGCTCTTCGCCGCAAAAGTCCTCCAGCCGCCCGTCATAGCGGCACTGGAGCAGGTCGGCCGCATGCCGGGCAAGCGCCACATGGGTGTGCAGCGCATGGCCGGGCATGTCCTCGCAGCCCCAGGTGACCAGCGGGCCACGGCTCGAGGCGCCGTCAGCGTCGCAACCGGATCCCATGGACCATCACTCCCGGCGCCGGAGACAGGCCGACCGATCCGGCCGGCAGCGGTTACTGCTCGATCCAGCTACAGACCTGCTGGATCGACGCCGTGTAGTCGGCACCCGCGCCGGCGCCCGCACCCGGCAGGTCCATCCCGGCCGGCGGCTGGTCGCCGGTGGCGCCGGTCGACCCGGTCACGTCGCTGCCGGTGTCCGGCAGGGTGGTGGCGCCCGCCGTGTCGACGCTGACGCAATGGGAGCGGACCTGAGCCTGCTGCTCGCTGGACAGGGTATCCCAGTTGGCACGGGCCTCATCTTCCGAGCGCAGCGTGCCGGTCTGCGTGTCGCTGAAGAAGGCATCGCCGATGGCGCCATCCCAGCCCATCGGCAGATTGCCGGCGCCGCCGATGGCGGGATCGGTGCTGGTCTGGGCGACTGCCCCCGTGGCGAGGCCGAGGGACAGCGAGGCGGCGAGAAGCAATTTGTGGCAGGTCATGAACAGTCCTCCTGGTTTGTTGACGCCTGCCAACACCCGGGGGACGATTATGTTCCCTGCCGGCCGCGCTGCCGCGCAAACCCCCCGCCGCTCTCGTGCCGGTCTGTCTGGCGGCTCTTCGGATCGGCAGGCGGCGCAAGGTCCACCGGCTCGTCGATCAGCCGGGCGCTGCGCTTTCCGGTCATGTAGCGCCAGATCCATTGCAGCGAGACGAGCAGCCGCTTCTCGAAGCTGACCAGCAGCACCACATGGACGACCGCCCACAGGACCCAGGCGAACCGGCCTTTCAGGTGCCACCTGCCGAAGTCGAAGATCGCCGCGTTGCGGCCGATGACCGCCGTGTTGCCCCGGCTGCGGAAGCGGAACGGCGCGCCCCGCTCCCCCGTCTCTGCAAGACGCCTCAGCGCGCGGCCCAGCCAGCGGCCCTGCTGCTTGGCGACCTGGGCAAGGCCCGGAAGCACCTCACCGCTCGCCGGGTCTTGCAGATGGGCAAGGTCGCCCAGCACATAGACGCCCTGCCGTTCCGGCACCTCCAGATAGGGCGACACGGCGATCCGCCCGCCCTTTTCCGGCTCGATGCCGAGCCACTGCGCCGCGGGAGTGGCCTTGGTCCCCGCCGCCCAGACAATGGTGCCGGCCGGGATGGACCTGCCGCCGGCCACCACCACTTCGCCCTCGCTCATCGCCTCCACCGCGACACCCGTCATCACCTCGACGCCGAGCCGCCGCAGCCGTTGCTCGGCATAGGCGGCAAGATCCTCCGGAAAGGCCGGCAACAGGCGGGGGCCGGCCTCGACCAGCAGGACGCGGGTGTCGCGCGGGGAGATGTTGCGATGGTCATGCGCGGCCATGAACCGGCCGAGATCGACCATCGCGCCCGCCATTTCGACGCCCGTCGGCCCGCCGCCGATGATGACGCTGGTGAGCAGGCGCGCCTTGGCCTCGCTGTCGCGGGTCGCCTCGGCCTGCTCGAAGGCCATCAGCAGCCGCTGCCGGATCACCCGCGCCTCGCGGATGGTCTTCAGCCCCGGTGCCAGAGCGCGCCAGTGGTCCTTGCCGAAATAGCTGTAGTCGGAGCCGGAGGCCAGGACGAGCCGGTCGTAGGCGAGCGGCGGCAGCCGGTCGGTCAGGACGAAACGCCCCTCATGGTCGATCGCGATGACCTCGGCCAGCAGCACCGCGATATTGCGGTGGCGCCCCAGCGCGTCGCGGATCGGCTCGGCGATGTCGGCAGGCGACAGGGCGGCCGTCGCCACCTGGTAGAGCAGCGGCTGGAACAGGTTGTGATTGCGCCGGTCGATCACCGTCACGTCGATCTCCGCGCCGCCCAGGGCGCGGGCGCAGGCAAGGCCGGCGAAGCCGCCGCCGACGATGACGACATGCGGTCTGGCCGGGAGGGTGGGGGCCTTCGGCATCGTGTGTTACCTCTCGGTTCAGGCGCAGGTGGACAGGAAGAAGACGGCGCCGAAGGAAAAGACACTGGCACTGAGCGCCGCGATCGCCGCGACATAGGCGAGCGGGTAGAGGAAGCCCTGCCCCCGCCAGCGCCGCAGCAGCGCGACCAGCGCAGCTCCCGCCGCCAGATGCACCAGGAAGATCGCGACGAGCTGCAAGCGTTGCAGCGACAGGCCGCCGGCCCTCTCGAGCGCAACCTCGTGCCAGCCGAAGCGGCAGCCGACCGACAGCATGGCGTAGAGCGCGACAAAGGCCGAGGCCCAGATGGTGAAGCCGGCGCCGAGCAGGAGGAGCGAGCGCGGTCTCATGGCGCCGCCCCCCCGGAGGACGCCAGCCAGGCGAAGACGAAAGCGGCACCGATCCCGACGATCCCGGTGGCGGCGGCATAGTCGTGCCAGATCCGGCCGATGCGAAGGTCAAGGCTGCGGATCGGCGACAGGTATCCCGTCCGCCAGCGCCACAGCCCGTAACCGGCGAGCAGGGCGCCGAAACCGGCGCGCAGGCCGCACAGGGCAAAGAGCACAAGGGCTGTCGCATTGTGGGCATGGGTGGTCGGCACCGGCACGCTGGCGGCCATCAGCGCGAAGAGCAGCGCCGCCCCGCCATGGGCACCCGCGCAAAGGGCAAGACGCAGGGCGGGCGGGCCGCCGCGCGTCAGCGCCCGCACCGCATCCCGCCCAAGCAGTGCCGCCAGCAGCATGAGGACAAGACAGGTCGCGGCGAGCAGCCGATCGGGCATCGCCGGCTGCGGCGGCGGCCAGGCCGGCGCCACCAGCCACAGGAACAGTCCGCCGAACAGCAGCGAGGAGAACAGCGTCGCCTCGGCGGCGCAGGCAAGCACCATCGCCCACCAGGAGGGCGGGGTGGCTGTCTCCCAATGCGGACGGGCGGAGGCGGCGTTGCCGATCGGCAGCGCGCCGATGTCCCGCCGCGCGCCCATGCCGCCGGTCCAGGCCAGCAGCGAGACGACGGTGGCAGCGAAAGCGAAAAGCGACAGCCAGTAGAGCTTGGCGAGCAGGCACAGCACGAAGGCGGCGGTGAGGAGCCCGCTCCACAGCGGCAGGAAGGACTGGCGCGGCAGGACGATCAGCTGATCGACGCGGCCGCTGGTCATGTCGACGCCGAGCGTCTCCATCCAGCCGTTGCGGGTGAAGCCGAGATAGCCGCGCCCGCCGGCAAGCCGGGCGCCCTCCGCATCGGGCGCAAGCCGGTCGCCGCGCTCGGTGATATGCGGCAACGAGGCGAAGGCATAGGAGGTCGGCGGCGTCGGCATCGCCCATTCCAGCGTACGCGCGCCCCAAGGATTGCGCCGGAACCTTTGGCCAAAGCGCATCTGCACGACGAGGTCGATGACGAACAGCGCAAAGCCGATGATCATCACGAAGGAGCCGACGGAGGACAGGAGATTGAGCCAGTCGAGCCGCGCCTCGACCGGATAGGTGTCGACCCGGCGCGGCATGCCGCGCAGGCCCGTCAGATGCATGTGGAAGAAGGTGAGGTTGAAGCCGATGAAGATCGCCCAGAAGCCGGGCTTCGACAGCCGGTGCTCGGCACGGCGGCCGGTGAAATGCGGCAGCCAGTAATAGGCCGCCGCCATCATCGGGAAGACGAAGCCGCCGACCAGCACATAGTGCAGATGCGCGACGACGAAATGCGTGTCATGCGCCTGCCAGTTGAACGGCACCATCGCCAGCATGACGCCGGTCAGCCCGCCGATGACGAAAATGAAGAAGAAGCCGCCGAGATAGAGCATCGGCACGTCGAAGCGGGGCCGCCCGGCCGCCAGCGTCGCGATCCAGGCGAAGATCTGCACCGCCGTGGGGATCGCCACCAGCCCGCTGGCGGCGGAGAAGAACGCCAGCGCCAGATGCGGGATGCCGACGGTGAACATGTGGTGGACCCACAGGCCGAAGGACAGGAAGGCCATGGCGATCACCGCGACGATGATGGCGCGGTAGCCGATCAGCTCGTGCCGGGCGAAGGTCGGGATCATCATCGAGATCGCCCCGGCCGCCGGCAGGAAGATGATGTAGACCTCCGGATGGCCGAACAGCCAGAACAGGTGCTGCCACAAGAGCGAGTCGCCGCCGCGCAGCGGATCGAAGAACGGCAGGTCGGCGGCGCGCTCCAGCTCCAGCAGGATCGAGCCGAGGATCAGCGGCGGGAAGCCGAACAGCATCATCAGGGCGGTGACGAGCAGATACCAGGCCATGATCGGCATGCGGGCAAGGCTCATGCCGGGGGCGCGCACCTTCAACACCGAGACGGTGATCTCGATCGCCGCCGACAGCGCCGAGATTTCCACGAAGGTGATGCCGAGCAGCCAGACATCGGCATTGATGCCGGGCGAATAGGTCGAGGAGGACAGCGGCGTGTACATGAACCAGCCGCTGTCCGGCGCAACGCCGGCGACCATCGCGCCGAGCAGGATCGAGGCGCCGAAGATGTAGCACCAGAAGCCGTAGGCGGTGAGGCGCGGGAAGGCGAGATCGCGCGCGCCCAGCAGCTTGGGCAGGAGGTAGATCGCAAAGCCCTCGAACATCGGGATCGCGAACAGGAACATCATCACCGTGCCGTGCATGGTGAAGATCTGGCCATAGGCCTCCGGCCCGACAAAGGCCGTGCTCGAGGTCGCGAGTTGCACGCGGATCAGCATGGCGAGCAGCCCGCCGACGACGAAGAAGAAGAAGGCCGCGAGGATGAAGCGCTTGCCGAGCACCGTGTGATTGACCGCCGACAGCCGGCGCCAGCCGGCCGGCGTGTCCCACAGCGCCGCAAGCTCCCGGTGCAGGCGGAGCGGGGTCTGCCGCGAGGGACGCGCGCTCATTCTCCGCCCTCCCCGGCCGCGTCCGCTTCCGGAGCGAGCGGCGCGACGATCCCGCGGAATGTCTCCTCCTCGTGCACCTCCACGTCGAAGCGCATCGGCGCGTGACCGATGCCGCAATATTCGGCGCAGACGCCGCCGTATTTTCCGATCCTGTCGGCATGCAGCCGCAGGATGTTCGTGTGTCCGGGAATGGCGTCGAGCTTGCCGGCCAGGCGCGGCACCCAGAACGAATGGATGACATCCTCGCTGGTCAGCACGATGTCGACATCGCGCCCGGCGGGCAGATGCAGCAGATTGGTCGTGACATGGCCGCCGGGATAGTGGAACTGCCAGATCCACTGGCGCGCCACCGCCTCGATGCGCAGCGCCGCCGGCTCCCGCGCCGCGGCGATGCCCCGCTCCCCCAGCGCGAAGGCGGCCGCCACCAGACCCGCCAGCAGGACAAGGGGGATGACGAGCCCGCCCCACAGGATCAGCCGCGCCTCGCCGAAGGCGCGCAGCCAGGCGGGCCGGACGACGGCCAGCACCAGCACCGAGGCGGTGGCGATGAAGATCCCCGTGCCGGCATAGGCCATGACCCACCACAGCGTCGTGGCATCGCGCGCCGACGCACTCTCCGGCTCCAGCACCGACAGCGGCCCCGAACAGGCGGACAGAACCAGGCAGCCGGCCAAAACGCCGGCCGATCGGAACCAAACGCCGGGGCCGGGCCTTTCCTGCCAGAAGGGAGCCGCACGATGAACGAAATGAAACCCAGCGACAGTCCGGTCATCGAGAAGGTCGCGGAAGAATCCGTCGCCTCCGCCGTCGCCGTTGCCGGGCACCCGCTGCATGCGATGAGCGTGCACTTTCCGATTGCCCTGGTCGTTGCCACGCTCGGCTGCGACCTGCTGCTGTGGTGGAGCGCAGATCCGTTCTGGCTGCGCGCCGGCCTGTGGGCATCCGGCGGCGCGTTTCTTGCCGGCGTCGGCGCGGGACTGGTCGGCACGGCCGAACTCCTCCTGGTTGCCGGCATCCGCATCCGGGTGGCGAGCTGGACCCATGCGGTTGCCGCGATGATGCTGATCGCGATAGCGGGAACCAACTGGGGCCTGCGCCTGGCGGATCCGGCTGCCGTGCTGCCCTACGGCCTGATGCTGTCGCTCCTGGCGAGCGTCTTCACGGGAGTTGCCGGATGGCATGGCGGCAAACTGGTGTTCGATCACGGCATCGGCCTCATCATCTCGGAAGAAGATTGAACGCGCCGGCAAGGCGTCGCAGCCCGCCGGGCTCGGACAGGATCGCGGGGAGCAGGCCCGCAAGGTCGGGCTTGGCCAGCACCAGCAGCAGGATCGCGGCGGACGCCAGCAGGACCGCCGTCACCGCGGCCGTCCAGCGCCACAGCGGATAGGTGCGCCCCCGTCTGAACAGGCTGACGATGACCGTGCCAGCGAGCACATGCAGCACCACCAGCACAGCAACGAAAGCCAGCTTGAGAAAGAACCAGACGTCGAATGTCTGCCGCAGGAACACCAGCGCCGTGCCGCTGGCGACGGCGAGGAAGGCGGCCGGCGAGACGATCCCGACATAGAGAAAGCGCACGAGGGCATGCAGCCGGTGGAAGCTGTCGCGGTCGCGGACCCGCGTGCGGCGGAGATAGAGCCCCGGCAGGCAGACAAGCCCGGCGACCCAGAAGGCAATGGCGGCGAGATGCAGGCCTTTCACCCAGAGCATCAGGGGACCGGCCGCGACGCAGGCGCCCCCCACGCCGCCAGCAGCAGCACCGCCGCGGCGAGATAGGGCAGCGAGGCCGGCACCCACATGATCAGCCCAGCTAGCTGCTGGTCGGCAAGCGGCGACAATCCGTAGGGCTCGGCCGAGGCCAGATGCGGCGTGTAAAGCGGCCGGCGGGCAAAGGTGAGCAACGCGCCGAGCATGCCCATCTGCACCATGGTGGCGAGCAGGGCGAACACGGCGAGCCCCGGATGCATTTCGCGCGCCAGAACGCCGCGCCACAGAAGAAAGGCGGCCGTCAGCAGGCTCGACTGCATCGCCCAGTAGGGCAGCGCCCCGACAATCGCGACCTCATAGACCTGTGGGACATGCCAGAACCACAGGATCGCCGCGTTGACGGCGACAAGGACACTCAGCGGCAGCGCGGGGCCGGGGATCCGCACCTCGCGAAAGGCCAGGGCCAGCAGCGGCGCCGCGACGCCGATCAACAGGGTGTGATGGGCAACCCGCGCGGAGAACAGCGCGACCGTCAGCGCGCAGAGCGGCGAGACGAACAGCAGCAGAAGAAGGCCGGTGCCCGCCAGCAGCGCCGGCCGGTCACGCCGGCGGCCGACCCTCGCATGGATGGCGACGAGGGCGACGCACAGGGCGATCGCCACCGGATCGACATTCCAGGCAAGGGCCAAGTTCTGCGGCTCCGGCGCCGCCCCACAGTAGAATTCGGGCATGACGGTTCCCCCTCGCGATCGGGACCGTAACGCCCCGCCCCGGCAAAAGTTCCCCTCCCGCCGCCCTTCGCCGCGCTCGCGCCCCTGCCCCGGCAGGCGGCGGCAAGGCCCCTACCTGTCGGCCGGACCGCCGTCGCCGTACTGCCGCCGGCGCTGCTCGGCGAGCGCGCTCTCCAGCTTGCGGGCAAGGTCGAGAAGACGCTCCGGCACCGGCTCGCTCTCGACCTGCCGCAGCAGGCTGCGATAGTCGCCCCTGCGAGCGCGCCGGCGCTCCTTGCGGGGATCATCCGTGTCCTGCATCGCTGTCACCGCGGCTTTCTTGTCTTGCGTTTCTGACGTTGCCCCGATCCCCATGCCGGGCCGAGGCGGATCCGCATCGGCGGATCGGACGGTGTCCCACCCGCCCGGACAGACAGACCAGGGCGAGGCGGGGCGGATCGCCCTCTTCGCCTGCTGCGGCGGGTGGTTCTGCTCGTCCGGGTTGGGCAGCGGCTCCTCGTCGGGGAGCCGTTCGGGATCGGGTTCGCGCACCGGCTGCGGCGGAAACGGCAGCGGCAGCGGCGGCGTGTCCGGGTCGGGAAGAGGGCGGGGCGTGGTCATGGCAAGGTCTCCTTTTGCCGCAAACCCCGTCCGGTGCCGCCGTGTTCCGCGGGGTCGGAACCCGCGCCCTTTCCCGGCAGCGGAACAGCTTCACCCAGCATTCGGCGCACCCAGACCTGCTTGATCGCAACGAGACAGACGACCGCGAGCGGCGTTGCCAGCAGGATTCCGAGCGGGCCGAAGAGAATGCCGAAAGCCAGCAGCGCGAACAGCGTCACCGCCGGCGGCAGGGCGACGGCCTGCTGCTGGATCAGCGGGTTGAGCAGGTTTCCCTCCATCTGCTGGATCGCCAGATACAGCAGCAGGACCCAGATCGCCGTGGCGGTATCGACGGACAGCGCGATGGCGAGCGCGGGAACGGTCGCCAGCACCGGCCCGACAAAGGGGACGAATTCGAGGATGCCGGCGATGAAGCCGAGCGCCAGCGCCGCCTCGATGCCCAGCGCCCACAGGCCAAGGAAAGTGAGCGTGCCGACCACCAGCATCGAGGCGATCTGGCCCATCAGCCAGCGCTGCAGCGCAGTGCCCAGCGCATCAAGGGTGCTGGCGGCACCGGCACGCAACCGGCGCGGAAACAACAGCAGAAAGCCGTGGAGGTAGAGGCCCGGATGGGAGCCCATATAGAGCCCCGCGACAACCACCAGAACCACGTTCGCCAGCAGCGTCAGGGCCCATCCCGACAGGCCGGCGATCCGGCTCATCACGTCCACCTCGGACATCATGGCTTCCGCCCGCTCGACCAGCCATTCGCCGATGTTGCCGCCGCCGAGCCAACGTTCGAGCGGCGCCAGCAGCTCCGGCAGTTGGTCGCGCAACTGCACGAGCTGCGCCTGAAGCTGTGACCCGAGAACGGCGAAAAACAGGACGATCGACAGGACCGCGGCGAGATTCGCAACCGCGAATGACCAGCCGTTGCCCATGCCGGTGGCCCGGGAAACAAGGGAGGCGAGGCCGCGCAGGGCCACGGCGAGCAGGATCGCCGCGAAGACCAGCAACAGGAGATGCCGCAGGCACCACAGCGCCAGCACCGCAATCACGGCGAAGGCAACGGCCAGCAGTCGCTGCGCGAAGGGACTGAGAGCAGGCGGGGGGTTCGAACCCTTCATCCGCGGCTGCGCCGGATCAGGCGACCGCGCGTCGCGGCGGGACCGCAAAACGGGATGTCGATGGCGCGCATGCAAGCGTCTCCGGTCTGCCTCTCGTCGCAGCCCAACTGCCGAACGCGCCGTTTGTTCGCCGCATTCCTGCACCTGCTCCGACGCTGCTCCGGCGCTGCCCCCGCTGCTGCTCCCGGCGCTGCGCGGTTCCGGCAGGGAACATCCGCCCGCGCGCGCAGTTGAACGCCAAGCAACACAGGATGGGAGACGAGCAATGCCCGCGAAATCCAAGTCCCAGCAGAAGGCCGCCGGCGCGGCCCTGTCGGCGAAACGGGGCGACACCAAGAAAAGCGATCTGAAGGGCGCATCGAGGGGCATGGCGGACTCGATGAGCGAGAAACAGCTCGAGGAGTTGGCCTCCACCTCCCGCAAGGGCAAACCGGACCACGTGTCCAAGTCGAAATCCTAGGAGGGCATCCCGATGGTTCTGAAAGACCGGCGCTTCTTCGGGGCCCGCGCCGAGCGCCGGGCACCCCGCTCCCCCGCCTCCGAACTCGAGGCACAGGTGGCCTCCGCCCTTGCCGAGGACGGCGAGGTCGATGCCTCCGACGTTGCCGTCACCGCCACCGGCGACGAGATCACCCTGTCCGGCACGGTCACGCGGATCGAGGAAATCGGGCGATGCTCGCGGATCGCGCTGCGGGTGGACGGCGTTGGCAGCGTTCGCAACGTCATCGGCGTCTGGGGCTCGAAGATGCAGCCCCCGCGGAGGACCCGCTGGGGCATTTCATTTGCCCTCGACCGCGAGACGGCTTCATCGGTTTGTTTTTTCACGCAATTCCGGGCGGAAAACCGGTGCCCGCTTTTCCTGGAATTGCCGAAATCCCTTGGCGCAATTCCGGACGGAAAACCGGTTCCCACTTTTCCTGGAATTGCCGAAATCCCCTGGCGCAATTCCGGGCGGAAAACCGGTGCCCACTTTTCCTGGAATTGCTTAGTCGGGGCTTCTGTGCAAGGACTCGTCCGGCAGGACCGGCGAAGACGGCGGATAGTCCGGCTGCTGGGTTGTGGCGGGGTCCTGCGCCGGTTCGTCCGGCGCCAGCGCGATCTCGCGATAGAGATCGACGCCCCACCAGTAGACCAGCGCCAGCAGCAGCGAGACCACCAGCAGGATCAGGATGCGGGGCGATCCCGTGCCCTGTCTTGCCTTGCCGGGAGGCAGTTCGACCGGTTCGTCCCTGGTGTCCCGTTTGTCGTTCATCCTGCGTCCTTCCCATGAAAATTGGCGGCAAGATCGTCGCGGCGACCCCTGCGGGCCGCGCGGTCCCAAGGCCAATCCGGATCCCAGCAAGGACAGGACGGTCAGGACGACGCCGATCAGCCCGACGAGCGATGCTGGTCGGGCTCCGTCGTGAAAGGGCCGTGCTCCGTCAGGATGTCTCGCCATCCGGGTTTCGCCCTCCACGTCCCTCCAACCCGCACGCGCCGCGATGGTTCCCGGTGCCGGCGATTTTTCCGGACGCCGGTCGGAACCTCGGCGCGCGCCGCGGGTTCGGGGAGAAACGCGAAAGGAGAGACCCATGGGCACGTGCCACCAATGCGGCAACGACTACGACAAGGCCTTCGAGGTGACGATGGCGGGCTCGACCTATGTCTTCGACAGCTTCGAATGCGCCATCCAGGCGCTGGCGCCGTCCTGCCCCCATTGCGGCTGCAGGGTGATCGGCCACGGCGTCGAGGCGGGCGGCACCATCTATTGCTGTGCCCATTGCGCCGCCCGGGAAGGCGCGACGCAGCTCGCCGACCGGGCGCCCTGACATGGCGCCCGACATGGCCGACCCACGGGGCCCGCAGCCCATTGCGGCACGGCCTGCTCCGCCGATGACGGGGCCTGCGCCGCCACGATTTGCGAGCGCCCGCGAGGACGAGGCCATGAGCAGACTGGTGGTCGTCTCCAACCGGGTCGCCAACCTGCGCAGCGCCAACCACGCGGGGGGCCTCGCCGTCGGGCTGGCCGACACGCTGAAGCAGCGCGAGGGCATCTGGTTCGGCTGGAACGGCGCCGCCGACGGGGTGACCGGCGGCGAAGCGCAGGTCGAAAGGGTCGGCCGCGCCGAGCAGGTGACCGTTCCCCTCTCGCGCGAGGACATCGCCAATTACTATCTCGGCTATGCCAACAGCGTGCTGTGGCCACTGTTCCACTACCGGCTCGACCTCGTCGACTATCGGCCGGCGTTTTTCGAAAGCTACCAGCGGGTCAACGAGACCTTCGCGCGGCAGCTCGCGCCGCTGCTCAAGGCCGACGACCTCGTCTGGGTGCACGACTATCACCTGATCCCGCTCGCCCGGTGCCTGCGCAAGCTCGGCTGCCGCCAGCGGATCGGCTTCTTCCTCCACATTCCCTTTCCTCCGCCCGACATTCTCGTCGCCTCGCCCAATCATGCGGAGCTGGTCGACGCCTTGCTGGACTATGATGTCGTCGGCTTCCAGACCCACACCGACGCGGGCAATCTCAAGGCCTATCTCGGCGAGCGCCTGTCGGCGGTGCAGCTCGGCGACACCCGCTTCCAGGTCGGCGGCCGCAACGTCACGATCGACCGCTTCCCGATCGGCATCGACGCGAGCGGCTTCGCGGCCATGACCCGGCAGGCCGACGACGAGGTGCAGATCGACCTGATGCGCCGGCGGGTGCTGGGTCGGCGCCAGATCATCGGCGTCGACCGGCTCGACTATTCCAAGGGCCTGCCCGAGCGGCTGAAGGCCTTCGACCGGCTGATGGCGCAGCACCCGGAGCTGGAGAAATCGGTGACCTATCTCCAGGTCGCCCCGCCCACCCGCGAGGAGGTCGGCGCCTATGGCGACATCCGCGCCGAGCTGGAGGCGCTGGTCGGGGCGATCAACGGCCGGCTCGCCGACTTCAACTGGACACCGATCCGCTACATCCACCGCAGCGTCGACCGCAGCAAGCTGGCACCCCTGATGCGCGGCAGCCAGGTCGGCTTCGTCACCCCCTTGCGCGACGGCATGAACCTCGTCGCCAAGGAATATGTCGCGGCGCAGGATCCGGAAGACCCCGGCGTCCTCGTCCTGTCGCGCTTCGCCGGCGCCGCCGAGGAGATGGACGAGGCGCTGCTGGTCAACCCCTATGACATCGACGAGATGGCCCGAAGTCTCCACCGCGCCCTGACCATGCCGCTGGCCGAACGGCGGCAGCGCCATGCGGCCCTGCTGGAGCAGGTTTTGCGGCACGATTCGAAAGCCTGGCTCGACGCCTTCCTGAGCGCGCTCGCGCACCGGCGCTAAACCGCCGGGCCCCAGGGAACAGACGCACCGCCCGCGTGTTGGGCCTTCAAGGAGGCGACGCGCCATGTGGAACAGGCTTCAGGGTCTCATGAACGAACTTCTGCCCGGCTGGGCACGGAGCCGGGCGCTGCGGCGCCGACGTACCTCTCCACGCCCCCCGATAAAGGGCGAGGTCGTTCCGCCTCCGACCGACCGGCCCCCGGTCGATCGCAACGCGCCACCAACAGGAGGAGGCAATGCCTGACGAACGAAGACCAGACCGCCGATCTCGCCCTTCGAAAGGCATGAACCGCATCTCGCGCTTTGTTCTCGTCAACCTGGCGACAGGCATGCTGGTCGGGGTGCTGGTCGGCGCCGCCTATCTGCACTGGATCGGCGATGTCGGCCTGCTGTTTCGCGAGCCGCTCGCAGCGGCGATGCTGCTGTGGAGCTTTGCCGCCAGCACCGGCATGGGAGCGGTGGGAACGGGACTGGCCCTGCTCGGCGACGAATGATCCGGGACCTGTCGCCGGCTCCGTCAGTGGACCAGCCCCGCCTCCTTGCAGTGTTGCAGCGTCAGCTCCGCAAGACGGCCAAGACATCGCGGGGTCCCTCACTTCTCTTCCAGATAGCGGCGCATGTCCTCCACCTGCGAGGCCGAGACCGGCCCCGCCTTCCGCTCGCCAGCATGGCGCAGATAGGTGAGAAGATCGGCGACCTGCCGGTCGGTCAGCTTCCAGGCGAAGGGAGGCATGGCGAGCTGGCTCGGGGCGGCCCTGGTCGCCTCCGCCCGGGCGCCGCCAAGGATGATGCGGATGGCGGTGGAGGGGTCCTCGGCCGCGATCTTGTTGGAGCTGCCGAGCGGCGCGAAGATATAGGGCACCCCCGCCCGATCGGCCGCATGACATGCGGCGCAATTGTCGAAATAGATCGCCGCGCCGATCTCCAGCCGCGCCTGGTCGGGTGCCTCCGGCGCCTCTCGCGACCGGTCGTCGAGGCTCTTCAGATAGACCGCCATCGCCCGCAGGTCCTCCTCCGCCAGGTGCTGGGTCGACAGCCCGACGACCTCGCCCATGCGCTGCATCGGCGCGGTATGGCGGGCGCGACCGTCGCGCAGGAAGCGCACGATGTCCTCCACCTCCCAGTCGGCGATGCCGCCGTTCAAGCCCCCGCGAATGTTGGGCGCGAACCAGTTCTCCAGCGTGCCGCCCCTCAGATATTCGTCGTCCTTGTCCGCCCCCAGCACGTTCTTGCCGGTGTGGCAGGCGCCGCAATGGGCAAGGGCATCGACGAGATAGCGGCCGCGGTTCCACTCCTGCGGACGGTCCGGATCGACCGCGAATTCGCGCTGCTCGAAGAACAGCATCTTCCAGCCGGCGAGCGTCTGGCGAAGGGTCAGCGGAAACGGCAACTCGTTTTCGGGCCGCTCGTTCCTCACCGGCTCGAGGGTGAAGAGATAGTCGTAGATCGCATCGGCATCCGCGCGCGAGATCAAGGTGAAATGGGTATAGGGCATCGCCGGGTAGAGATGCTCGCCGTCGCGGCCGACGCCCTCGTTGAGGGCGCGGTAGAACTCGTCGCGCGACCAGCGGCCGATGCCCGTGGTCTCGTCCGGCGTCAGGTTCGCCGAATAGATGACGCCGAACGGCGTCTCCAGGCCGCGGCCGCCGGCATAGGCTTCGCCGTCCTCCTCGATATTGGTGTGGCAGGCCATGCAATCGGCGGCGGTCGCCAGATAGCGGCCGCGCTCCACCTGCGAGAAGGCGAGTTCCTGCGCCGGCGCGGGCGGGACGGCAACAAGGCCGAGCCCGCCGGCGAGCGTGCTCGCCAGCAGCATGTCGCGCAGCCGTCTCATGTCCGCACCAAGGGTCCCGGATCGGGGAGATAGCGGCTGACGATGGCCTCGGCCGACCAGTAGGCCAGCGCCGCCACGGTTGCGGTCGGGTTGTATCCGGCGTTCTGCGGAAACAGCCCGGCGCCGCTGACGAACAGGTTCGGCAGGTCCCAGCTCTGGCAATAGCGATTGACGACGCTCGTCGCCGGATCGGTCCCCATGATGGTGCCTCCCGTGTTGTGCGTGGTCTGATACGGCATCGTGTCGTAGGAGCCGCGGCGGGCATTGACCTTGATCTCGCGCCCGCCCATGCCGCGGGCGATCTCCTCGGCAACCGGCGTCAGATGCGCGGTCAGCCGGCGGTCGTTGAGCGTGAAATCGTAGGTCATGCGCAGCAGCGGCCGTCCCCGCGCATCCGTATAGGTCGGATCGAGATCGAGATGGTTGCCGCGATGCGCCATGGAGGCGCCATGCACCCCGACATCGGCCGTCTTCAGGAAGTTCTCGCGCACCGCCCGCTTCCAGCGCGAGCCCCAGTTCGGCACGCCGTCGGGCACCGGATGGCTCTCGATCGGGCGGGCATTGGTGGTGTTGCAGGCGATGTAGCCGCCACCGATGAAGCCGAGGCCGGAATGGTCGAAATTGTCGCCGTTGTAGTCGTCGATCGCCATGCCGAGCGCGCCGGCTCCGACGAAGCCGTTGGTGTGCTCCTCCTCGAAGAAGACGGTGACCGACGACATCACCTGATAGCAGTAGTTCTTGCCGACGACGCCCTCGCCGCTGCGCGGATCGTACGGCGTGCCGATCTCCGACAGCAGCAGAAGCCGCGTGTTCTGCAGGGGATAGGCACACAGGACGACGATCTCGGCGGGCTGGAAGATCACCTCGCCGCTGGTGTCGACATAGGTGACGCCGGAGGCGCGCGAGCCGTCGGCCGTCTTCTCCACCGACAGCACTTCCGAGTTGGTGCGCAGGGAGAAGTTCGCCCGCTGCATCAGGGCGGGAAGGATGGTGGTCTGGGGCGAGGCCTTGGAGTAGTTGCCGCAGCCGTATTTCTCGCAGTAGCCGCAATAGGTGCAAGGGGCGAGCTGCATGCCGAGCGGATTGACATAGGCGCGCGACATGTTCGCCGACGGCACCGGAAACGGGCTCAGGCCGAGCTGCCGCGCCGCCTCGCCGAACCGGTCCTGCGAGAAGGTCATCTGCATCGGCGGGTTCGGATAGTGATCGCTGCGCGGACCCTCGAAGGGATTGCCGCCGGGGAGGATCTCGCCGCGCAGGTTGCCCGCCTGACCACCGATGCCGCAGATCTTGTCGAAATGGTCGAAATGCGGCTCGAGCTCGTCATAGGTGACGCCGTAGTCCTGCACCGTCATGTCCGGTGGCAGGGGGCCGTAGCGCTCTTCGTTGTGGCTGCGGGCGACGAAGTCCGACGGCAGGAAGCGGTAGGTCTGGCCGTTCCAGTGGACGCCGGCGCCGCCGACCCCGTTGCCGGGCAGGAACGAGCCCCAGCGCCGCATCGGCAGCGCCGTCTGGGCGCTGTTGTTGCGGAACGTCAGCGTCTCCTGCGAGGCCTCCTGGAACATGGCGTGACGCCAGTAGTAGCGCAGCTCGTCCTGGGCGAAGGTGGTGGCGAAATCGCTGTGGGTGTCGCGCCAGGGTCCGCGTTCGAGCGCCAGCACCTCAAGCCCCGCGGCCGTCAGCTTTTCGGCATACATCGCGCCGGTCCAGCCGAAGCCGATCAGCACCACATCGACGCGTGGACGTTGCTTGGTCATGGGTCTCCCTCTGCCGGGCGCGCATCTACGGACCGGACCAGCCGGGCCGCCCCGAAAGGCCGACCGGTTCCAGCACGATGGCCGCCCCGTTGTGGTTGATGAAATCGCGGTAGTCGTAGCGGGTGCCCGGGAAGCCGACATAGCGCCAGCCGACCATGTCGCGGTTGCCGCCATAGATCGGATCGGCGAAGAAGCCCTCGATCGCGTTTTCAAGGATGAGGTCGAAGAACGTCTTCGCCGACACGCGATCGAACTCGATCTCCTCGCCCTCCAGGCCGGCGAGGATGGCGTCCTGCGCGTCCGCGCCGAGATCCGCGAAGGGCGCGCCATGCTCCGCCCGGCAGTAGGCATCGAGCTCCGCCAGCGCCAGGCGGTAGAGCATCGCCGGCGGGTGCTCGCTCTGATAGCCTTGCGTCGAGGTTCCCTCGCCGAAGGGGCCCTTCATGTACCAGTTCTGGCCGCGGCCGTAGAAGCCGGCCAGTTGCCGGTCGATGAAGGTGACGACATCGGCTTCCGCCGCCCCGGCCCCGTCCTCGTCGCTGGGAATGAGGCGGGCGCAGATGGCCGCCACAGTCGCGTGCTCGGCGGGGGTGAGAAAGCGCTCGTCGCCGGTTCCATGGTGGGGAACGTCTCCCGACATCGGTGCCCAGGGCATGCCTTCGCCATGACCGTATTCCCGCCCCAGAACGCGCGGCGCGGCAAGGGCGGTGCCCGCCAGCAGCAAAAGCCTCACCGCCTGGCGTCGTGTGAAGGACGTCACGTCTCGTCTCCCGGTTTCCCCCCACCCAACCCGCGAAAGCGCGGCGTGTTCCATTCCGGCCCGGCTGCGGCCGCGATCCGGAGGCCGCGGCGAACAGGGGGCGCTGTCCGCCGCGGCCTAATATGGCTGCGCGATGATCTGAAGCGCGGTGTCAGCGCCGGCCGACGCCCGACCAGAACTCATCCACCGGTCCGCGATCGGCCTGCATGTTGTCAGGGCTTCGGAACCGGTCCGGATCGATGGTCGGCGCCCGCTCGAGCTCTTCCTGGCTGACATTCAGCACGATCGTCTCCAGCCCCGGCGTCGCGTTCAACTGCTCCCAGGGGACCGCGACATATTCCTCGCCGAGACCGAGGAAGCCGCCGCGCGCCACCAGCACATAGGAGACGGCGCCCGATGCGGGATCGAGGATCACGTCATGCACGCTGCCGAGGTTCTCGTCCTGGATGTTGCGCACGTCGGTGCCGGTGATGTCGTCGATGCGGTAGGACCGCATGCCTTCCGCCTGATCGATCGGCTGCGCCAGAGCCAGTTGCTCCTGGCGCCAGTCGGTGACCTGCGCCGGATCGACGCCGGCCGAGGTCAACTGCTGCGTATAGTCCTGATAGACGGCATCCAACTGCCCGGCGACATAGTCGCAGCCTTCCTGCTCGCCGCGCTGGGCCAGGATGTGGGCGGCGAAATAGAGCGTGCGGATCTGCTCGCGCGGCGAATAGGCGCCCTCGACCGCCCCGCGCGGATCGCCCGCCAACGGTACGCCCTCGCCGGTCGGGGCGACCGAGGTTTCGGCTCCCGGCCGTGCCGCGCCGTCGGGCGCCGTGGTCGGGGTTCCCATCGGCCGCGTGCCGTAGCCGGCGCCCCAGCCGGTCAGCCAGAACTGGTCCTGCCGCATCCGGTCGGTCGCCTGTTGCAGACGCGCCTGGCACTGGGCGGAGGCCTGCTGGTTGGTCTGCGGATTGGTCTGCTGGGCGGCCGGCTGGCCCGTCTGCTGCGCCGAGACGGCGTGCGGAAGCAGCGAAAGCGCGGTCGCGGTCAACAGCACGCCCGCCATCTTCGTTGCATGTCTGGTCATTGGCTACTCCTCAAGTGGGGACAGGCAGCACCGCCGCCTGTCGTGGGGTCCACCCTGCAAACAGCCGACGCCGCCGCATGTTCCGCCCCTCACCCCGCGTCACCGACACGGCGCAACATCCCGCCGCCTGGAACAATCCCGGCGGCCCTGCGTTCGAAGGCGGCATCGCCCAGGGCGGCGAGCACCATCAGAAAGGGAAGTGACATGGCCAGGGAAAAGACCCTCGAAGATCTGTTCCACGACACGCTCAAGGACATCTATTATGCCGAGCGCAAGATCCTGAAGGCGCTGCCCAAGATGCAGCGCGCGGCGCAGTCCGAGGAGCTGAAGAAGGCTTTCGAGATGCATCGCGAGGAGACCGAAGGCCACGTCGAGCGCCTGCAGCAGGTGTTCGAGATCATCGGCAAGGCGCCGCGCGGCAAGACCTGCGACGCCATCGAAGGCATCGTCTCCGAAGGCGAGGAGATCATCGACGAGTTCAAGGGCACGCCCGCGCTCGATGCCGGACTGATTTCCGCGGCCCAGGCGGTCGAGCACTACGAGATCACCCGCTACGGCACGCTCAAGCGCTGGGCGAGCGAGCTCGGGC
This sequence comes from Stappia sp. TSB10GB4, assembly GCF_900185745.1. Classification (NCBI taxonomy): domain Bacteria; kingdom Pseudomonadati; phylum Pseudomonadota; class Alphaproteobacteria; order Hyphomicrobiales; family Stappiaceae; genus Stappia; species Stappia sp. TSB10GB4. Next base: position 153,360 of record NZ_FYAV01000057.1, on the reverse strand, counting down.
TCCAGGATGCGGCAAAGCTCCTCGACGAGACCTTGAAGGAAGAGGCCAAGACCGACGAGACCCTGACCAAGCTCGCGGACGCTTCGGCAAACGATCGCGCCAAGGCGGCGTGATCACCGGCACGCTCGGCCCCCGCAACGGCCCTGGTCTGCGGAGCAGGGCCGTTGCGGGACAGCGTCCGGGAACATCCCCATGTCGATCTACCGCCTTTTTCTCCGCCTCCTGATCCTGGCGGCCCTCTGCGGCGCGGCGTTCCTTCTGTACCGGACGCTGGGCCGGTATACGCTCGAGGACATCACCGACGCGGTTCGCGCCATTCCGGCCGGACAGCTCGCCCGCGCCGCCGCCTTTGCCGCCGCCTCCTATCTCTGCCTCACCGGTTTCGACTGGCTGGCCGTGCGCTACGCCGGCAAACCGCTCGCCTGGCGCCGCACCGCGCTGGCCTCCTTCGTCAGCCTCTCCATCGGCCACAATGTCGGCGTCGCCGCCCTGTCCAGCGGCGCGATCCGCTATCGTTTCTATTCGCGCTGGGGATTGCGGGTCGGCGACGTCGCCAAGGTGATCCTGTTCTGCGGCATGACGGTGGGGCTGGGACTGGCGACGCTCGGCGGGATCAGCCTGCTGCTCTATCCGGAGGAGGCGGAGGGGCTGATGGGCATCACCCGGGCCGAACTGCGGGGCATGTCGATCGTCTGCCTGTCGCTGCCGCTTGCCCATGTCGTGCTGTCGGCGACCCTGCGCGGCGACCTGAGGCTCCGTCGCTGGAGCGTGAGGTTCCCGCCGCTGCGGCTGGCCCTGCCGCAGATCGTTGTCGGAACGGCAAACTTCGCCTGCGTGGCGGCCTGTCTTCACCAGTTGCTCGCGGCGATCTCCGAGGCAGCCTATCTGGAAGTCACGGCGATCTACGTCATCGGCAATGTCGCCTCGCTGATCAGCCATGTGCCGGGCGGCCTCGGCGTGCTGGAGGCGACGGTCCTGTATCTTCAGCCGGGGGCGGAGGCGATCGGGGCGCTGATCGTCTTCCGCGTCCTCTATTTTCTCGTGCCGCTGGCTATCGGCCTGCCTGTGCTGCTCATCAGCGAATACGTCCTGCGCCCCTCGCGGGCGCGCGAGAACTGAAGGTCCGGCGCGGCGGCTCGCCGCTCAGGCGGCCTGCTTCGGCTTGCGGATGGCAGGGGCCGCCTCGACCACCAGTGGGTCGAAGCCGGCGCCACCCGCCTCCAGCATGGCGAAGAGCTGGGTGCGCATGCGCGGCTCCCAGAACTTGCTGATGTGGTCGGCGATCCCGGCCACCGCCTCGTCATGCGGGCGGGTGCGGAAAAAGCCGGCGATCTGGTTGGCCATGTAGGTCAGTTTGTCAGGCGACATCTTTCAGGCTTCCCCCGATGATCCTTTGCGGATGCGTGAAGAGTTCGAATTCCTCGCCGCGCGCGATCCCCGCGAGCGTGATGCCGGCGGCGGCGGCCTCGTCGACGGCAAGGGCGGTGGGCGCGGACACCGCGACGAGGATGCCGCAGCCGGCGACCGCCGTCTTCTGCACCAGTTCGATGGAGAGCCGGCTGGTGAGGACGATGGCCCCCGTCGCCATGTCGATCCCGGCCCGCGCCGCCGCGCCGATCAGCTTGTCGAGCGCATTGTGCCGGCCGACATCCTCGCGCACCAGCACCAGCCCGCGCTCGCCCTGCCAGAGGCCGGCCGCATGCACCGCGCGGGTGCGCAGGTTCAGCGCCTGCGCCTTGGCCATCGCCGCGACAGCCCGAGACACCTCGGCCGGCGCGAGCCGAAGCTCGGCGGAAACCGGCGCGATCTCGCGCATCGCCGCCGCAAGGCTCTCGATCCCGCAGAGCCCGCAGCCGACCGGCCCGGCCATCGACCGGCGCCGCTCGCCGAGCCGCTGGCCGGCATCGCCGGCAAGGCGGACCTGCAGGTCGAGGCCGCGGCCGCAATCGACGATCGCGATCTCCTCGACCTCGCTGACCGAGGCGGCGAGCCCTTCCGTGAGCGAGAAGCCGAGGGCGAGATCCTCCAGATCGGCCGGTGTTGCCATCAGCACGGCATGGGACGTGCCGTTGTAGCTGATGGCGACCGCCACCTCCTCCGCAAGCTCCCTGGTGGAGGCGGAGAAACGGCCGTTGCGATAGGCCGTGCCGGAGGCGGGGCGATGGGTGAGCATGGCTCTACTCCGCCGCCTCGATCCGCCGCGACAGGGTCGAGAACTCCTCGTATTTCTCCTGCCAGTCGGTCGGACCGTTGGACGGCATCACCTGCACCGCCGTCACCTTGTATTCCGGGCAGTTGGTCGCCCAGTCGGAATAGTCGGTGGTGATGACGTTGGCCTGCGTCGTCGGGTGGTGGAAGGTGGTGTAGACGACGCCCGGCGACACCCGGTCGGTGATCTGCGCCCGCAAGGCCGTCTCGCCCGAGCGGCTGGCGAGCTTCACCCAGTCGCCGTCCTTGACGCCGCGCGTCTCGGCATCGTGCGGATGGATCTCCAGCACGTCCTCCGCATGCCAGACCACATTGGCGGTGCGCCGGGTCTGCGCGCCGACATTGTATTGCGACAGGATGCGGCCGGTGGTGAGCAGTAGCGGGAAGCGCGGCCCGGTCTTCTCGTCCGTCGCCACATAGTCGGTGCGGATGAACCGTCCCCTGCCCCGCACGAAGCCGTCGACATGCATGATCGGCGAGCCGTCCGGCGTCTTGTCGTTGCACGGCCACTGCACCGAGCCCTTCTTCTCCAGCATCTCGTAGGAGACATTGGCGAAGCTCGGCGTCGTCGCGGCGATCTCGTCCATGATCTGCGAGGGGTGGGTGTAGGACCAGTCGGCGCCCATGGCATTGGCCAGCATCTGGGTCACTTCCCAGTCCGCATAGCCGTTGCGCGGTGCCATCACCTTGCGGACCCGGTTGATCCGGCGTTCCGCATTGGTGAAGGTGCCGTCCTTTTCCAGGAAGGTCGAGCCCGGCAGGAAGACATGGGCGTAGTTTGCGGTCTCGTTGAGGAACAGGTCGTGGACGATGACGCAGTCCATCGCCGCAAGGCCGGCCGAGACATGGCGCGTGTCGGGATCCGACTGCAGGATGTCCTCGCCCTGGCAGTAGAGCCCCTTGAACGTGCCGTCGACCGCCGCATCCAGCATGTTGGGAATGCGCAGGCCCGGCTCGTCGGAAATCTCGACGCCCCACAGCTTTTCGAAGATGTCGCGCACCTCCTGCCCGTTGACATGGCGGTAGCCGGGAAGCTCATGCGGGAACGAGCCCATGTCGCAGGAGCCCTGCACGTTGTTCTGGCCGCGCAGCGGGTTCACGCCGACGCCCGGCCGGCCGATATTGCCGGTCAGCATCGCAAGGTTGGCGATGCCGATGACCGTGGTCGAGCCCTGGCTGTGCTCGGTGACGCCGAGGCCGTAATAGATCGCGCCGTTGCCGCCGCGCGCGTAAAGCCGGGCAGCCTCGCGCAGCTCCTGCGCCGGGACGCCGGTCAGCGCCTCGACGGCTTCCGGGCTGTGCTTGGCGTCGGAGACGAATTCCGCATAGTCCTGGAACTCGTCCCAGTCGCAGCGCTCGCGGATGAAGGTCTCGTCGAACAGGCCTTCGGTGACGATGACATGGGCGAGCGCCGTCACCACGGCGACATTGGTGCCCGGACGCAGCGCCAGGTGATGGGCGGCCTGCACATGCGGCGTCCTCACGAGGTCGATGCGACGCGGGTCGACGACGATGAGCTTTGCCCCCTGGCGCAGCCGCTTCTTCAGCCGCGAGGCGAAGACCGGATGGCCGTCGGTCGGATTGGCGCCGATCACCATCACCACGTCGGCATGCTGGACGCTGTCGAAGTCCTGGGTGCCGGCGGAGGTGCCGAAGGTCTGGCCGAGGCCGTAGCCGGTCGGCGAATGGCAGACGCGGGCGCAGGTGTCGGTGTTGTTGTTGCCGAACACCGCGCGCGCCAGCTTCTGCACCAGATAGGTCTCCTCATTGGTGCAACGCGAGGAGGTGATGACGCCGATGGCGTCCTTGCCGAGCTCGTACTGGATGGCGCGCAGCCGCGTCGCGGCAAAGCCCAGCGCCTCCTCCCACGACACTTCCCGCCAGGGGTCGGTGATCTTGTCGCGGATCATCGGGCTGAGGATGCGGTCCTTGTGCGCGGCATAGCCATAGGCGAAGCGCCCCTTGACGCAGCTATGGCCGCGGTTCGCCTTGCCATCCTTGTAAGGCACCATGCGCACCAGCTCGTCGCCGCGCATCTCCGCCTTGAACGAGCAGCCGACGCCGCAATAGGCGCAGGTCGTGACCACCGAATGCTCCGGCTGGCCGATCTCGATCACCGACTTTTCCTGCAAGGTCGCCGTCGGGCAGGCCTGGACGCAGGCGCCGCAGGAGACGCATTCGGAGGACAGGAAGTCCTCATGCATGCCCGGCGAGACGCGGCTGTCGAAGCCGCGTCCCTCGATGGTCAGCGCGAAAGTGCCCTGCACCTCCTCGCAGGCCCTGACGCAGCGCGAGCAGACGATGCATTTGGACGGGTCATAGGTGAAATACGGGTTGCTCTCGTCCTTCGGCATCCAGCGGGCATTGACCTCGCCCAGCCCATCGCGCGCCTTGACGTGGTTGTCGCCGTCATGGCCGTAGCGCACGTCGCGCAGACCGACGACGCCGGCCATGTCCTGCAGCTCGCAGTCGCCATTGGCGGCGCAGGTCAGGCAGTCGAGCGGATGGTCGGAGATGTAGAGCTCCATCACGCCGCGGCGCAACTGCTTGAGCCGGCCGGTCTGGGTGCGCACCACCATGCCGGGTTCCACCGGCGTCGTGCAGGAGGCCGGCGTGCCGCGCCGCCCCTCGATCTCCACCAGGCACAGCCGGCAGGAGCCGAAGGCGTCGACCATATCGGTGGCGCAGAGCTTGGGGATCTGGATGCCGGTCTCCATCGAGGCCCGCATCACGGATGTGCCTTCCGGCACGGTGACCTCGAAGCCGTCAATGGTCAGCGTGACCGTCTTGTCCGACGTCGAGGCCGGTGTGCCGTAGTCGGTTTCCTTGATCAGGGTCATCGGTCTACTCCGCCGCTTCGGCCATCGGCCGGGGGGTGAAATCCTGAGGGAAGTGGGTCAGCGCGCTGAGGACCGGATAGGGTGTGAAGCCGCCGAGCGCGCAGAGCGAGCCGGCCTTCATCGTGTCGCAAAGGTCCTTCAGCAGGTCGACCTGCGCCTCCGGGCGCTCGCCGCCGGCGATCCGGTCCAGCGTCTCGACGCCGCGCACGGCGCCGATCCGGCAGGGCGTGCACTTGCCGCAGCTCTCGATGGCGCAGAACTCCATGGCGAAGCGCGCCTGCTTCAGCATGTCGACCGTGTCGTCGAAGACGACGATGCCGGCATGGCCGATCAAGCCGTCCTGCGCCGCGAAGGCCTCGTAGTCGAACGGCGTGTCGAACAGCGCCGGCGGGAAATAGGCCCCGAGCGGGCCGCCGACCTGCACCGCGCGCACCGGACGTCCGCTCGCCGTGCCGCCGCCGATCTCCTCGACCAGGGTGCCGAGCGTCACGCCGAAGGCGGTCTCGTAGAGCCCGCCATGGCGGATGTTGCCGGCAAGCTGGATCGGCATTGTACCACGCGAACGGCCGACGCCGAAATCGCGATAGAAGGCGGCGCCCCGGTCCAGGATCACCGGCACGGAGGCCAGCGACAGCACGTTGTTGACCACCGTCGGCCGGCCGAAGAGGCCGCGCAAGGCCGGCAGCGGCGGCTTGGCCCGCACCACGCCGCGCTTGCCCTCCAGACTGTTGAGCAGCGAGGTCTCCTCGCCGCAGACATAGGCGCCGGCGCCGACGCGCACCTCCATGTCGAAGGCGTGGCGCGAGCCCAGCACCGAGGCGCCGAGAATGCCGTCGCGGCGGGCGATCTCGATCGCCTCGCTCATGATCGCGATGGCATGCGGATATTCGGAGCGGGTGTAGATGTAGCCCTTGGTCGCCCCCGTCGCGATGCCGGCAATCGCCATGCCCTCGATCAGCACGAAGGGGTCGCCCTCCATGATCATCCGGTCGGCGAAGGTGCCGCTGTCGCCCTCGTCGGCATTGCAGACGATATATTTGCGGTCGGCCTCTGCCCTGAGGACCGTGTTCCACTTGATGCCGGTGGGAAAGCCGGCGCCGCCGCGGCCGCGCAAGCCGCTGTCGGTGACCGTGGCGACGATCTCCGCCGGCGCCATGGCGATGGCGTTGTGCAGCCCGCGCAGGCCCTTGTAATGGCGGTAGTCCTCCAGCGACAGCGGATCGGTGACGCCGACGCGGGCGAAGGTCAGCCGGGTCTGGCTCTTGAGGAAAGGAATCTCCTTGGTCTCGCCGTGGAACAGCGGATGCTCGCCGCCCTCCAGAAAGCCGGCGTCGAACAGGCCGGGCACGTCCTTTTCCGTGACCGGACCATAGGCGACGCGGCCATGGGCGGTGCGCACCTCGACCAGCGGCTCCAGCCAGTGCATGCCGCGCGAGCCGTTGCGCACGACCCTCGCCTCAAGGCCGCGGGCGGAGAGTTCGCCTGCGATCGCCTTGGCGACGCGGTCGGCGCCGACGGCCAGCGCCGCGGAGTCCCTGGGAACGAAGATCACCGGGGTCATCGGCCTGTCTCCTTCACCAGCTCGCGCATCGCCGTCTCGTCCAGCCGTCCGTGCAGCTCGCCGTCGAGCATCGCTGCCGGGGCGCAGGAACACAGGCCGAGGCAATAGACCGGCTCCAGCGTGACCCGCCCGTCCGGCGTCGTCTCGTGCCAGTCGATGCCGAGCGCGGAACGCACCCCGTCGGCAAGCCCGTCGCCGCCCATGGACTGGCAGGCCTCGGCCCGGCAGATCTTCAGCACATGGCGGCCCGCCGGCTCCTTGCGGAAATCATGATAGAAGCTCGCGACGCCGTGCACCTCGGCCCGGCTCAGATTGAGCGCCTCGGCGATGGTGCGCAACGCCTCGTCCGGCACGCAGCCGAACTCCTTCTGCACCTCGTGCAGGATCGGCAGCAGCGGCCCCTCGAGCTGCGCAAGGTCCTCCACGACGGCCTGCGTCCGTTCCGCGACCTGTCGTGACGACAATTGCAATGACATGCGTTCTCTCCCTCGCCTCGCCCGCCTCCCGGAAAGTCCGAAATGCGCGGAGAAACATCAACATCACTGTTCCGTTGTGCGATTGCACATCCTTATAGATGAGCAATTTACTCCACTTTTACGCCCTCCCGGCCCGGCTGCGTCGGGACGCGAGGGCTCGGCCGCGCCGGATGAGCGGCGCGCAGGGCGAAAGCACGGAAACGGTGGATCGGAGCCCGGGACGCCGGAGCGCCCCGGGCTTGGGTCTGGGCTTGGGCCTGGGGCCTGCCTCAGGCCTTGGCCGGCTGCGCGCCCTCCGGACCGGTGCTTTTCGCGCCGGCGCCCGCGCCGCTTTCCATGTGATGCCTGGCATCGACCGGGCGCACCAGCGCATTGGCCACCAGCGCGATCACCAGCAGGGCCGCCATGGCATACATGGTGGTGTTGTAGAGGCTCGGCGTCGGATCGACCGTGCCAATGGGCGCGATCTCCATCAACTGCGCCACCGTCACCGTCTTGGCCGCCACCAACTGATCGAGCTGCTCGACGCCCGCGCCGAACTTCTGCGCGAAGGCCTGCGGGTCGACCCTGGACGCAAGGTCCCGGATGGCGCTGTTGAGCGACATGTTGCGCAGCTCGGTGATGGCGAGCGGGCCGAGAACGCCGGCCGTGCTCCAGGCGGTCAGCAGCCGCCCGTGGATGCCGCCGACATATTTGGTGCCGAAGATATCCGCGAGATAGGCCGGGATCGTCGCGAAGCCACCGCCATACATCGTGAAGATGATCATGGTGGCGCCGTAGAACATCACCAGCCAGGTCACCGCCGGGTCGACGCTGACCTGCGCCGCCGCGAAGGGGATCGACAGGTACAGCAGCGTGCCGAGCACGAAGAACACGTGGTAGGTGTTCTTGCGCCCGATATAGTCGGAGGTGGAGGCCCAGAAGAACCGGCCGACCATGTTGAACACGGAGATCATGAACACATAGGTCGCCGCGAAGGTGGAGTTGACGATCAGCGGCAGGGTGGTGCCGAAGATCTCCGACATCATCGTCTTGGCGACGCCGATCACGCCGATGCCGGCGGTCACGTTGAAGCACAGCACGATCCACAACAGGTAGAACTGCGGCGTCTTCAGCGCCTGGTCGATATGGACGTTGTTCTGGGTGATCATCTTGCGCGAGGCGGCGGCGGCCGTCGGCGGCGTCCAGCCGGCCGGGCGCCAGCCCTCGCGCGGCACCCGGTAGGACAGGGCCGCAACGATCATCACCAGCAGATAGGCGAGCCCCAGGGTGAAGAAGGTGCCGGCGGCGCCGGTGTTGCCGGTGCCGACCACATAGATGCCTTCCTGCAGCGCGACCGGGGCGGCGGCCACCTCCTTGGCGCCGGCGAGCACCACCTCGACCAGTTGGCCGTTGACCTCGGCGAGGCGACGGCCGCCCTCGGTGACGAGATCGATGGAGCCGAGCGGGCCGAGATAATCCGGCGCCCGGTAGAACACGCCGAGCAGCCATTCCTTGATCGGCGTCGCGATCATCGCGCCGCCGCCGAAGCCCATGATCGCCATGCCGGTGGCCATGCCGCGGCGGTCCGGGAACCAGCGGATCAAGGTCGACACCGGCGAGACATAGCCGAGGCCGAGCCCGCAGCCGCCGAGCACGCCATAGCCGAGATAGAGCAGCCAGAGCTGGTGCGTCATGATGCCGAGGCCGCCGATCAGGAAGCCGCCGCCCCAACACAGCGCGGCGACGATGCCGACCATGCGCGGGCCGACTTCCTCCAGCCACTTGCCGGCAAAGGCGGCGGACAGGCCGAGAAAGACGATGGCGACCGAGAAGATCCACACGACCGACGACAGGCTCCAGTCGCCGGGCGCCGCCGCCACGACGCCGAACTGCTTGATCAGCGGCGGATTGAAGATGCTCCACGCATAAACGGAGCCGATGCACAGGTGGATGGCAATGGACGCCGGCGGAACCTTCCAGCGGTTGAAGCCGTCCTCTGCGACGATGTGTTCCTTTTTCAGCCAGTCAAACATGCACCTATTTCCTCCCGTGCACGGTTGTCGAGGCAGCTCCGCAAGCCATGCCGCGCCGTTGACCGGATCGTCGGCAGCTTCCGGCCGGCCCCCTCCGGAGCCGGATGCCTGCCGTCCGCCCTCCCCGCACGCCGACAGGGCCTCCCGCCCCGCCAACCACGGCAGACCGGCCCGCTCGGGCGGCCTGCGACCAGACAGCGCAGTCCCCTACGCAAGTTCGGCGCCAGTTTGAATGATCTTTGTTTTTCAAGGGATTGACGGAAAAGCCCCACCCAACGCGGACATTTTGTCCACTTGACGCGCCGGTCGCCCGTCGCGGCCTGGACATTTTGTCCGAAGGCTCAGGAGGCGTCGGCCAGCGGCTCCTCGGGCAGCCAGATGGTGAAGACGGTGCCGGCGCCCGGCGCGCTGCGCACGCGGATCTCGCCGCCCTGGCGGCTGACCAGCGTCTGGGTGATCGACAGGCCGAGCCCCGTCCCCTGCCGGCTCTTGGTCGTGTAGAACGGGTCGAAGACGCGCGCGAGCACCTCCGCGCTCATGCCGACGCCGGTGTCGGCGACCTCCACGGTCACGCCCGGCACGCCGTCGCGCTGCGTGTCGGCGGTGGCGAGCGACAGCCGCCCGCCCTTCGGCATCGCGTGGATGGCATTGACGATCAGGTTGATCAGCACCTGCTGCAGTTCGGTCCGGTTCATCAGGACGGTGCGGGAGGCCCGCATCTCGCGCACCACCTCGATCTCGGTCTGGCGCAGCAGATGGCGCACCAGCGGCAGGCAGTCGGAGATCACCTCGTCCGGCGCGTGCCGGTCGGCATAGCCGGCATATTCGTCGGGCTTGGCGAATTGCAGCAGCTTCATGACGATCTGGTTGATCCGGTCGACCTGCTCGTCGATCAGCCGGATCTCGGTCCCGGCGACCTTGGCGTGTTCGCCGAGCAGCATCCGCAAGACCTCCAGGTTGCCCTGGATGACGGCGATGGGATTGTTGATCTCATGCGCGACGCCGGCGGTGATCTCGCCGATGGCCGCCAGCTTCTCCGACATGATGAGCTGCTTGGTGGTCTCCTCCAACTGGCGGTTCGCCAGCATCAGGTCGCGGGTGCGCTCCTCCACGCGGGCGTTCAGCTCCTCGTTCCAGGAGCGGAGCTGCCGGTCGCGTTCCTGCACCAGGTCGAGAAGATGGTCGAGATGCTGCGCGACGCGGGCGATCTCGTCGCTGCCGCCGCCGGGCCGGGTGCGCGCGCCGAGATCGCCGTGCTCGACCCGCCCGATCGTGTCGGTCATCCGCTCCAGCGGCTTGAACACGCCGCGCGCCCAGCGCAGGAACAGCGGCACGCTGCCGGCGGTGACGACAAGGAAACCGACCAGCACGGCAACCAGCGTCGCCAGCTTTTCCGCCTGGAACGGCGCCTCCAGAAAGCCGACATAGAGCATGCCGACCCGCTCGCCCCGGCTGTCGGCGATCGGCTCATAGGCGGAGATGTACCAGTCGTTGACGACGAAGGCACTGTCGAGCCAGACCTGCCCCTCGCCCAGCACGCGCTCGCGCACCGCCGCCGAGACCCGCGTGCCGAGCGCCCGGCGGTTCTCGAACAGGCGCACATTGGTGCTGACCCGGACATCATCGAGAAACAACGTGGCGGTGCCCTGGCTCCCCTCCGGCAGGCTCGCCTCGCGATAGACGAGATCGTTGATCGTGTCGATGAAAACGAGGTTCTGGTTGAGCAGGATGCCGCCGACCAGCGCCGCCGGCACCGCCTCCGCCAGACGCGCCGGACTGGCCGAGTGCACGACCATGCCGCGCGTCTCGGTGGTCCGCTCTGTCGGCACCGCGTTGGCTGTGGGGATCAGCTCCAGGCTCGCCCGCGCCGCAAGCTCCGGCGACAGGCCGGCAAGCTCCTCGCCCTCGAAAATGTCGACGCCGCTGGCCGGCGTGCCGGCCATGGCCCGGTCGATCACCGGCCAGTCGCGGCCGAGCGGCGGGCGAGCCCCGGCCGGAGAGACCGCCCGCACCCGGCCGTCGCCGCCGACCAGATAGAGAAAGTCGAGGCCCATCTCCGCGCGGCTGCGCTCCAGCAGCGCGGCCAGCGCCGCCCCGTCGCGCGCATCGGCGATGTCGCGGAACTCCGCCGACTTGCCGAGCGCGTCGAGCCGCTCGCCGGTGTTGTCGAGGATCCGGGTGAAATACTGGTGGGCGACCGTCAGGTCGGCATTGACCTTGGTCTTCAGCAGGGCATCGAACTTCGAGTTCCAGCGCACCATCGCCCAGCCGAGGAACAGCGGCAGCACCACCAGGGTCGGCAGCAGCGCGATGGCCAGCAGCCGCACCCGGACCGACAGCCGGCCGCGGCGCGCGGGCACCGCCCGCCGCCCGTCCTCAGGCTCAGCCATTCCAGTCGACGAGCTTGCGGTCGATGGTCTTGCGCGAGATGCCGAGCCGGCGCGCCGCCTCGGCGCGGTTGCCCTCGCACGCCTCCAGCACCCCGAGGATATGGCGCCGCTCGACGTCTTCCAGCGCATCCGTCCGGACTTTGGCCGGCGCGGGCGCAGGTCCGCGCACGGGCTTGCCCACCAGATCCTCCGGGAAGCGTCCGAGGATCAGCGAGCGCTCGATCATGTTGCGCAACTCCCGGACATTGCCCGGCCAGTCATAGGCGAGCAGCCCGGCGACCACCTGTGGCCCCATCGGCACCGGCGGCATGCCGAGCTGGATCGCCAGCTTGCTCATGAACAGTTCCGCCAGTTCGCGAATATCGTCGCCGCGCTCACGCAGCGGCGGCATCTCGATCTGCAGGACATTGATCCGGTAGAACAGGTCGGCGCGGAACCGGCCGGCCTCCACTTCGCGCTCCAGATCCGCGTTGGTGGCGAAGACGAACCGCAGATCCACCGGCACCTCGCGCTCCGAGCCGATCGGCCTCACCCGGCGATCCTCGATCGCCCGCAGCAGCTTGCCCTGCAGCGGCATCGGCAGATCGCCGATCTCGTCGAGGAACAGCGTGCCGCCCTGGGCATGCATGAACAGGCCCTCGCGATTGGCCGCCGCCCCCGTGAAGGCCCCCTTCAGGTGGCCGAACAGCTCCGCCTCGATGACATCGGCGGGGATCGCCGCGCAATTGACCGGCACGAAGGGCTTGGCCGCACGATCCGACAATTCGTGGACCGAGCGTGCCGCCACCTCCTTGCCGGTGCCGGACTCGCCGGTGATCAGCACCGAGGTCGGCAGCGGCGCGACGCGGGCGATGGTGTCGCGGATCTGGCCGATCTGGCGGGAATGGCCGATCAGCTTGTCGCGCAGCAGCAGGTGGTCGGAGGTGGCCTGCAACTGGTGGCGCAGCAACTGGTTCTCGCGCAGCAAGGTCACCCGGTCGAGACAGCGCGCCACCGCGTTGAGCAACTGGTTGGACCGGAACGGCTTCAGCACGAAGTCGACCGCGCCCGCCCGCAGCGCCTGGATCGCCGTTTCCAGGTCCGCATAGGCGGTCATCAGGATCGCATGGGCGAAGAAGCCGATCTCCCGCTGTTCGGCGAGCCACTCCACCCCGGTCTTGCCGGGCATGATATTGTCGAGGATGACCACGTCGAAGTGATGCCGGTCGAGCAGCAGCGAGGCGGCGGCCGCGTCCTCCGCCTCCTCGATCCGCTTGCAATGCGGCGCCAGCGTGCGCACCAGGAAGTTGCGCATGCCGGGCTCGTCGTCGACGATCAGGATCGAGGCCTGCGACAGCCACGGCCCGAATTGCGCGTCGACGGACGCGTCCGTCGCGCGCTTGAGCGATCCCGTGCCCATGAACTCCCTCCCCCGGATTCTTTTGTCGTTCTGTGTTTTTCTCTTCCAAGAGATAGCACAGCCGGCCGGACACGATAATGCCCGCGAGGCGCAGCTTGCAAACACACGAAGACGCGAGAACCGGAAGACCGGCGCTGTGGGAGGGACGACGCGCGCCGCCTAAACGGCGCTGAGGCGCAGGGCGACCGTGTTCAGCGCCGCAACCTTGGCCTCGGCCGAGCCGCCGGCATAAGCGCTTTCCAGCGTCTCCAGCACCTGGCGGAACCGCTCCAGCTCCTTGCCGGCGATGTCCAGCGTCAGCGGCTGGTCGTCATAGGCATCGACGAATGCCTGCGCGGCGCGGGCCACCAGCAGCCAGGCGATGGCCTGTTCGGGCTCGCCGGCGATGCGGGCACGGGCCTCGCGCGCGCAAGCTTCGAAGCTGCGCACGCTCGCGCTGTGCTCGGTCAGACCATTCGCAATCTCGATGAACATCCTGCTCTCCTTTGGCGAAGACCTTTCGCCGGCCTCTTTCGCGGGGACCCTACGCCGTGCGGGCCGAAACCGTCCAGTGCACCGGCACCATGGGATCGAAGACGGTAACCGTGCCCTCGCCCGTCACCACCTTGTCCGGCACCGGGACCGGCGCCGCGCGCTTTTCCAGCACCAGACGGCCCTCGTTCGGCGGCAGCCGGTAGAAGGCCGGCCCGTTCAGCGAGGCGAAGGCCTCCAGCCTGTCGAGCGCGCCCTCCTCCTCGAAGACATGGGCAAGGCAGGCCATGGCGTTCGGCGCGGTGTAGATGCCGGCGCAGCCGCAGCCGCATTCCTTCGCCGGATCCACATGCGGCGCGGAATCGGTGCCGAGGAAGAAGCGCGCATCGCCCGAGGTCGCGGCCGCACGCAGCGCCAGCCGGTGTTCCTCGCGCTTGGCGACGGGCAGGCAGTAGTAATGCGGGCGGATGCCGCCGGCGAAGATCGCATTGCGGTTGATCATCAGGTGATGAACCGTGATCGTCGCGGCGAGATCCCTCTCCTGCGCGCGGACATAATCGACCCCCTCGCGCGTCGTCACATGCTCCAGCACGACGCGCAGGCCCGGAATGCGCCGGCGCAGCGGATCGAGCACCGTTTCCAGGAACACCGCCTCGCGGTCGAAGATGTCGACGGCCGGGTCCGTCACCTCGCCATGGACGCAGAGCGGCAGGCCGATCTCGGCCATGCGCTCCAGCACCGCAGTGACCTTGGAGAAATCGCGCACGCCGCCATGCGAATTGGTGGTGGCGCCGGCCGGATAGAGCTTCACCGCGGTGATCAGCCCGCTGCGGAAGCCGGCCTCGACATCGTCCGCCTCGGTGCCTTCGGTGAGATAGAGCACCATCAGCGGGGTGAAGTCGTGACCCTTGGGCAGGGCGGCGAGAATGCGCTGGCGATAGGCCTCAGCCTGCGCCGTCGTGACCACCGGCGGCACCAGGTTCGGCATGATGATCGCGCGGGCGAAATCGGCCGAGCTGTGCGGCAGCACGCCGGCGAGCATCGCCCCGTCGCGCAGGTGCAGGTGCCAGTCGTCGGGCCGGCGGATCGTCAGTCGGGTCATGGCGCCCCCACGAGATACTGGTGGACGATATCGGTGGCGGCGAGCAGATCGGGCAGCTCCATCGCCTCCTGCGGATTGTGCGAGCCGTTGCGGTTGCGCACGAAGACCATGCCGGCCGGCACCCCGACGGACGAGAACACCGCCGCATCGTGGCCGCCGCCGCTCGCCATCACGAACGGCTCCTGGCCGACGGTCTCCATGGCCGTGCAAAGGCCGGCGACGAGACCGGGATCGCACAGGGCGGGGGCGACGCGCAACTCCTCGTCGAGCTCGAAACGGACTTTCCGGTCGCGCTCGATCTGCGCCATCTCGGTCTTCAGCAATTCGCGCATCTCGTCCAGCACCCGCGCGCTCTGGCTGCGGATGTCGAGGCTGAACGACACCTGGTCGGGAATCCGCGTCATCGCGTGCTTTTCCGGATCGGTGCCGACGATGCCGCTGGTCAGCACCAGGTCGTCGCCCTTGGCGAGAATGGTCGCCCAGCTCTCGTCGAGCCGCACCAGGAGGTCGGCCAGCGCCAGCACCGGATCGCGGCGGAAGGCGCGCGGCACGGCGCCCGAATGGCCGGCCTCGCCGAGGCAGCGCAGGGAGCGGTAGCGGATGTTGCCGCGAATGCCCGACACCACCGCCGCCGGCACGTCCTTGCCGATCAAGAGCGGCCCCTGCTCGATATGCACCTCCAGATAGGCGGCGATCCGCGACAGGTCGATCAGCGGCCGGCCGGCGCGCACGCCCGCCATGTCGATGCCGAGCGCGTCCATATGGGCATCGAGCGTGCGGCCATCGCCCTTGTGGCGGGCGGCAAGATCGGAGGCCGGCAGCGTGCCGGTCAGCGCCTTGGAGCCGATATAGCACGGGCCGAACCAGGCGCTTTCCTCGCCGCGCATGGCAAGCACATGCACCGGAAAGGCGAAGCGGCGGCCCTCGCGCCGCGCCCGCACCAGGCACAGCAGACCGGCGACGACACCGGCAAGGCCGTCGAAATTGCCGCCGAAGGGGACGCTGTCGACATGCGAGCCGATCAGCGTGTAGCGCGCCGCCTCGCGCTCGCCCGGCAGGCAGAAATTGGCGTTGAGCCCGGCGTCGTACCAGACCTCCAGCCCCTCGCGGCGGGCGAAGTCCTCCAGGAAGGACAGCGTCTTCGTCTCGATGTCGGAAAAGGCCGGGCGGCTGACGCCTTCCACATCCGGCGACAGGTGCGCGATCTCGTCGAAGAGGAAGCCGGCAAGGCGCAACTCCTCGGCGCGGTCATAGGCCCCGGACTTCCTCAGCGCGGTCACGGCGCCGCCTCCATGAACACGACGCCCTCCTTCTGCTCGCCGTCGATCAGCGTGCCGATCAGCTCGCGCACGGACGAGAGCTTCTCGCGCTGCAGATAGCGCTCCAGCTCGGCGATGACGGTGACCATCGCCGTCGGATTGATGAAGGTGGCGGTGCCGACCTGCACGGCGGTGGCGCCGGCGATCAGGAACTCGATCACGTCCTCGGCGGTGGAGATGCCGCCGCAGCCGATCACCGGAATGGTGGTCGACTTGGCACACTGATAGGCCATGCGCAGGGCGATCGGCTTCAGCGAGGGGCCCGACAGGCCGCCCATCAGGTTGCCGAGCTTCGGCCGCCGGGTGCGGATGTCGATGGCCATGGCCAGCAGCGTGTTGGCGACGACCAGCGCATCGGCGCCGCCCTCCTGCGCCGCCCGCGCCACTTCCGGCGTCTCGCCGGTGTTCGGCGTCAGCTTGGCCCAGAGCGGCAGATGCGTCGCCGCGCGCAGCTTGCGCATCACGTCATAGGTCGAGGAGGGACGGATGGCGAAGGCCTTGCCGTCCTCCTCGATGTTCGGGCAGGAGATGTTGACCTCGATGGCGGCAACGCCCTCCACCGTCACTTCCGAGCACAGGCGGGCGAACTCGTCCGCCGTATTGCCGGAGATCGATACGACCAGCGGCGTCTCGTAGTCCTGGTAGAACGGCACCACCTTGTCGAGGAAAGCGCCAACGCCCTTGCTCGGGATGCCGATGGAATTCAGCATCGACCCGCCGACCTCGCACACGCGCGGCGTCGGGTTGCCGTCGCGCAGGCCCCTCGTGATCGTCTTCGTCACATGGGCGCCGAGGCAGTCGAGGTCGAAGACCTCGGCCAGTTCCTCGGAAAAGGTGCCCGAGGCCGGCATGATCGGGTTCTTGAGCTTGAGGCCGGCAATGTCGACGGACAGGTCTACCATGGCATGGCCTCCTGGATGTCGAAGACGGGTCCCTCGCGGCACACGCGCAGTTGCACGGTCTTGTCGCCCTTGCGGAACGGGCGGACGCAGCAGTGGCACATGCCGAGGCCGCAGGCCATCTGCTGCTCCAGCGCGATCTCGCCGGGAATGCCGTGGCGCTTGCCGATCCGCTGCAACAGGGTCAGCAGGCGGTTGGAGCCGCAGGTGTAGAAGGCATCGATGCCCGGTCCCGCGATCCGCTCCTCGATCAACCCCTCCAGATGCTCGAGCGACGAGGTGCCGTCCGCATCGGTGACCGGCACGATCTCGGCCCCGAGATCGCGGAAATAGTCGATCGACATCAGCAGGTCCGGATGGCGGGCGCTGCAGATCGCGGTGAGATGCCGGCCGAGCCGGTTGGCCTCCAGCGCCAGCGGCGCCAGCGTCGCAAGGCCGACGCCGCGGGCGACCAGCACCAGGCGCCGCCAGTCGTCGTCGATGCGGAAGCCCTGGCCGAGCGGACCCATGACGTTGAGCGTGTCGCCGGCGCGCAGCTTCGCCAGCGCCCGTGTGCCCGCGCCCGCCACCTTGTAGAGGAAATGCAGCTCGCCGCGCTCGGGATAGAAGCCGTAGATGCTCATCGGCCGGCGCAGATAGGGCGTCTCGCCGCCGAGCACCGGACACAGCAGGTTGAAGAACTGGCCGGCGCGGCACAGGTCGAGCATCTCGCGCGGGGCTGCCAGCACAAGGCGCATGTACTCGCCGTTGACCGGGTCGTTGGCGAGGACGCCAAGGTCCCGCTCGAAGACGACGGGTTGCGCCCGCCCGCCAATGGCGGGCGCGGCTCTTGTCAGCACGCTGGTCATCCGAACACCAGATTGGGCAGGAAGGTGGAGATCGACGGGATATAGGTGATGATCCCGAGCGCCACGAGATTGGCGATGACGAAGGGCCAGATGCCGGCAATGATCGTCATCACCGGCTTGCCGAGCGTCGAGGACGCCACGAAGAGATCGAGCCCGAAGGGTGGCGTGATCATGCCGGCGGAGATGTTGAGCGTGACGATCATGCCGAAATGCACCGGGTCGATTCCCATCGCCATCGCCACCGGATAGAGCGGCGGCACCAGGATCAGCAGCGCCGAATTCGGGTCGATGAACATGCCGGCGATCAGGAAGACGACGTTGACCACCAAGAGGAAGGCGATCGGCCCGGCATCGACCGCCGCCAGGAACTGCAGGATCTGGCTGGGGATCTGCGCCAGCGTGATGAAGTAGGAGAGCAGGCCGCCGAGCGCCAGCAGGATGAAGATGATCGCGGTCGAGACGGCCGCCCGCTCGGTCACCTTGAACAGCTTCTTCAAGGTCAGCTCGCGGAACACCACCATTTCCACGAAAATGGCGTAGACGACGCTTACGGCGGCGGCCTCGGTCGGGGTGAAGATGCCCGAATAGATGCCGCCGAGAATGATCGCCGGCATGCCGAGCGCCCAGCCCGAATGCGCAACGGCGCGCAGCCGCTCGCCCCAGGAGGTGCGCTCGCCGGCGGACACGCCGGCGCGCCGCGCCTCGATGGCAACCATGATGGCGAAGACGAGGCCGAGCACCAGGCCGACCGCCATGCCGGCGACGAACAGCCGCGCGACCGAGGTGCCGGTCATCCAGCCATAGATGATGAAGGTGATCGACGGCGGGATCAGCAGCGCCGTCTCGGCGCTGGAGGCGATGAGGCCGAGCGAGAACTTGTCGCTGAAGCCGGCCTTGCGCATTTCCGGATAGACCAGCCGGCCCATCGCCGCGACCGTCGCCGGCGCCGAGCCGGAGACCGAGCCGAAGGCCATCGAGCCGCCGACGATGGTATAGCCGATGCCACCCTTGCGATGGCCGAGCAGCGACTGCACGAGGCCGGTGAGGCGGCGGGCGATCTGGCCCTCGCCCATCAGCTCGGCCGCCAGGATGAAGAAGGGAATGGCGAGCAGCGTCGAATGGTTGATGCCGCCGACCAGCTTCTGCACCACGACCGGATCCGGCAGGGAACCGTAGAAGATCTGCTTGACCAGCAGCGCCGGCACGCCGAGCACGAGGAACATCTCGAAGCCCGCGACCAGCAGCAGAACGGCCAGCGCGACGATGAGGTAGAGAAGAATCATGCCTCGTCGGCCTCCCGTGCCGGCATGCGGTCGATCAGCCCGAGGAAGCTCAGCAGGTAGCGCAGGGCAAGCAGCCCGAAGCCGACCAGGGGCGCGACATAGATCCAGCCCATCTCGAGGCCCAGCGTCGGGCTTCTCTGACCCGAGCCGAAGACGAACAGCGTCATCTTCCAGGCGAGCCAGACGAGATAGAGCGAAAACAGGAAGCCGGTGGCATCGATGATGCGCTGGACCGGCAGGCGGGTGGCGGCGGCGATGCGCGCGCGCCAGGTGTCGACGGCGACATGGCGGCCGATTTCCAGCGCGTAGCCGATGGCGAGGAACACCAGGTAGAGGTTCATCAGCCGCACCGCTTCCTCGATCCAGCTCAGGCTGGAGGCAAGCGGGCTGCCCGAGGCGCGCACCACCACGTTGACGAAGTAGAGAGCCACCATCGTCAGGAAAATCAGGACCAGTGCGGACCGTTCGACGGTCCGCAGGATCGAGAGGGCACTGCGCATTGACCTGCTCCAGTCGTCCGCCGCAAGGGCTGTCCTGCCCGCCGCTCGCGGCGGACCCGGAATGAAATCGGGCGCGGATCCGGCCGCGCCACCCACCACACAAGGCGGCGGGCAGTTCTTAAGCGGTGCGGGCGCAGGTCCCGCCGCGCCCACCCGCCGCTAGGGCGGCGGGCAGTAAAGCGGTGCGGGCGCGGTCCGGGCCGCGCCCACCCGCCGCTAGGGCGGCGGGCAGTAAAGCGGTGCGGGCGCGGTCCGGGCCGCGCCCGCGGGCCGGAACAGCCGGCGGTTACTTGGTAACCGCGGCGTATTCCTGCTCGTAAAGGTTCACCAGCAGCAGGCCTTCCTCGCCGGCGCCCTGGATGTAGGCGTTGCGGGCGGCCGGATACATGGTCTCGCGGAACGCGGCCTTCTCCTCGGCGGAGAGCTCGCGCACCTCGACGCCGGCACCCTTGATCTCCTCCAGCGAGGCGGCGACCGACGCCTGCTTGTGGGCGATCAGGTCCGGGACCACCTCGGCGAAGGCCTCGGTGATGACCGTGCGATACTCTTCCGGCAGGCTGGCCCAGAAGGTCGGGTTGAACAGGACCACGTCCTCCATCGCGCCGTGATTGGAGAGCACCAGGTGCTTCTGCACCTCGTAGAACTTCATGGCGCGGATGGTGTCGAGCGGGTTCTCCTGCGCATCGACGACGCCGGTCTGCAGCGAGGTGTAGAGCTCGCCGAAGGGCAGCGCGATGGCCGTGGCGCCGACCGCCTTGAACTGCTCGATCAGGATCGCCGAATCCATGACGCGGAACTTCTGGCCGGAGAAGTCCTCCATGCTGGCGAGCGGCTTGTTGGACGTGAAGTTCTTCTTGCCGTTCGGCCAGAGCATCAGGCACTCGACGCCGCGACTCTCGAAGGACTCGCAAAGCGCCTTGCCGAAGGTGCCCGAGCGCAGCTCCTGCGCCTTGGCATCGTCATCGGGCAGCAGGAAGGGAATGTCGAGGATCGACACGACCGGATTGAAGCCGCCGAGGAAGGCGGCCGGGGCGACGGTCGCCTCCAGCGAGCCGAGCTGCACGCCCTCGGTCATCTCGCGCTGCTGGCCGAGCTGGCCCTGCGGGAAGATCTGGAACTCGACGGCGCCGTTGGTGCGCTCGGCGACCAGTGCCGCAACCTTTTCAAGGTGCACGTGGCGGGACTGCTGGGTCGATTCCAGATGGCCGATCTTGGCGACGAAATCCGCCGCGAAAGCGCCGGACGAGAAGGCGACGGCGAGGACGGCCGTCGCGGCCAACTTGCTGATTGACTGTGTCATAGGGCTCCACCTCTAAGGCTAACAGGCACCGGATACGCTTTTGCTTCTTGGCGCGACAGCGCGGAAGGAAGGACGCAGCGTATGGGGCGATCCGGAGCCTGTCAATATTTCATCTCAAAAATGAGACAATTGGACATTTCATCCAAGAACTGATTATCTTGATCGGAAATGAGCCGCCACACGAGATCGCCGGCCGCGCTGCCGGCCCTCGCAGGCCATGGGAACCCGTGGTGACCCCGATACCGACCTCAACACCGATGCAGGACGACGACACCATCCGGTTCAGCGATATCGGCGCAAGGCTGCGGGCCCATCGCCTGGGCAAGGGCCTGACGCCGGAGGCGCTGGCGGAAAAGCTCGGCATTTCCCGCGCCGCGCTGTACCGGGCCGAGAAGGGCGAGATCCGCAAGATCGAGATGCTGACCTCGATCGCCGCCGAACTCGGCATGTCGCTGCCGAGCCTGCTCGGCGTCGGGGTGGAATATGTCAGCACCTCCATCGGCTTCTTCGAGCGCATGCGGCAACTGGAGGACGAATGCCAGCAGATCATCGGCCTGTTCAGCCCGATGTCCTACTTGCTGACCTCCGACGACTATGACGCGATCCTTAAGGAAGTGCTGCAGGAATCGATCCCCGACGGCACCGATCCGGACGGCGAGGCGGCCGAGGCGGTGGAGCGGCTGCTGGAGATCCTGCGTGCCCGCAAGGAGGCCTTCCGCCTGCGCCGGCCGCTGATCGTCAGCCTGATCTCCTCGGCCGATCTCGAACGCTTCCTGCTGCACGGACTGATCGGCCGCCACGACCTGCCGCCGCAAACGGTCGACCGCCGCCGGCTGATGGCGCGGCGCGAGGCGGAGTATCTCCTGTCGATGCTGCGCGACCAGCCGATCGGCATCCAGATCGGCATCGTCCGCGGCCCGGTGCCGGCGACGAGCTTCCAGATCTTCCGCCAGACCAGCCGCTCGGTGCTGGCGATCAGCCCGTTCCGGCTCGGCGAACAGCCGAATGTCCGCCTCGGCGTCGCCATGATCACCTCGGCGGCGGAGGCGATGACCCTGCACGAGACCATCGCCGAACGGCTGTGGGGCGACGCCCTCAAGGGCGCCGAGGCGATCGCCCATCTGGACGCGACGATCGACAAATACGCCATCGCCGCCCCGCCGACGACGGACGGTTGAGACGCCGGGCGAGGCCCGATCAGCCGCCAGTCGCCGGCGTTCCCTTCCGTGCGGCCACCAGATAGCGGGGGGTCGTGCCCGGCCAGAGCCCCGCCCGCGCCAGGTTGAGCTCGCCGAACGGCCCGGCCCTGAGGATCTCGAACCCCACCGACGACAGTGCCTCCGCAACGGGCCGGGCGCTTTGCACTGCGGCAAAGGGCTGCCGCGCCCGCTCAGCGGCGGGCCAGTCCGACGCGCGCCAGAACCCGTCCACCAGCAGGACGCGGCCGCCCGGCCTCAGCCACCCGGCCCAGGCGGAGAAGGCCCGATGCGGATCGACCAGATGGCAGAGCACCTGTCGCGAGACGATCCAGTCGAAGGTGCCAGCGGCGAAAAGCGCGGCGTCGTCCGATGCGCCGACGACGAAGTCGTGCCGCCGCAGGGCCGGGTTCCGCTCCAGCGCCCGCTCGACCATCGGCCCGGAGGGCTCCAGCCCGGACACTGCGTAGCCGGCCGCCTTCAGCGCCACCGTCAGCAGGCCGGTCCCGGCGCCGATATCCAGCACGCGCGCCGGCGGCCGCTCCTTC
This sequence comes from Stappia sp. TSB10GB4, assembly GCF_900185745.1. Lineage (NCBI taxonomy): Bacteria > Pseudomonadati > Pseudomonadota > Alphaproteobacteria > Hyphomicrobiales > Stappiaceae > Stappia > Stappia sp. TSB10GB4. The sequence continues at coordinate 131,005 of NZ_FYAV01000057.1, read as the reverse complement.
CCGGCAAGCGCCGTCATCACCGCGAGCCAGGTCTCGACCTCCTCGGGAGGCAGCCGGTGCTCGGGGTCGTCATCGTAGCGGGCTGCCCCGATCTCGTCATAGCTCATGTCACCGATGCCATCCGTTGGGGAGCGGCCCTGCGAGAGCTGCCCGTCACATCGCAGGTCGCGAACCTGCTTTCGATCACCTGCTGGAGCCGCGCGATCGCGAAGGAGAGTGCCCAGTAGATCGCGGCGGCGATGACGAACATCTCCAGATACCTGAAGCTGGAGGAACCGACTTTCTCCGCGACACGGGTCAACTCGACGACCGTGACGACGGAGGCCAGCGAAGTCTCCTTGACCGCGCCGATGAAGCGCGTGCCGAGCGTCGGGATCGCCGCCCGCAGCGCCTGGGGCAGGACGATGAGGAACAGGACCAGCGCCGGTTTCAGCCCCAGGGAGGCGCCGGCATCCCACTGTCCCGGCTCCACCGACCCGATCACTCCGCGCAGGTCCTCGCCGATGAAGGCGCCGGAATGCAGGGCAAACGCGGCAATGACCGTGGGGATCGCCGGAAGCACCACGCCGACCTGGGGCAGGCCGTAATAGAGGAGCAGGATCTGCACCAGCAGCGGCGTGCCGCAGAGAAACGACACGGCAATGCGCGCAGGTACCCGCAGCAGGCGCGGGCCGTAGAGCCGGGCGACGGCCAGACCCAGCCCGATCGGCAGGGCGAGGAGAAACGACACCACCCCGAGGACGACGGTCAGCACCGTCCCCGAAACGAGAAGCGGCCAGGCCCGGATGAAAAGGTCGATCACACGCAGTGCCCCACGACCTAGTCACCCGAATCTGAAGTTCGTCACATGTCTCGGCATGCTCTGAACGAACTTCAGATTCAAAAGGGTGACTAGCAAGTCTATGTTTCTAGTGTGGTTTTCGAATTTGAAATACGCTCACCGGCACGCTGCAAAAATGAGGCGTATTTCAAATTCACCACCCTAGTCGGCGGCGGCCTTTTTCAGCTCAGCCGCCATGTCGACGCTGCCGAGCCATTTGGCGGACAGGCTGCTATAGGTGCCGTCGTCGATGATCGACCGGAAGGCCGCGTTCAGCGCCTGCCCGAAGCGGTCCTCGCCCTTCCGGAACACCATCGCGTTGATTTCCCGGTTGACCTGCACCGCCCGGACCACCGGCAGGGCGTTGATCCTGGCGATATAGGCGCCCGCATCGTCGGAATAGATCACCGCGTCGACCCGGCCCACCGCAAGGTCGGACAGCGCCAGGGCGGCGTTCTCATAGGCGCGCACATCGAGCTTCTTGTCGCCGTGCTCGGCCGCCAGATACCCCTCGGTGATCGAGCCCGCGAGCGTGCCAACGGACTTGCCGTCGAGATCGTCCAGCGTCCTGATCCGCTCGTCGCCCGTACGCACGAAGACGCTGGTCCCGATCGCCATGTAGGGCAGCGAGAAGTCGACGATCTTCGACCGCTCCTCGGTGATCGTGTGGCCGGCGATGACCAGGTCGAACCTGTTCGCCTGGATGCCGGGAATGAGGTCGGGAAACCGGGCCGGCACGAACTCGACCTTGCCGATGCCCATCCGCGCCGCCAACTCGTTCGCCAGGTCGATCCCGAGCCCGGTCAAGCGGTTGTCGTCGTCGAGAAAGTCCCAGGGCGCATGCCCCTGCGTGTTGGCCACCCGTAGCGTCCCCGCCGCTTCGACACGGGCGAGAAGGTCGTCCTGCGCAGCGGCCGCGGAGGCCAGGGCGGACAGAACGATGGAGAGGGCAAGCAGGATCGCTCTGCGCATGGCGGCTCCCTTGACGGATTGCGGGTGGGCACGGCAGGCGGAACCGCACAGGACGGTGGGCCAAGCTGCCCGCCCCTGCCGATGACGCCAGTGCGTTACAGGGTAACATTTACATAGACGTGATAACATAACAGTTGCCGTGGTCAAGGGGCCGGATCGGCATCGGCACGGGGGATCCGCGCCCGCGCTGGACGCCACGGTGACATTGTCACCGTTCCCGCGGGGCGGTGCATGGCATCCCGGCCGGACGTCGTGCCGAGCGGCCCGGGATTGCGACTGTGAGATCAAACCCATTCCATCGCAGGATGCCGACCTGTCAGGGCGGCTCGGGAGAGCACGGGACCATGGACAGCCCCGAACGGCCGACCGCCGCCCCACCGGAACGGGGCGCGCCGGAAGGGGGCGCGTCGGAAGGGCGCGCGTCGGAACGGGACGCGCGGGCACGGATCATCGCCCCGGTGCGGGCGGAACTGCGCCGGGCCGGGCTGCTGGCCGTGCTCGCCGGCATGATCTGGCCGCTGCAGGCCGCCGCCATCGCCTGGGCGATCGCCGGCTGGGCGACCGGCACGGATGTGCTTGCCCGCAGCCTCGCGGCCGCGCTCGCCATCGGCATCGGCGCTCTGGTCCGCGCCGGGCTCGAGCACCGGAGCGGCCGCCTGCTGTTCGAGGCCGCCGACCGGACCATCGCCCGCGAGCGCCAGGCGCTGCTGCTGCGCGAGGCCCGCGCCCGCGCCCCCGAAGGCTCCGCCGCCGTCGCGGCGCTGGCCTTGCAGAAGCTGCCGCTGCTGCAGCCCTGGATCACGCGCTACCACGTGGCGATGACGCGGGTCGCGGTGCTGCCGGCGCTGCTGCTGCTGCTGACCGTCTCGATCTCCTGGGCCATCGGTCTGGTGCTGCTGGTCGCCGGGCCGCTGATCCCGGTGTTCATGGCGCTGGTCGGCATGGCCGCCGAAGCCGCCTCCCGCCGGCAACTGGCCGAGATCGGCACCATGAACGACATGCTGATGGACCGCCTGTCGGCCCTGCTCGATATCCGCCTGCTCGGCGCCGCCGACCGCGCGGCGCAGGATTTTTCGGCCCGCGCCGAGGCCCTGCGCGAGCGGACGATGGCGGTGCTGCGCATCGCCTTCCTCTCCTCCACCGTGATGGAACTGTTCTCGGCGATCGGCGTCGCCATGGTCGCGGTCTTCGTCGGCTTCAGCCTGCTCGGCGAGATCGGCTTCGGCACCTGGGGCGCGCCGCTGACCCTGGGCGAGGGCGTGTTCCTGCTGCTGATCGCCCCCGAATTCTTCCAGCCGCTGCGGGACCTGGCCGCCGCCTGGCATGACCGCGCCGCCGGCCAGGCCGTGGTCGCCGAGCTGGAAGCGTTCGACCGCGCCGAACGCGTCACCGTGGTCGGCCAGGGCGAGCCCGCCGCACCGCTTGCCGGCCCGATGTCGCTCGAACTCTCCGGCGCGGTCGCCGCCCTGCCCGCCCGCGCCCTGCCGCTGCCCGTCTTCGCCGTCGCCGGCAGCGCGCTGATCGCCTTGAGCGGGCCGAGCGGCGCCGGCAAATCGACGACGCTCGCCGCCATCGCCGGACTGGTGCCGCTCGCCGCCGGGCGCATCACCGTCTGCGGCCGGCCGCTCGGCCCCTCGATCGCCGATGCCTGGCGCGCCCGCCTCGCCTATATGGCGCAGGCGCCGCATTTTCCCGACCAGATGCTCGCCGACTATCTCGATCCGCTCGGCGAGGGCGCCGACCCCTGGCACGCGCTCGACCTCGCTCGCGCCCGGCAGGTGGTCGAACACCTGCCGGCGGGCTTGCGGACCCGGCTCGGCGAGACCGGCGGCGGCGTCTCCGGCGGCGAGGCGCGCCGGCTGATGCTCGCCCGCGCCATCCTCACCGGCGGCGACCTCCTGCTCGCCGACGAGCCGACCGCCGACCTGGACAGCGAGACGGCGGCGATGATCATCGCGGCGCTGCGGCAGCTCAAGGCGGGCGGACGAACGGTGATCGTCGCAACGCACGACCCGGCGCTGATCGCCGTCGCCGACCGCACCGTGGAGATCGCTCCATGACGCCGCTGCTGCGCGTGGCGCGCCTGCTGATGTCGGCCTCGCCCCGGGCGATGGCGCGCGGCGCCGCGCTGACCCTCGTGGTGCTGCTGATGGGTGCCGCCCTGCTCGGCCTGTCCGGCTGGTTCATCACCGCAACGGGCCTCGCCGGCCTTGCCGGCATCGGCATCGCCTTCGACGTGTTCCGCCCCTCCGCCGGCGTCCGTCTGCTGGCCCTCGGCCGCACCGCCGCACGTTACGGCGAACGGGTGCTGACCCACGACGCCACCTTGCGCGCGCTCGCGGCGCTGCGCGTCGACCTGCTCAGGCGGCAGGCCGGGCTCGATGCCCGCGCCCTGGCGCGGCTGCGCGGCGAGGCGAACCTGACGCGGATCGTCGCGGATGTGGACGCGCTCGACGGCATCGTGCTGCGCCTGCTGCTGCCGGTGCTGGCCGGGCTGGCGACCCATGCGGTGGTCTTCCTGGCGCTCGGCCTGCTGGTCGACTGGCTGGTTGCCTGGCTGGTCCTGCTCGGCTATCTGCCGCTCGCCGCGCTGGTGCTGCGGCGCCTGGCGCGGCGTGGCATCGCCCCCTCGGCCGCGGCGGAAGACCGCGCCCAGACGCTGCGCCGCGGGCTGATCGACATGCTGCGTGACCGCGAGGCGCTGATCCTGACGGGAACGCTCGGGGCGCGCGAGACGGCGCTCCTCGACGTGGAGCGGCAGGCGCGGGCGGCGGCGCGGGAGCTCGACCGCAGCGAGCGGGAGGCCGGCGCCCTGCTGTCGCTGGTCGTCGCCCTCGTGGCCGCGCTGGCGCTACTGGCCGGCGGCTGGCTGATGCAGCGCGGCGATGTCGACGCCGCCTCCGCCGCCATCGGACTGTTCGTTGCCCTGGCGCTGGCGGAAACCGTCCTGCCGCTGCGGCGCGGCTTCGCGGAGCTGGGACGCATGCTCGGCGCCGCCGAGCGGATCCTGCAGGACGACCCCGGCCCGCGCACGCGCGGCCCCGCTCCGGACCAGGACCGGGACCAGAATCAGGACCGTGATCCGGCGCCCCCCGTCCCGGCGGCCGGCGCGCCGCTGCTGGACTGGCGCCGCGGCCCGCTCTCGCTGATGCTCCATGCCGGCGAGGCAGCGGCGCTGGAAGGGCCGAGCGGCGCCGGAAAGACCACGCTGCTGCTGCGGATCGCCGGCATGACCGACGCGCCCGCCGACGAGATCCGGGTGCTCGGCCGGCCGCCACTGGACTGGCCGGAGGATCTGTTCCGCGACATCGTCACGATGGTGCCGCAGCGCAGCGCCCTGATCGCCGGCAGCGTGCGCGACAATCTGACGCTCGCCGGGCCGGCAACGGACTCGCAGATATGGGCAGCGCTGGAGGCGATGGATCTCGCCGCCGCGATCGACGAGCGCGGCGGCCTTGGCGTCCGGCTCGGCGAGCGCGGCGCCGGCCTGTCGGGTGGACAGGCGCGGCGGCTGTCGCTCGCCCGCGCCATTCTCCGGCGTCCAAGGCTTCTGCTGCTCGACGAGCCGACCGAGGGCCTCGACGAGGCGACGGCCGAGAGGGTGCTCGCCGGCCTGCGCCGGGCGCTGCCCGAGACCGCGCTGCTGGCGGCCCTGCATCGCGGCGGCGAACACCCGGTGTTCGGACAGCGGCTGCGCCTCGCCCGGTGACCAGGTCGCGATCGGCACGTCCTCGGTGACCATGTCACCGTCGCGGCGGCGGCCGGCGCGCTAACCAGATCCCCGAACCTCAACACCCCGGCACCGATCGCTTACGCGCTGGCGATCGCGGCCGGACGTTCGGGAGAGTCCGATGGAACTCGATGTCGTCGAGCTGTCGCGCCTGCAATTCGCGATGACAGCCATGTATCACTTTCTCTTCGTGCCGCTGACGCTGGGCCTGTCGGTCATCGTCGCGATCATGGAGACGGTCTATGTCATGACCGGCCGCCCGATCTGGCGGCAGATGACCAAATTCTGGGGAACGCTGTTCGGGATCAATTTCGTCCTCGGCGTCGCCACCGGCATCACCATGGAATTCCAGTTCGGCATGAACTGGTCCTATTACAGCCACTATGTCGGCGACATTTTCGGCGCGCCGCTGGCCATCGAGGGCCTGATGGCCTTCTTCCTGGAAGCAACCTTCGTCGGCCTGTTCTTCTTCGGCTGGGACAAGCTCTCCAAGGTCGGCCACCTAACGGTGACCTGGCTGGTGGCGATCGGCTCGAACTTCTCGGCCCTGTGGATCCTCATCGCCAACGGCTGGATGCAGAACCCGGTCGGCGCCGTGTTCAACCCCGAGACCATGCGCATGGAGATGACCTCCTTCTTCGAGGTCATGTTCAACGAGGTGGCGCAGGCCAAGTTCGTGCATACCGTCTCGGCCGGCTACGTGACCGCCTCGGTCTTCGTCCTCGGCGTCTCGGCCTGGTATCTGCTGAAGGACCGCCACGTCGAACTCGCCCGCCGATCGATCGCCGTCGCCGCCTCCTTCGGGCTGGCCTCGGCCCTGTCCGTCGTCGTGCTCGGCGACGAGTCCGGCTACTCCGCCACCCATACGCAGCGCATGAAACTCGCCGCCATGGAAGGCATGTGGCAGACCCATGAGGCACCGGCCTCGTTCACCCTTGTCGGCATTCCCGACCAGGAGGCGCGCGAGACCCGCTACGCCGTCGAGATCCCCTGGGTGATGGGCCTGATCGGCACCCGCTCGCTGACCCGCGAGATCCCCGGCATCGAGGACCTGGTCGCGGAATCGGACCGGCGCATCCGCTCCGGCATCATCGCCTATGACGCGCTGATGACCATCCGCGAACAGCGGAGCGACACGCCGGCGGAGATCCGCGAGACCTTCGAGGAGCATGGCGGCAACCTCGGCTATGCCTTCCTGCTGCTGCGCTATGTCGAGGACCCGCGCGGCGCCTCCGACGAGTTGATCGCCAAGGCGGCGCAGGACACGGTTCCCACCGTCTGGCCGCTGTTCTGGGCGTTCCGGATCATGGTCGGCCTCGGCTTCGGCTTCATCGCGGTGATGGTCTACTTCTTCTGGTATGCCAGCTTCCGCGCCCATGCCTATCCCCGTTGGGCCCTGCGCGCGGCGGTCGCGATCATTCCCACGCCCTGGATCGCCGCCGAACTGGGCTGGTTCGTCGCCGAATACGGGCGCCAGCCCTGGACCGTCGACGGCGTGCTGCCGACGGCGCTCTCGGTCAGCCACCTGTCGGTGCAGGACGTCCTGCTGACGCTGGCCGGTTTCGTGCTGTTCTACACGGTGCTCTTCGTCATCGAGATGGGGCTGATGCTGAAATACATCCGCAAGGGCCCGACGCAGGATGTCGATGTCACCGACGCCTGGGAAGCGCAGCACCGACACCGCCTTCTCGATCGTGGCCGCGAGCCCCTTTCGGCCGCCACAGCCGCGGAGTAAAGATCATGATCCTCTACGAACTCATGAGTTACGAACTGCTGCGCGTGGTCTGGTGGCTGCTGCTGGGCGTGCTGCTGATCGGCTTCGCCATGACCGACGGCTTCGACATGGGGGTCGGCGCCCTGCTGCCCTTCGTCGCCCGCACCGACACCGAACGGCGGGTGGCGATCAACACGGTCGGCCCGGTCTGGGAAGGCAACCAGGTGTGGTTCATCCTCGGCGGCGGCGCGATCTTCGCCGCCTGGCCACCGCTCTACGCGGTCAGTTTCTCCGGCTTCTACCTCGCCATGTTTGTCGTCCTGGCGGCGCTGATCCTGCGGCCCGTCGGCTTCAAGTACCGCTCCAAGCGGTCGTCGCCGGCCTGGCGCAACGGCTGGGACTGGGCGCTCTTCGTCGGCGGCGCGGTGCCGGCGCTGATCTTCGGCGTGGCGGTCGGCAACGTGCTGCAGGGCGTGCCCTTCGAACTGACGCCCAACCTGTTCGCCCGCTACGAGGGCGCCTATTACGCCAAGTTCATCGGCCTGCTGAACCCCTTCGCCCTGCTTGCCGGGATCGTCTCCCTGACGATGCTGGTCACCCATGGCGCGGCCTGGCTGTCGCTGAAGGCGGAAGGGGCGGTCGCCGAGCGGGCGCGGCAGATCGGCGCCGTCACCGGGCTTCTCACCATGGGCGGCTATGCCCTGGCCGGCCTGTGGCTGGCCTTCGGGATCGAGGGCTATGCGCTGGTCGGCGAGGTCGTCACCGACGGCCCGTCCAACCCGCTCTATTCCGAGGTCGAGCGCACCGCAAGCTGGCTTTCGGCCTATGGCGAGCGGCCGTGGATCGCCATCGCGCCGGTCCTCGCCTTCCTCGGCACCGGCCTGGCAGTCAGGGGCCTGCTGAGCGGCCGCGAGGTCTCGACCCTGCTGTGGTCGAAGCTCGGCATCTTCGGCGCGATCTCCTCGGTCGGCCTGACGATGTTTCCCTTCATCCTGCCGTCGTCGCTCGACCCGCGCAGCTCGCTCACCGTGTGGGACAGCTCGTCCTCGCATCAGACGCTGTTCGTGATGCTGGTGACGACGGTGATCTTCATGCCGCTGATCCTCGCCTACACCGCCTGGGTCTACAAGGTGCTGTGGGGCAAGGTCACAGAGGCCGAGGTCAGCGAAAACTCCGAAAACGTCTACTGAGGAAGGGGTTCGCAATGTGGTACTTCGCCTGGCTGCTCGGCCTGCCGCTCGCCGCGATCTTCGCGGTCATGAACGCCATGTGGCTGGAAATGCAGCGTGACCGCGCCCTCGCAGAGGAGCGCGACGACCGCTGGCCGCGCTGACCGAACACCGCTGCCGCTAGGACGGGAGGCCGACCGGTCGCCTCCCGTTCTTTCCCGTTTCAGGGCCCGTTTCAGGTCCCGTTTCAGGGCCCGTTTCCGGCCCCCGTCTGCGGCCTTCCGCTTCGGCGGATACTACCGAAAGAACCGATACATGACCACCATCGAGGCACACGCGGCCGAACCCCGGTCGCGGCTGGAGCACTTTCCGATCAGCTTCTTCGGCGTCAGCATGGGCGTCTTCGGCCTCGCCCTGGCGCTGCACGCGGGCGGCTTCGAGCGCGCCTCGCAAGCGACCGGCTGGACCGGCATCGCCGTGCTTGCCGTCCTGTTCCTGGTGCTCGGGCTCAAGGTGCTGCGGCATCCGGCGGCGATCCGGGCCGAATGGTCGCATCCCGTCCGCCTCGCCTTCTTCCCGGCGACCAGCATCTCGCTGCTGCTGCTGGCCACCTTCCTGCGCGAGGCGGCGCCGGCGGCGGCGAACCTGATCTGGATCGCCGGGGCGGCGGTGCAGGGCGTCTTGACGCTGGTCGTCATCTCGGTCTGGATCGGCCACCGCACCTTCGGGCCGGGACACCTGTCGCCGGCCTGGTTCATCCCGGCCGTCGGCAATGTCGTCGCCCCGCTGGCCGGCGTGCCCCTCGGCCATGCCGAACTGAGCTGGTACTTCTTCTCCGTCGGCATCCTGTTCTGGATCGTGCTGCTGACGCTCGTCGTCAACCGGCTGGTCTTCCACGATCCCCTGCCCGAGCGGCTGCGCCCGACCCTGGTCATCCTGATCGCGCCGCCGGCCGTCGCCTTCCTCGCCTGGATCCAGTTCAACGGCGGCACCATCGACGCCGCCGCGCGCATCCTCATCAATGCCGGCTTCTTCTTCACCGCGCTGGTCGCCATCCAGGTTCCAGCCTTGCTGCGGCTGCCCTTCGTCCTGTCCTTCTGGGCGCTGTCCTTCCCGCTGGCCGCGATCACCACCGCCAGCTTCCGCTTCGCCGCGCTGACGGGATCGGATCTGCATCGGGACATCGGCCTGGTCCTGCTCGCCCTGCTGGTCCTCACCATTCTCGCCCTCGCGGTTCGCACCGCGCGGGCGGCCATCGCCCACCAGATCTGTCAACCCGAGTGAACGAGGAAAGACCCCATGAAAGCAAAGATCATCGCCGCCGCCCTGCTGGCCGCCACCGCCTTCGGCACCGTGATCGGTGCCGGCCAGGTCGCCGCCGAGGACCGGCAGAAGCTGGTGACCATCGTCACCGCGGCCGAACCGCAGACCCAGTTGATGGCTATGGTGCTGACCATGCAAGCCGCGCAGCAGGGCGCCTCCGTCCACATCATGCTGTGCGGCCCGGCCGCTGACATCGCCTTGAAGGAAGCGCCGGACAGCGCCACCGCCGGCCAGCCGCCGCGCGGCATGAGCCCGCAAGGGCTGATGCAGACGATCCGCGAGAAGGCCGGCGCGACCGTCGAGGTCTGCGCGATCTACCTGCCCGGCAAGGGGCTGGAGCCGTCGGCGCTGCTCGACGGCGTCGGCGTCGCCAAGCCGGAGGAGATGGCGGCGCGGATCCTGGATCCGGCCACCCGCATCCTCGATTTCTGACCGCAGGGGTCGAAGACGGCGGGAGGGGGTCACGCGCCCGGCCCCCGCTGCCGTCCTCGGTGCGCCGCCGCGCCGGCTATCCCGGCGCGGCGGTCTCCACCGCTTCGCGCCCACCCTCCCGGCCCGCGCCGGTCGCCTCGCCGACACGCGCGCGCGCCTGGCGCAGGCACGCACCGATCCGGCTGTAGAGCGCGCCCTTGGACGAGCTCTTGCGCCAGACCAGGGCGACGCGGCGCGGACAGGCATCGGGCAGGGCGGCCAGCGCGACATCGTGCCCCTTGAGCGCCCCCGCATCGACCGCAAGGTCCGGCAGCAGGGTCAGGCCAAGTCCTTCCTCGACCATCGCCACCAGCGTCGGCAGGCTGGTGGCCGCAAGGCTCTCGTCCTCGCCGAGCTGCGCCTGCGGGAAGCTCGACAGGGCGTGACGCTGCAGGCAGTGCCCCCGTTCCAGCAGCAGCAGCCGGCGCCCGTGCAGATCCCCGGCCGTGGCGCTGCGCAGATTGGCCAGCGGGTGCTGGCGGGGACAGACCAGCCGATAACCGTCCTCGAACAGGACCTCGGCATGGACCTGCGGCGGCAGATCGTGCGGCAGCGCGAGCACCGCCAGGTCGAGCCGCCCCTCGACAAGCCCGGCGAGCAGGTCCGCCGTCAGTTCCTCGCGCAGGAACACCTTCATCTTCGGAAAGGCCTGGCGAATGAGCGGCAGCGCCCGCGGGGTGAGGAACGGGCCGACGGTCGGGATCGTCCCGAGCCTGAGAAGCCCGGCGCCGTCGCCGGCCTGCGACCGGGCCAGCTCCTCGATATCATGCAACCGCGTCAGCACATCGCGGGCGCGGGCCGCGACCTCCACACCGAGCGGCGTCATCAACACCGAATGCGGCGTGCGCTCGGCCAGTTGCACGCCCAAGCCCTGCTCGAGCTCCTTCAGCCCGCTCGACAGCGTCGACTGGGTGACGTGGCAAGCCTCGGCGGCGCGCGAGAAATTCAGCGTGTCGGCAAGGGCGACGAGATAGTGGAGTTGTCGGGTCTTCAGCATTGATCATCGCCTTTTTCGATAGCGATCGATTTTTAAATCAATTTCCCTCATAGCACCAGCGCCGATAGGGTTTCCGCATCACTCGAACGCGGAGACACGCAGATGACCCTTTCCTCCCAAACCGAACAGACCGCCACCGCCCTGCCCCGCCTGAACGAACCGGCGCCGGACTTCAGCGCGCTGACCACCCACGGCCCGCTGTCGCTGGCGGATTATCGCGGCAAGTGGCTGATCCTGTTCTCGCATCCGGCCGACTTCACGCCCGTGTGCACCACCGAGTTCATGGCCTTTGCCCGCCGCGCCGGCGACTTCGCCGCGCTCAACACCGAACTGCTCGGCCTCTCCATCGACAGCCACTACGCGCATATCGCCTGGGTGCGCTCGATCAAGGAGACCTTCGGCCAGGACATCCCGTTCCCGATCATCGCCGATCTCGACATGAAGGTGGCCCAGGCCTATGGCATGATCCAGCCCGGCGCCTCCGACACCCAGGCGGTCCGCGCCACCTTCGTGATCGATCCGGACGGCGTCCTGCGCGCCATGATCTACTACCCGATGACCAACGGCCGCTCGGTCGACGAGATCCACCGGCTGGTCGAGGCGCTGCAGACCTCGATCGCACATCAGGTGGCGACCCCCGAGAACTGGAAGCCCGGCGACGCGGTGATCGTTCCGACGCCGCAGACGGTCCAGGCCGCCGAAGCCCGGATGAGCGAGGGCTACGAGACGAAGGACTGGTATTTCTCGACGCGCAGCCTGTAAACAGTGCCTACGGCATCGGCCCGGGAACCGGACGCGGTTTTCGGGCCGATGCGGACAGTCAAATGCGCGCACTGACGGGAGTGACGAGATGAGCGAAACGGCGGGAGCCTGGATCGAGCAGTTCGAGGCCCTGAGCGGACTGCCGCAGCCCTTGCGCGACGACCTGGTGAACGGCAGCCAGGTGGTCGAGATTCCCGCCGGGACGCAGGTCTTCGGCCCCGGCCAGACAGCGGACAGTCTGCTGCTGCTGCTGGAGGGAACGGTGCGCGTGCAGCAGCGGTCGGAAACCGGTCGCGAAGTGTTCCTCTACCGGGTGCACGCCGGCGAAAGCTGCGTGCTGACCACCGCCTGCATGCTCGCCTTCGAGGACTATTCCGCCGACGGCGTCGCCGAAACCGACCTGCGCGCCGTTGCCATCCCGCGGGCGACCTTCGACGATCTCGTCGGCCGCTCGCCGCTGTTCCGGGATTTCGTGTTCAAGGCCTATTCGCGCCGCATCATCGACCTGTTCACCCTGATCGACCACATCGTGTTCCAGCGCATGGACGTGCGGCTCGCCGCCCGGCTGCTGGAACTGGCCGATACCGACGGCGTGGTCCGCGCCACCCATCAGGTGCTCGGCACCGAACTGGGCACGGCCAGGGAAGTCGTCTCGCGGACCTTGTCGGAGTTCCAGCGCCGCGGCTGGATCGCCCAGTCGCGCGGCGAGGTGCGCCTGCTCGCCAATGACGGGCTGGCGGTGCTGGCCCGCGCCGGCGGCGACCGCTGACCGCTATCCGTGTTTCAGCGCCAGCCGCGCCAGCCGGTCCAGCGACTGCAGGAAGCGCGACCGGTCGGCTTTCGAAAACGCCCGGCCGCCACCCTGGTGAAACGGGTCCGCCGCGCGGATGTCTTGCATCAGATCGCGGGTCGCCAGCCGGCCGCCGATATTCGCGGCGTCGAGGATCTGCCCGTCATGCTGCACCACATGCGCGCCCGCCTTCAGGCAGCGGTCGGCAAGCGGCAGGTCCGAGGTGACCACGATGTCGCCGGGACCGCACTCTTCGGCGATCCACTTATCGGCCATGTCCGGCCCCTCGGCGACGATCCTCAGCGAGACGAGCGGGTTGCCGGGCGGGCGGATACCGCCGTTGCAGACCAGCACCACCGCGATGCCGAGCCGGGTCGCAACCCGCTCCACCTCCGACTTCACCGGACAGGCATCGGCATCGACATAGAAGGTGGTCACGTCCTGCAATCTCCATGGTGGCAACGCGGCGCGCAACGCCGGGGCCTCCCTCGTCGCTCCAGCACGCCCCCTCGCGCGGCGTCTTATAGACGGCTCCTGCCCCGGGCGAAATCCGCAAGGCCCGCCTTTCCAGCGCCTGACGCTACAGCATCTGCCTCTGCGCTAGATGGTGGAACGTTCCGCCGCGAGCCAGCAGCGTATCGAAGCGCCCTTCCTCGACGATCCGTCCCTTGTCCATGACGATGATCCGGTCGGCATGGCGGATCGTCGAAAGCCGGTGGGCGATGACGATACGGGTCGCCTCGACCCTGTCGATGGCATCGGACACGATGGCCTGGGTGGCATTGTCCAGCGCGCTGGTGGCCTCGTCGAACAGCACGATGCGCGGCCGGCGGACCAGGGCGCGGGCAATCAGGATCAACTGCCGCTGCCCGCCCGAGAAGGTGCTGCCGCCTTCGGTCACCACGGTTTCCAGCCCCATCGGCAACCGCTCGACAAGCGGCGCCAGCCCGACGGCGCGGGCGGCGGCCATCACCTCGTCACGACTGGCCATGCTGGAGGCGGCGATGTTCTCGTAGAGCGAGCCGGGCGTGAGTTCGACCGCCTGCATCACCGCGCCGATCTGGCGGCGCAGCAGGCGCAGATCCATGCCCGACAGGGCCTCGCCGTCATACAGAACCTGTCCCGCGCGCGGAGTCTCGAAGCCCAGCATCAGGCGCATCAGCGTGGACTTGCCCGACCCGGACGCCCCGACAATCGCCACGAACTCGCCCGGCGCGATGTCGAGATCGATGTTGGAGAGCGTGAGGCTGCGCTTGTCGTCATAGGCGAAGTCGACGCCGTTCAGGGTGATACGACCCGAAAGCACCGGCGGCGGGGCGTTGGAATGCAGCGTCTCGGGAACCTGGGTGAAGACCGGCCGGGCGCGGGCGAGCAGCGGCGCGGCCACCAGCGCGGCGTTCATCGTCTGGCTGAGGCTGGCAAGCCCGCCCACGAACTGCCCGAAGGCGACGTTGAACGCGGCGAACGTCGCCAGCGTGATGCCGTCGCGCCCCACCAGGAGGAAGATGCCGAGCATTCCCACCGGCGACAGCAGGGTGGAGAAGACCATCTCCAGATTGGCGATGCGCCCGGCCGCCAGGCGACGGCGCACCTGTTTCTCGAACAGGCCGGCAAACCGCCCGAGCGCCCGCTCCTCCGCCCCGCTCATCCGCAGCTTGCCGATGGCGCCGAACAGTTCGACCAGGAGGCCGGAGGTGGCACCGACTTCGGCGAAGACCTTGCTTTCGCGCCGCACGCGGAGCCAGCCCAGCAGGGCAAGGAGCGCCGTCGCGCTCACCCCGTAGATCAATCCGTAAAGGGCCAGTCGGGCGTCGAAAGTCAGCATCAGGACGAGGCTGCCCAGGGCCGAGACCGCTCCCAGCAAACCGCCCAGCGCCGCCCCGCCCAGCGCCCGGCGGGCGTGATCGACGCCAAGAACCCGCTGGGCGAGATCGCCGACGGTATAATCGCGGAAGAACCGCGTCGGCAGGTCGAGCACACGGCCCCACAGGGCAGCCTGAAGCCGCAGGTCGACACGGTTGAGGATGCGCGTCAGGGTGAGCGAGCGCATGATCTGGAAACCGGCCGCACCGATCGCGCCGGCGCAGAGCAGGAAGACCATCTCGCTGACCATCCCCATGCGCCCGTCCGGCAGCGCCGTCCCGACAAGGGTTCCCATGGCGATCGGCGCGATCAGGCTCACCAGCATCATCAGAAAGACCGCCAGGGCGAGCGTCGCCCCGTCCCGCGCCACGCCGCGCAAGGTGAAGGACAGCAGCGCGGAGCGGGTGATCTGCGCCGGCAGCGGCGCATAGAGCTGGATCGCCTGCGGAGCGATGGCCCTCGCACCGGCCGCGTCGAGCGGGATCGGGGGACTGTAGGGCGACGACGCGACGCCATAGCCCGCGCTGCCGGCAACCAGCGCCACGGGGCGCCCGGCGGCATGGGCGAGGAGATCCGGGCCGGACCTGCGCCACCACTCGCCGCCCAGCGTCACCGGACGCAGCAGCAGTCCGGCGCGGCGGGCGAGGGTCTCAAGGTCGCCCGTGCGGTCGGCGGGCAGGTCCACCCCTTCGCGCTCGGCCAGGATCGATACCGCCTCGATGAGCGCCCGGCCGGACGGAGCGGACGCGGCTGCCGCCCGATCCGGACCCTCGACCTCCTGCGATCCGGATCCTTCCGGGAATTTTCCGAGAGCGAGCCCCACGGCTGTCAAATCTCCCTCACCAGACGGGCATAGGCCCCGCCCGTCGCCAGCAGGTCGGCATGGCTGCCCCGCTCCACGATCCGCCCGTGATCGAGCACCAGGATCTCGTCGCAGTCGCGGACGGTGGACAGCCGGTGCGCCACGACAATCAACGTGAGGCCGCGCGCCCTGACCGCCGCCATCACCTGTTCCTCGCTGACCGCGTCGAGCGCGGAGGTCGCCTCGTCGAGCACCAGCAGCGCCGGGTTCCGGACCAGAGCGCGGGCGATTTCGACGCGCTGACGCTGGCCGCCGGACAGATTGCGCCCGCCTTCGGTGAGCGGCATGTCGGGCGAGAAATCGCCGAGGCCGGCGTCCTGCATGGCGCGCCGGACGTCGGCGAGCGGGATCTCCTCGTCCCACAGGGTGATGTTGTCGCGCAAGGTGCCGGAAAACAGGCGGATGTCCTGATCCACCCGCGCCAGCGCATGGGAGAGATCGGCGCGCGGCCAGTCGGCAAGCGGGCGGCCGTCGAGGCGGATGCTGCCCGCCTTGGGCAGATAGAGCCCGCAGACCAGCGAGCCGATGGTGCTCTTGCCGCTGCCCGAATGGCCCACCAGCGCCACCGACCGTCCCGGCTCCAGCGACAGGGAGAAATCGGCGATGAAGGGCGGATCGAGGGGGCCATAGGCAAAGGCGACGCCGTCGATGTCAAGGCGGCCGCGCGCCCGCTCCCCGGTCGCGGCCGGCGTGGCGTAGCGCCAATCCTGCCGCGCCGCCTCGACATCCGCCAACCGCGCGAAATCGGCCCGCGCCGCCTGCAGGCTGCTGCCCGTTTCCACCAGGTGGGAGGCATGGGCGGAAAACGCCCCCATCAAGGCCTGAAACGCCACCAGCCCGCCGACGGTGAGACTGCCGGCCATCACCTCGACCGAGCCGGCCAACAGCACGCAGGCCGCGGCGATCGCCGTGGTCAGGGGCGTCAACACGGCAAAACCCTGTTCGAACAGGGCCGACCTTTGCTCCGCCTCCAATGCACGGGCATGGTGGCCCGCCCATTTGGCGAAGGCGCCGGTCTCGTTGCCGCCGGCCTTGATGGTCTCGATGGTGGCAACGCCCGTCACCGTGGCGGAAAACAGCTTGGCGGCCTCGGTCTGCAGGCGCAGGGCGAGATCGGTGCGCCGCCGCCGCACCATGTGCAGGACGCCGAGATTCACCAGGACCATCAGCAAGGCAATGGCGGTGAGCAGCGGGCTGTAGGCCAGCATCAGGGCGAACAGGAACACCGCCGCAAGCCCGTCGAGCCCGACCCCGGACAGATCGCGCGACACCAACCGCGCGGCCGTTTCCACCGAGCCGGTTCTCGACACCAGATCGCCCGTGTGGCGGCTGGCGAAGAAGGCCAGCGGCAGGCGCAGGAGATGTTCGACGAAACCGAGGGTGCGGCCGCGCAACAGCGCCATATGCACGCGCAGGCTCAAGGACTGGGTGAGCAGGCTCACCCCGGCCTGCACCAGCACGGCCACCGCCAGCCCGAGAACGATCGGCCCGGCCCAGCCGGGAGACCGCTGCACCAATACGCCGTCGATGAAGGTCTTGATCATGCCCGGCACGGCCAGTCCGGCGACCGCCAGCACCAGCGCGTAAAGAACGACCAGAACGGCCGGCTCGCCGAGCCCGCGCGCCATCTCCCTGACCCGGGGCCAGAAGGCGGGCGGACGCCCCCCGGCGGCAAAGCCTTCCCCGGTCTCGAAGACGAGCATCACGCCGCTGTAATGGCGGGAGAAGTCCTCGCGCGTCATCTCGCGCGGACCATGCGCCGGATCGTTCAGGAACACCGTCTTCCCCCGCGCCCCTTCGAGCACGAGGAAGTGATTGTAATCCCAGAAGACGATGGCCGGAAACGGGCCGGCGAGCGCGGCCTCGGCGGGCCGCCGCAGCCCCTTCGCGGCAAGACCGTAGGAGCGGGCGGCCTTTAGGATGTTGGCGGCGTTGGCGCCGTTGCGGTCCACGCCGCAGCGCGCGCGCAGGTCCTCCAGTCCGACGAAGCGCCGGAAATGCCCGAGGATCATGGCAAGCGAGGCCGCGCCGCACTCGGCCGCTTCCATCTGCAGGATGGTGGGGGTCCGCGCGCGGGCCATTGGCTACGACTCCAGCCAGCGCTTCAACAGCGGCAGCACCAGGGTAATCGGGGCCTGGTGGAAGACGTCGATTTCGACGTTGGACAGTGTCCCGCGTTCGACAGGGAACTGGGGACCGGTCCCGCCCCACCACGCGAAGCCGTTGGGCGTGTCGGCGGTGACGAGCTTCAGCCGCGCGACGATCGGCGGACCGGCCTGGGTGTAGTGGCGGGCCATCTCCGCGTTGCGGATGAGCGCATAGACCTGATCGTAGCTGACCGGACGCGGATTGATCGCCACCACCTCGGCGCGGATCGCGCCGAATTCCTCCTTCTTGATCGAGGCGGGAATGACATGGGCACGCATGCCGGGCTGAACGCGCAAGCCTTGTGCCGGGTCGAGGAAGGCGATGAGTTCCGCGCCATCCGCGTTGCCGTCGTCCAGTTCCTCGTGCAGACCGAAACGGGCACCGCCGGCAACGACGATCCCATGTTGCGCGGCGACCACGCTGTGATCGCCCGACGCCGCCAGCACCGCGAGCTTCTGGCCGACGCCGAGGATATCGCCAGGATCGGCAAAGACCTCGGCAATCGTCCCGGCATAGGGCGCGCGCACCTCCTCGTCGTGATCCAGCCTCTCCAGCAGGACGACAAGACGGGCTTCCCGCGCGGCCAGTTCGTCCTCGGCCGCACGCAGTTTCGCCGCCAGCGCGTCGAGAAAGGTTCCGTGTTCGGCGCGCAACTGGGCAAGACTGGTGCCGACCCGCGCCAGGGCCAGGGCGGCGTCATTGTAGGTGTTGCGGGTATCCTCCACGTCCAGGCGGCGGATCACCCCGCGCTCGAACAGTTTCTCCCGGTTGGTGAGCAGTTCCTGCAATTGCCGCGAGCGCTGGATCAGCACACGCCGCTCCTCCTCCAGCGCCGCCACCTGCTCCTCGAAGGCGGCGATCCGGTGGGTTCTCTCCCGCTCGCTGGCCTCGCCCAGACGCTCCAGCGCCCGCGCCGCCTGATCGCGCGCCAGCTTGCCGGAGCGGATTTCCGCCTCGATCTCGCGCACGTCCATCCGGGCGATGACCATGCCCGCCTCGACCTTCTGCCCGGGGACGACGGAGATCTGCTCCAGCCGGCCGGCGACCGGGATCGCGATGGTATAGAGCGCCTCTCCCGCCGCCAGGATCTGTCCCATCCCCTGAACCTTGACCGAGACGGTGCCGACCACCGACCAGGCAAGCGCGGCGCCGACGACCAGAAGCGCACCCAGCGCTCCGGCCCAGTAGCCGCGCGGCAGGTAATGGCTGGGCTGGCGCGTTTCGTCGAAAGGCTGAGGCAGAGCTGGCAGGCTCATGGAGCAAGTGCCCCCATCGCTTTCCCCTTTTTTCCTGCCGGCGGGCCGATCCCGACCGAATCCGCCAACACCTTCAACCCGCGGCGGGATGCGGCATTGCGCCCGATGCAGGGCTCCGCATCCCCTCGCTTGCCCCTACTTAAGCGTGGGGTAGCCGCCAAACTCCGTTTCATTCCAGATGACCTGCTGCCCTGCCCGCATGCGATCCCGGATGAGCTGACGCTCGTTACGAGACATTCCCTGCGGCCAATCGTAACCGCCACTGATGGTTTCAAGTTCTTCGTCGGAAAGAACTTCATGGTCCGGGGGGATATGGTCGTTCCGCTCACGCATCTCGGCCTCTTCTGCTCAATCCAATCCGTCAGTCCGCAGCAATCGCGGCGCCAACGCCAACGGTGACCGCTCCTGCCTTGACCGCAGGAAAGGCAGCGCCTTGCGTCATGATAATCACGGGGAGGCCCGCAACCATGGTGGTGCCGTAGCCCGTCATGAAGGCCGTTACATGCTTCATCTTGATCTTGTCGAAGAAGCCGCCATTGATCGCCTCGAGGTCCTCATCGGACAATTCCTCGGACAGTTTCGGCGGCAGAACGAGGTGAAGCTGCGCGGGCGTATCCTCCACCACCGTGATCTCGATCCCTTCGGGGATTTCGACGCCTTGCGATTTCAGTGCCCCCTTCGCATCCGCCAGCAGCGCGGCGCGGAAAGCCTCGTCGGTCGCAGCGCGGACGAGGAACTGGGCGTAAGCGTTCTGTTCGATCTGTTCGGTCATTGCTACTGCTCCCTGGTTCAATCCGCGATCACCGCGCCGGCGACGCCACCGCCGATCATGGCCGCTCCGACCAGGGGCGCGGCCGCCCCACCCGTCGCGATGATTGCCAAGGCGCCGCCTCCGATCATGACGGCGCTGGCGCCGATGCCGAAACCGGCCAGATGCTTGAGCTTCAGAAAGCCGCCATTGATCGCCGCAAGCTCGTCGTCCGACATGTCCTCGCTGACCAGCGGCGGCAGGACGAGATGGAGGCTCTCGTGGGTGTCCTCCACCGCCTTGATCTCGATCCCTTCGGGGATCTCAACCCCCAGCGACTTCAGCGTGCCGGTCGCATCCGACAGCAGCGCGGCGCGAAAGGCCTCGTCGGTCGCAGCGCGGACCAGCACCTGCGTATGGGCGTTCTGTTCGATCATCACACACCTCTCAGATTGAGCCGCCGATTCTTGCCCCGGTCGCCTCGCCGCCACGGACCAGCCCTGACGCTTGACGAGCCCCATTGCCCCCGGTTCCTACAATCACACCCGTGGCCAGAAGCCCGCCGAAGGCAGCGCCGATGCCAGCCCCGAGAGTGCGACCGAACCACCCGCCATTGACGGCGCCGAGTTCCTCATCGCTCATCTCTTCCGAGATCTTCGGCGGGACGATGAGATGAAACACCGTGCCGGTGTCCTCCACCGCCTTGATCTCGATCCCTTCGGGGATCTCAACCCCCAGCGACTTCAGCGTGCCGGTCGCATCCGACAGCAGCGCGGCGCGAAAGGCATCGTCGGTCGCGGCCCGGACCAGCACCTGCGTATAGACGTTCTGTTCGATCTGTTCGGTCATCTTCATGTTCCTTGGCTGAAGGGAAGGTCGCGATTATCGCGGCGGCGCAGCAGCCAGGGCGCGCTCGATATGCTCCATCGCATACTCGACAAGATTCGCATTGGGGTCGCGCGGACGCACCGGAGCGGCGGTTCCCGGCGCAAGTCCGCCGACAATGGAGGACAGTTCATCCTCGCCGAGTTCTTCCGCTTCGCTGGCGAACAACTCGCGATCCAAGTCTTTTGTCATTTACAACCCCCTGCTCTCCAGTTTTTTGAGACGATTTCCCGTCCTGCCTACAGAAGATGACGCAGGGGCTCTTTCCGAATTGTGAACTTCCGGCGGCAAAACAGAAACTTCGGACCATTCGTCAAGGAACTGCAACGATCCGCGCACAGATGACGCACAGGGCGCCACAATTCACGCAAATCGGCCGATCCAGGCGTGCCAGCTTTCCGCCTTGCCCTCGCGGGCAAGCGTCCGGGCGCTGGAGACCTGGCGATACTGCCCCGGCGTCATGCCGAAGGCGCGCTCGAAGGCTCTGGCGAAACTGTTGCGATGGGCAAAGCCGTGGTCCTCGGCGATCCGCTCGACCGTCCTGTCCGCCTGCGCGGGATCGGTGAGGGCGCGGCGGGCGAGCAGCAGGCGCTGATGCCCGATATAGGAGGCAACGCCGCCCAACTCCGCGAAGAGATAGGACAGCTTTCTCTCCGAGATGCCGAACAGCCGGCCGAGCGCTGCCGGGGACAGGCCAGGATCGCGAGCATGGGCGCGGATGTGACGGCAGATCGCATCGACGAGCGCGGCCTGCACGCTGCTCCGCCCCACCTCCGGCACCGCCCCCCTGATGGCCGCGACGGCCAGGTCGAGCGTCGGGCCGACGAGCAGCCCCGCCTCGGCGACCGTCATGCCGGGTGCGGCGCGCATCACCGCCGCAAGATGATCCTGGAACAGGCCGACAAGCGCGTTGTCGCGCCGGATCACGGTCATGTCGAGCCCGTCCACCGTGCCCAGGCGCGCCTCCAGCTCCGCGCGGGGCACGACAAGCGTGAGGCTGTCGATATCGGGGATGGCGGTGCGCTGAACCTCCGCCAGATCGGTGACGAACAGATCGCCAGGCCGCACCCCGGCATCGGCGTCCCGGTCGCGGCAGAAGACACTGCCCCGGTCGAAGAACCGCAGGACGAGCTGATCCAGTCCGTCGCGGGCGATGCGGAAGCGGGACCGGTCGAAGGTCTGGGCGGGCTGGATCGAGCGGCCGAGCACCAGCGGCCCGATCTGGAAAGCCTCGACCTGGACGTGGAAGCCACTCGCCACCGGCCGCAGGGAGCGCGCCTCGCCCATCGCGTTCAACTGCTCGCGCCAAAGCTCGAACGCCGCCCCGCCCGCCATGCCGCGCGTGTCGACAACGGACTGCGGAACCCGGTCCCGTGCCTCCTCCATCCCTCCCCCCGTCATGCCGAAGACGTCCCCCATCCCGCGAAAGCGACACCGGTAGATGCCCCGCGGATCGCATCCAGCGCCTGCGCAGCTTGGCCCGATCGCCGCCCGATCTCAACGATCCCCATCGCCCCACAGCGCTTTGGGGATCGTCGCGTGAACGCCGAAATTGCCGTCCGCGACCTGGGTGACGCCGAAATCCGCGCCGAGCGACAGCAGACAATGCGCCTCGTCCTCGTTCATCCCGTAATGCTCCATCAGGAACCGCCGCGCCTGCCGGAACGCATTGCGCATCGCCAGATCGATGGAGGAATGCTGGTAGATCTTCGACTGGGCATCGCGCCCCAACTCGCGCAGATAGTTGGGATAGCTGAAGCTCTGGAGCACCCAGTGGGTTTCGGTCTCGATCAACGGTCCGCTCAACGCCCGCAGAAACGGCCTCCCCTCCCCTGACGCCTTGTGCAGGGTCAGACGAATGTCGGCGGTCAGCGAACATTCGAGCCCGGTACCGTTCACTTCGCTGTCGCCTTGCGCGAAATGACCGTCGCCGATGGACAGCAGCCCGCCCGGCACGGAGACCGGCAGGAAGACCCGGCTGCCCTTGCCGAGCCTCCAATTGTCGATATTGCCGCCGAAGTAACCGGGAGGAATGCTGTCGACCAGATCCTCCTCCCGCGGCGCCAGCGCGACGGTGCCGAAATGCAGCCGCGCCGGGATCTCGATCCCCCGAAGCGCGCGCCAGTCGGGGGTGACCGTCGCCGGATCGACGAGGACGCCGGGATAGTCCATCGTCTCGTGGACGATGCCGAACGGGTCGGTCTGCGGCGTCCAGCGATAGCTGTAGAGCGGCCGCGCCACGTCGGGCTCAGTGAGGTCGATCTCGAAGATCGTGACGGTCTCGCGCCGGGCGCCGGGGACGATGGAATCCTGATACTGATACCCCCACCAGGCCGAGACATTGGAGGCGAACGCTTTCCCGGCAAACTCCGGATTGGCGCAAGGGCGCAGGCGGATGTCCAGAAACTCCACCTCGATCACGTCGCCCGGCTCGGCCCCGCGCACGAAGATCGGCCCTGTCAGGATGTGAACACCGAAGCCTTCGCCCGCGCCGCGCCCGAAGATGGAGGCATTCATCGGCCCCGCTCCGCGCCGGTCGACCGCCTTCCAGTCCCTGGTCCATTCGAACACGCTTTCGGCGCCCGCATCGCCCTGGATCATGCGCTCGGATGCGTCGCCGGCATGCTGGGTCAACGTCTCCACGGTGACGGTCGCTCCCGACCTCACCGTCAGCACCGGCGGCAGGCTCTTGCTCAGATAGCCCCAGTGCACCGTCTGCGCGTTCGCGGGAAGATGAAACCGCGCCTGCCGGAACGGCTCGGCCAGCTCCGTCGTCGGGCTTTCGCCATGGGTGCGAAACTCAGCCGCCGACCGTGGAAACGCCATCGGCGCGGCCGGGCGCTTCAGCGGCTTGCCGCGCTGGAGCGGCCGGCCGTCCGCAACTGTCCCGACCCCCCGTCTGATGTTGCTGGGCGACACTCCATAGGCGCTGCTGAAGGCGCGGCTGAAATAGGACTGATCGCGAAATCCCCACCGCATGGCAATCGCGCCCACCGCCTCATGCGCATGCGCCGGATCAGCGAGCTCGGCCTTGCATCGTTCAAGGCGAAGCCGGCGCACATAGTCCGAGAAACTCTCGCCATGCTGCTTGAACAGCCGCTGCACATAGCGTTTCGACAGGCCTTCGTCGCGCGCCACATCCTGGATCGACAGACCGGCTTCGCCCAGCCTGCGATTGACCGCGGCCGCGACGCGGCGAAAGTTCGCCATCTGCGAATCCGTCCGTTCATGGCCGTTGCCGCGCAGTTCCGCCAGCAGCGCGCCGCTCACCAGTTCGGTCACCGCGACCTCGGCGGCGGCGAAGTCGCCGGCACCGAGCGTGTCGAGGTTCATGGCCAGCGTGCGCAGCACCGGCCGGGCAGCGGACGCCGCCACGGTCCCTCCCAGCACCACCGGAAAGCCGGCACGGTTCCGGCCCACACGCGCCTCCACCGCGCTCCGGGACAGATCGAGCAGCAGGATCGAGAAGTCGCCGCGCATCTCCACCTGCACTCCCGCCTCCGGGGCAACGACGACAAGATCCGAGTCGGCGAGTTCGAAGGCCTTCGAGGGCGCGACGATGCGCCCGCGCCCGGACAGCACGAGCAGCAGCACCAGCGGACCGGGAGCCTTGCCCGGCGCGCTGAAGGCAAAGCTCTGGCCGCGGGCCTGGACCATCGTCATCCTGGCGCCGGCGGGCGCCCGGAACGAGGTCACGGTGCCGGTGTCCAGGCAGCCGGTCTCGGCAAGCGGCAGCAAGCCGACCCCGCGCAGCGTCTGACGCCAGATGTCGGACCGGCCATCGCCGGGCACCGCATCGAGATCGATCTGCTCCACCGCCATCCGGCTGGACCTTTTTCTCGCTTCCGCAGCAAACACTATCCCAGAACCGGGCGGGATACTTGTCCCAGAGCGTCCGTAGTTTTGACTTTACGGAGCGCCGCCCCCGAAGGAAGCCGGCGCAAAAACCACTCAACACATTGCGATAAAAGGATTTTTTTGCCACCAGACGGGGAATGCCGGGGCAACCGGCGCGCCGGTCGGGCGGTTGCGTGGAGCCCGTCGCCAGGCATCATGTGCAGTGCACAATCCATCCATAACCAGAGAGGAACGGCAAATCATGTGCAAAGGCGACGACGTTCACTGCCCGCATTTCGAGGCCCATTACAAGGCGTTCAGGGAAGACCTCAACCCGGAACGGCGGAGCTTCCTGAAGAGCGGCGTTCTGGCGGCGGGAGGGCTTGCGGCCTTCGGCGCGGCCGGCGGCGTGACGCTGGTGACCCCGGCCCTGGCGCAGGCGAGCGCCGCACGCCAGAAAGGCACCCCCAGCTACCATTATCTGCCGGCGACCGCCGACACGGTGCATTGGGGGTATTTTTCCAAGACCCTCAAGCCGCAGGTCGAGATCGACTCCGGCGACATCGTCACCATCGAAGCGCTGACGCATCACGCGGCCGACGACCTGGAACGCATGGTCCAGGGCGACCCCGGCGCCGAAAGCGTCTACGAGTGGACGAAGGACAAGAAGGGCGTCGACCGGCGCGGCGCGGGATCGACCGATCCGGCCGTCTACACCAAGGGCTCCGGCGACGGTCTCGGCGTGCACATCATGACCGGCCCGGTCTATGTCCGCGGTGCCGAGCCGGGCGACGTGCTGGAGGTCCGCATTCTCGACTGCGTGCCGCGTCCGTCCGCCAATCCGGCCTATGCCGGCAAGGCGTTCGGCTCCAACGCGGCGGCGTGGTGGGGCTTCCACTACAAGCACCTGCTCGGCGGCGACAAGCGCGAGGTGGTGACGATCTACGAGATCGACGCGACCGGCGGCAAAAGCTGGGCCGAGGCGGTCTACAATTACAAGTGGACCCCGCAGACCGACCCGTTCGGCGTGGTGCATCCGGTCATCGACTATCCCGGCGTGCCGGTCGACATGTCGACGGTCGATCGGAATTATGACGTGCTCAAGGGCATACGGGTGCCGATCCGGCCGCATTTCGGCACGCTGGGCCTGGCACCGGCCGAGGCGGACTTCGTCGACACCATCCCGCCGAGCCATTTCGGCGGCAACATCGACAACTGGCGCATCGGCAAGGGCGCGACGATGTATTACCCGGTGTCGGTCGAGGGAGCGTTGCTCTCCGTCGGCGATCCCCATGCCTCGCAGGGCGACAGCGAGCTGTGCGGCACCGCCATCGAGTGTTCGCTGACCGGCACCTTCCAGCTCATCCTGCACAAGAAGGCGGATCTGGCCGGCACGCCGCTGGAGGACCTCGACTACCCGATGCTGGAGACCCAGACCGAATGGGTGGTCCACGGCTTCAGCGTTGCCAACTACCTGGCCGAACTCGGCCCCGATGCCCAGAGCGAGATCTACAACAAGTCGTCGATCGACCTCGCCCTGCAGGACGCGTTCAAGAAGATGCGGCACTTCCTGATGACCACCAAGGGCCTGACGGAGGACGAGGCGATCTCGATCATGTCGATCGGCGTCGACTTCGGCGTGACCCAGGTCGTCGACGGAAACTGGGGGGTGCACGGCATCGTCAAGAAGGATCTGTTCTCGGGCCGGGCCGCGTGACGCAGGCCTGACGTCCGGCGAGCAGCCCATGTCTCGTGCCGCCCTCCGACAGGAGGGCGGCGCTTTCCGGTCATATCCGCGGACGGCAGCGGCCGCGCCCTTCGGTTCGAACTGCCGGGACCGTCCGCGCATGACGTCCGCTGCGCTGGATCCCCCGGCAGACCGCGGTGCTCAGGACAAAGACGGCCGGCAGGAACAGACAGATGCCGGCGACCGGGCGGCTCTATGGCAGGGTGAGGATCACTGCGCCGATCTGCCCGTCCGCCCCGTCGATCCGGGCCGCGACGTGGCGGGCTTCGAAGCGGCCGCGATACCCCTGGGCCTGTGCCAGGCGCCAGGTTTCGGCATCGACCATGCAGGTGCTGCCGAACGCCTTGTTGCATTTCTCGATCTTGGCCGAAAGGTTGACCGCGGGCCCGATCACCGTCAGTTCGAGCCGCTCATCCCGTCCCACAACGCCCCAGCTCACCGTTCCGGACGAGATGCCGATGCCGATCGCCAGCGGCTGCCGCAGCGCCTGCATCTCGGGCAGATCCGCCCACCCCTTCAGGTCGGCAAGCACGGCTTCCGCGCAGGCAATGGCATCGGCGGCATAGGATTCGCTATCGGTGCCCAGACCGAAGGTCACCATGATCCCGTCGCCGAGGAACTTGTCGATCATCCCGTTGCGGGCATGCACGATGGGAAGCACCCGCCCCTGATAAGCGGCAAGGACACGCATGACCGCATCGGGCTCGCACTGCTCCGCGATGCGGGAAAAGCTCCTGATATCCAGGTTCATGATCGCCGCCGCTTCCCGCTGTGCGGTACCAGGGATCGGCTGATGCTCGCCGGCGCGGATGGCGCGAGCAACGCCTGGATCGAAGAAGCGCGACAGCCCCGTCGCGGCGGCCTCTTCCGTGACGGCGGTGATCAGGAGACTTCGCGAGCCGTTCACCGCCAAGGCCAGCACCGCGGTCACGGCAAGCATCGAGATGATCTTGTCGACCTCCGCGCCGATCAGCAGCGCATTGGAGGTCAGGTACTCGACATAGGACCGCGTAAGCACGAATTCCGACGGATCGACCTGCCGCACATAGACGATCACGGCACCCCACCCCGCGGCAGCCACCAGACCCGCGAAGATCACGAACTTCGGGTTAAAGCGCAGAGTGCGCAAGGCGATGAAGATGAAGACGTAAAGCAGTGCCGGCGCCTTGAGCAGGAAACTCGCGGGCTGGGCGTACTGATGATGGAAGCTGATGATCAGTCCGTAGAGCAGCGCGAAATCGAAGATGATCGAAACATAGCTCGCCCAGTCCGGCGGTTCCCGCAGATATCCCCAGACGAGGCCGATCACGGCGAGCACGAAATAGGCTGCCAGCACGAACGGCGTCGGCGACAGGCTCCCCGCCTCGAAGGTCTTGGGCGACAGCGCATAAAGGAGACTGAAGAAGCAGATCATCAGCAACTGGATGGCGCGCAGCAGACGCTCGTTGGCCCAGTCGCGTTCGGCGATGCGTCGTCGGATCGCCTCGGGAAGCCTCGAAGCGTCGGCGCCGCCACGCAAGATGCGGCCGAACCGCCGGCTCAGGTCAGCGCGCACGAGGGACCTCCGGGCAGCGAGTGTCCGGCGACGACGTCCCCTGCGCCCCGGTTGGGGCCCCGGTTGGCGCCGCGCCTTCGCTCACAGGGTCCAACCGATCGAGCAGCAGGTC
The DNA here is from genome assembly GCF_900185745.1 of Stappia sp. TSB10GB4. Lineage (NCBI taxonomy): Bacteria > Pseudomonadati > Pseudomonadota > Alphaproteobacteria > Hyphomicrobiales > Stappiaceae > Stappia > Stappia sp. TSB10GB4. Next base: position 103,244 of record NZ_FYAV01000057.1, on the reverse strand, counting down.
CGCACTGCCTGACATGACGACCTCCTCCAGCCTGTCGCCGCGAGCTTGGCGCCTGCCACCTTCACATGAAAGTCAAGACTGCGCGACACGCACGCTGCACAAGTGCCCAAGCGTCACGAGGTCAGTCCCGCCGTCAGGATCGCGACCGCACCTTTGCTCGTGTCGCGCAACGTTTCGGGAGCAACGCCCGCCCGGGCGCTGAGCATCAAGCCGCGCGCGAGGGCTCCAACGACCGCGGCGACCGTTGCCGGGCTTGCCGCACCGGACATCTCGCCGACCGACTGCGCATGCGCGACGCGCTCGGCGATCCGCGCTTCGACCGCGGCAAACCGCCAGCCCAGTTCCGCCCTCAGCCGCGGATCCGATCCGGCAGCATCGGAAAGAACCGACGCCACGAGACACCCCAACCGCTCGGGATCGGCCGTCGCATGCCGCACGACGGCGTCGAGGAAGGCCGCCAGATCGCTCCGGAAACCGCCGCCGCCGTCGAGAGCCTCGAGGAGGGGCTCGATCCGGGTGCGCGCGTAGTGTTCCACCGCGCTCAGGAACAGGGCCTCCTTGTTGCCGAAGGACTGGTAGAGGCTCGACCGCGAGATGCCCATGGCGCCGGTGAGGGCATCCATCGAGGTGCCCTCGTAACCCATCCGCCAGAACAGACCCATCGCGGTGTCGAGCGCCTCGGTTTCAACGAAGGTGCGGGGACGGCCGCGCACGCGGCGCTCATGAAGTTGTGAACTCATCGTTCCGAAAATAGTTTGCCGGGCCGCGCCTGGCAATATATGGATCGATCATTCCATATTTGGAGACGACCCCATGTCCCAGTCATCCGCCAGCCTCACTCTTGCACCCCTGACCGCGGAAACGGCCGAACCCGCTGCCGCAACCGCTCTGGAAACCGCCGCCAGGAGATTGGGCTTCGTTCCCAACATGTACGGCTACATGGCCTACGCGCCGGACCTGCTCGGCACCTATCTGGCGGGCTACGACGGCTTCCGCCGCACCTCCGGCTTCCAGCCGGACGAGCAGGAAACCGTCTTCCTGGCAGTGAGCGAAGCCAACGGCTGCGACTATTGCGTCGCCGCTCACTCGATGATCGCCGAGAAGATGAGCAGGGTGCCGGCGGACGCGATCGCCGCCCTTCGCAACGGCGGTCCGCTTCCCGACCCGCGCCTGCAGGCTCTCGCCACCTTCACCCGCACCATGGTCCGGACGGCCGGGCGGCCGTCGCGCGCCGATGTCGACGCCTTCCTCGCTGCCGGTTTCGAACCGCGTCAGATCTTCGCGGTGATCCTGGCCATCGGCGTCAAGACCTTCTCCAACTACACCAATCACATCGTCGCGACGAAGCTCGATCCGGCTTTCGCCGCCTACGAAGTGACCGCCTGACCACGGCCGCGCGTCATCTCGTCCAAGGACCGTGACGCATCGGCCGACGCCAGGCTTGCCCTGCCCGCAGCCAGCAAGAAACACCCGGCGACGGCCCGCAAGGCCGCCGCGGGATCGCTCTTGCACCATCGAAAGGAACAGACATGACCAGACTGAATGCATTGCTCGGCGCCTTCCTGCTTCTGTTGTTCTCCGCCGCCACGTCCTTCGCGGGGAGCGAGTTGAACGTGACGTCCACGGGCCTTGCCCTGCGCGGCGTCGATCCGGTGAGTTTCTTCTCGCCGGCCGGTCCCGTCCCGGGCGACTTCAGGGTCACGGCCGTGCATGGCGGTGCCGTCTATCGCTTCGCCAGCGAGGAGAACAAGGCGGCGTTCACAGCCGATCCCGACAAGTACCTGCCCCAGTATGGCGGCTATTGCGCCATGGGCGTGAAGATGGGCCAGAAGCTCGATGGCGATCCGGCCGTCTTCACGATCGTCAACGACAAGCTCTATCTGAATGTCGCTCCGGCGGTCGCCGACATGTGGCGCTCCGAGATGGCGGCAAATATCGAGGCCGCCGACGAGATCTGGACCAAGATCGAGAGCACGGATCCGGGCGCCCTCTAAGCCGGCCCGTGTCCCGGGAGCGGCAACCGGCCGCTCCCGAAACCGCCGCGCCGCCCCTGCGAAGACCGGCCCGAGCGCCGCGCGAAACGACCTCGCATGTTTTTGAGTGTGCGCCCTGCCCGGATCACCTTGCCGTGAAGCTGTAACGGCCACGGCACCGTCCGCGAATTGTTCAATGAAGGCGCTGGAGCGTCTTCGTCGAGAGACAGGAGAATGACATGACAGCACGACACACGAATATCGCCCTGAGCGCCGCTTTGGTCTCCGCGCTCACGCTGATGGCCGCGCCGGTGCAGGCCCAGACGACGGAAAAGTGCTTCGGCGTCTCGCTTGCCGGCCAGAACGACTGCGCCGCCGGCCCGGGCACGACCTGCGCCGGGACGTCCAAGGTCGACTATCAGGGCAATGCCTGGAAGATGGTCCCGGCCGGCACCTGCACCACGATGGAACTGCCCGCCCAGGCCGACGGGACGCCGCGCAAGGGTTCGCTGACCGAACTCAGCCGCGATCTCCCTGCCTGAGGCCAACGCACGGGGCGCGACCGGTCGCGCCCCGCCTTCCTCCAATGCACGGTGCACTCGAGATGCCTCAGTTACCCGCGAGCGTCGGTGTGGGCTTCAAACCGCAGCATTTCATCGACATCACCCAGGACCCCGGCAAGGTCGGCTTCTTCGAGGTCCATGCCGAGAACTACATGGGAGCCGGCGGTCTGCCGCACGCCCAACTCACCGCGCTCAGGGCGGACTATGCCCTTTCGGTTCATGGCGTCGGCCTGTCGATCGGCGGCGCCCGCGGCCTGGATCCCGATCACCTGGCGAGGCTTCGCCAGCTCTGCGAACGCTACCAGCCCGAGAGTTTTTCCGAGCATCTCGCCTGGTCGAGCCACGACACCGGTTTTCTCAACGATCTTCTGCCGCTGCCCTACACGGACGGGTCGCTGAACGTGATCTGCGCTCATGTCGACCAGGTGCAGGAGGCACTCGGGCGCAGGATGCTGCTCGAGAACCCGTCGACCTATGTGATCTTCGAGCAGTCGACGATCGCCGAGGTCGACTTTCTCGCCGAAGTCGCGCGGCGCACCGGCTGCGGCCTGCTCCTCGACGTCAACAATGTGTTCGTGTCGGCGACCAACCACGGTTTCGACCCTTGCGCCTATATCGACAGCTTCCCGCTCCAGCATGTCGGCGAAATCCACCTGGGCGGTCACGTGGTGGAAGAGCTTCCGTCGGGGCCGCTGCTGATCGACGCGCATTCCTCCGAGGTCGCCGACCCGGTCTGGTCGCTCTTTGCCGATGTCGTCTCGCGATGCGGACCCGTCCCAACGCTCGTCGAATGGGACAATGACGTTCCCTGCTGGTCCGTTCTGGCCGACGAAGCCGCGCGCGCCGCGCGCATTCTCCATGCTCCGGAGAAGCGTCATGCGCAGGCTGGCTGAGCTGCAATCCGGCTTTGACGCAGCCCTGCGCGGAGGCCCGCTTCCGGCCGGACTGACGGCGCGGGACCCGGCGGAGGCCGAGCGCCGCTTCAATGTCTACCGCAACAATGTCGTCGTCAGCCTGACCGAGGCGCTGGCCATGCGGTTCCCGGTTGTCCAGCGGCTCGTCGGCAAGGCGTTCTTCCGGCAGATGGCGCGCGTCTATGTCGAACTGGACCGGCCGAAGACACCGGTGCTGACGCAGTGGGGAGACGGCTTCCCCGCGTTCCTGGCGGGTTTTCCGCCGCTTCTGGACTATCCCTACATGGCCGACGTCGCCCGCATCGAGTATCAGCGCGGCGTTGCCTTTCACGCGGCCGACCATGAACCGGCAACGCCGGACCTTTTTGCCAATGCCGACCCGGCCGACCTCGTTCTGGCCTTGCACCCTTCCGTTTGCGTGCTTGCTCTCGCGCATGCGGCGGTCTCGATCTGGGCGTCGAACCAGCCCGGCGCGCTGCCCGGCGCCATCGTTCACGGTCCCGAAACGGCGCTCATCTTCCGGGATCGCTTCTTCAACGTGCCGGTGAAGGCGATCGCGGCCGGCGATGCCGCCATGATCGCCGCGCTCAGCGACGGCCGGCCCTTGCTCGAAGCCGCACAACTCGCCCAGGCGGCTGACCCGGCCCACGACGCCGGACGCCTTCTCGCCGAGTTCATGGCAGCCGGTCTCATCCTCAATGCGGAGATTTCGACATGCAGACCCTGATCAAGCGGCTGAACGGCTGGTTCCAGCTCATTCCCGACGACCTTGTCGCCCTCGGGCTCCGCTTCTTTCCGGCCATGGTGTTCTGGCTGTCGGGCCGCACCAAGGTCGACGGCTTCGCGATCAAGGACTCGACATGGTTCCTGTTCGAAACGGAGTTTGCCTTGCCGATCATCCCGCCGAATGTCGCAGCGGTTCTTGCCACCGTCAGCGAACATGTGCTGCCGGTGCTGATGATCCTCGGCCTTTTCACGAGACTGTCCGCCTTCGGTCTGCTCGTCATGACCGCCGTCATCCAGATATTCGTCTATCCCAGCGCATGGGTCACGCATGGGCTGTGGGCCGCCGCCCTGCTTGCCGTCGTGGTCCGGGGACCGGGCAGGATCTCGCTGGATCATGTGCTGCGTCTTGACGGTCCGCCGCAGAAGACGACCGCATGATGGATCCGGTCTTCGCCTGTCGCACAGGGATGCGAGCCGCCCAGATCAAGGGACGTGCCGGCGCCACGCTCGCTGCCGTGACCGCATGACGGCGTCGCTCGCAACTCTGCGTGATGTGGGTTGCCTCGCGATCGCAAGCCCCGCTAGGTTGCCTCTCGCGGACGCGCGACGGGAGGCCGAGATAGCCGACGCTTGCAACGATCTGGAGGCGCTGTTGACCGCCGCGAACGCAGGCGACGCAAAGGCGTTTGCCCGCTTTCTCACCGCCGTCATGCCGCTTGTCCGAAAGGTCGTCAAAGCCCGCGGGCGCGGGCTGCCGCCGGACCAGCACGACGACGTGGTGCAGGAGGTGCTGCTGGCGATCCACCTCAAGCGCCAGACCTGGGACCCGCGCACGCCGGTGCGCCCCTGGCTCTATGCCGTCGCGCGCTACAAGGTGGTCGACGCCTTCAGACGGCTGGGAACTCACATCCACCTGCCGGTGGACGACTTCGTCGATCTCATCGCGCAGGACGAGCCGAGCGATCTCCTGTCGGATCAGGAGGCCTCGAGGATGCTGGCTCAGATCGATACGAGGTCGGCCGCCATCGTGCGCGCAATCGGCCTTGACGGCGACCGCGCAACCGAGGTCGGCGCCCGGTTTTCGATGAGCGAGGGAGCCGTGCGCGTTGCCTTCCACCGCGCCATCAAGAAGCTGTCCGCTCTTGCGCGGGGATCCGACCGATGACCCGGAAAAGACTGTCCACGGAGGACTTCATCGCCGACCTGGCCCGGGCCCCTGTCCCGAAGCCGTTTGCTGCGTCCTCGATCGCGCTTTGGACCTCGGCGGCGACGGCCCTTGGTGTTGCCCTCTGGCTCTCCCTGATGGGGCTGCGGCCGGACCTCGGCACCGCGTTGAGCGCGCCGGTGACCCTCGCCAAGACAGGGCTGCCGGCGTTGCTGTCGGTCTCCGCATTGTGGCTCGCGATCCGCTCCGCCTATCCCGGCAAGGGGCTCAGGCTGTCATACCTGCTTCTGCCGCCGGCAATGGCGCTTGTCCTGATCGCCGATGCCGCAGCCGCCACGCCGGCACCGTTTCTGACGCAAGCGATGGTGGGCAGTACGGCGATGAAATGCCTGTCCGCCGTTCTCGGTCTGTCGCTGCTTCCGATCGCCGCGGGACTGACTTTCCTGAAGAACGGCGCGAGCACGAATCCGGCCCTGTCCGGTGCCTTGCTCGGCCTTGCGGCCGGCGCCGGAGCGGCGGCCGGCTATTCTCTCGCCTGCACGGAGGACTCTCCACTCTTCTATGTAGTCTGGTATGGGCTCGCGATTGCCTCGGCCGGCGGCGTCGGCTCTCTCGCAGGTTCGCGCCTCCTCAGGTGGTGATTGCGAACAGACCCAGGCCTGCTGACAAGAATTGTGAACACCGATGAGGGGCATCCTGCGACCGATGCGCCTCAGTCAGATCGCCGTGTTCAGCCGTCTTTGCCTGTTCCAGATCGCGCAAGGGGGACCGACAGTGCGCGAGAAGCCTGCCGATCAGGCGTGAACAAAAAGGGCGCCTCGCGGCGCCCGTTGTCGTTCAGCCGCAGCCACCGCCGCAACACTCGTCGCGCCTTTGCTCCTCGACCAGCCCTTCCTTGCCCACGAGGACATGCCAGTCGACAGGACCGAGGACCCGATAGGTCCAGGAAAACTGGCCGGGAATGGCTTGCTGGAACTGGTACAAGAGCCCCTGCGGATCATGATCGTTGATCAGTTCGAAACATTCACCCGGGAGCAGCGCGTCGTACTGGCGGAAGACCAACGAGTGACGTTGCGGCCTGGGCAGCGATCGCAGATCCACAATAGCGACAGGCCGATCGGCATGGGCAGGTGTAAGGGTCATGGCGCACTCCGATGTTGATGCGGATGACCCTGTTCTTAGGGGGCGAATGAGCGGCCGTCCTTGTCCGGGAACAAACTCCCGCCGGCAGCGTTGCCTCGCCCGGTTTACGGAGTTCTCCAGCCGTCACGGCTGTCGGACAACATGACGTCGATGTCGCCTTCACGCTTGACTACCGCTCGGATATCCTCAGACGACATCAAGCTGAACGCGGTCGAGAATGCATCGGCTTTCGCAGCATCCCGCGCGGTGACGGTAACACTCCTGTCGCCGGTCACGCTCGCCCCGGTGCGGGGGTTCAGCAAGTGCGTGAAACGGCCCGCGGCGTCGAAGCTGAAGCCCGCCGCGCTCGATGTGGCCACCGCCTTGTCGACCAACTCGATCGCGGCCGCGCGCCCGGCAGGGGTAGCCACGTCCCGGATGCCGACCTGCCATGGACCACCGTCCGGTTTCGATCCGAGCACGCGGATCTCGCCGAGATCGATGATGCTCTTTTCGATGCCACTCCGACGCAGAAGCTCGACAGCCCGGTCCGTGATGTAACCCTGGGCGATGCCGTTGAGCGTCAGGGCCATGCCAGGTCGGCCAAACGCCACACGGCTCTGATCGAAGCTGACCTTGTCGAAGCCAACCAGATCGAGAGCCTCACGGATTTCGGTCGATGTGGGACCGCCGGCCGAAGCACCGGGCATCGAAAAATGCTCTGCCAGCACTTTCCACAGCGGCTGGACCGTGGGGTCGAACACCCCACCGGTCACTTCCCAGGCCTTGCGACAGGTCTCGAGAAGCGCGACCAATTCGGACGGAGGCATGGCCAGGGCGCCCAGCCGGTTCAACTGCGAAATCGCCGAGCCGGGCCGGTAGAGACTGAAGATCTGCTCGAGCCTGTCGACCTCGGACCGGACCTGCCGAAGCAGGCGCTCCGCAGCGACGGGGTCCTGATGGTAGATCACCAGGGAGGTCGGCGCGCCGAGCGCCTGCCCGCGCCAGCTCACCGCCTCTTGCAAGGGCGTCGCCGCAACGGCCGGCCAGGCTAGGCCGCAGCCGGCCGCCGCGGCGGTGATCGAGATGAAGCGTCGGCGGTTCATGGTGCCCATGGCGTGCCCCTATTGTGTCGAACCCGCCGCCCCAGGCGCCGTTGCCGCGTCACCGGGCCCCAGCACGTAGTCGACAGGGATGTCCTCGAACGTCACCACCTCGCCGCCGTTGTCCTGCGCAAACCGCTCGGCGGCGTCCCTGGTGGAGAAGGGAACCGTCTCGGCGGCCCCCATTCCGCCCCTTGCCGAACTGCCGATCACATAGAAGGCGGCTCGCGCATCGACCCAGTTATCCGCGCCCGGATTGTCCCAGTCCGGCGCATGCTTCATGTCGGACACATAGACGGCGGAGTAGGTCTTGGGTTCCTCCGGAAGCATGGTGAACGCCACCGCATCACGGGCGGAGGAAAACCAGATCGGCTCGGGTCCGAAGATGACCTGCCCCTTCGGGCCGGGATGCTCGAGCACGTTCATGCCGCAGTAGCGCCCCATGGCGTCCTGCGTCAGGGCAAAAGGCTCCGGCAAGGCGGCAGAGCCTTCCTCGCCGCATCCCGCCAGACCGAACGCGGCGGCCGCGATGATCGGAAACAACAGGCGTCTCACAGTTCCCTCCTGGAGAAAACCAGGGCAGCGGCGGACAACGGCACCGCCACCCAGACAAGCAGCGCGCCGACCAGCGTGGCCGGCGAAAGCGCCGCATTTTCCGCAACGCCGCCCATGCCCGAGAGGGCTCCGACATTGCCGGAGCTCAGGTTCAGCAGCCGGTATGCATCCGTCGGATTGGCCAGCAACAGAGCGTCGAGCACCCCGCCGCTGATGATGCGGCCCTGATCGACGACCAGCAGGCCGAGAAGCGCCATGTCATAGATCAGCACGTAGAGCAGCCACACCCCGACCGCGATGCCGCCGGCGGTGCCGCGCTCGCGAACCAGCACGCTGACGAGATAGCCGATCGCGATGAAAACGGCTCCGAGCAGGATCGACGACAGGATCATCGAGGCAAACGCACCGAAGCTGCTTCGATCGATATCCGCGCCGGTCACCGCCAGCGCAACAGCAGCGGCCCCGTAGCCAAGCAAGGTGGCAAAGGCGAGGATGGCCAGATGGCCGGCGAACTTGCCTGCGATCACCTGCCAGCGCCCTACCGGATAGCTAAGCAGGAGCAGCATCGTGCCCCGCTCCATTTCCCCGACGATGGCGTCGTGCGAAATCAGCAATGCGATCAATGGCACGAGGAAGATCGAAAGGCTCGACAGGCTGACGATGACGACGTCCAGCGCGCTGGCGCCGACATTCCCCGTCGGGGCGCTGCCGAGAAAGGTCAGCGTCAGGGCCAGCGCCGCCAGAAGCAGCGTCGTGGCGAGGACCCAGCGGTTGCGCAGCCCCTCCTGGATTTCCTTGCGGGCGATAATGAAGATGTTGGTCACTCGCCCCTCCCCCGCGCCTCAAGGAAATGCGCGTAGAGTTCGTCCAGTGTCGGCGGTATCACGTCGAAGTCGGCAACGGGAGCGCCCGGCTCGGCGACCCGGCGCAGCACCGCGACCTTCTCCCCCGGCTCCGCGTCGATCTCCAACTGGCGCCCGTTGACCCGTCGCCAACCGCCGGCGCGGGCCCAATCGTCGGCTGCGGAAACGCCCTCGCCAGCCAGCGTGAGACGGATGCGTGTCGGCAGACGGGCGATCCGCCGGAGATCGTCGAGCGTTCCATCGGCGATCTTGACGCCCCGGTCGACGATCACGACGCGGTCCGCCCTGCCTTCCAGCTCGGTCAAGGCATGGGAAGACAGCAGCACGGTCGCGCCGCCGGCGCGCAGCTCCGCGACGATGTCGTAGAAGCTGCGGCGCAATGCCGGATCGAGGCCGGTGGTCGGTTCGTCCAGCAGCAGCACCCGCGGCTGCCCCAGAAGCGCCTGCGACAGCCCCAGCCGCTGGCGCATCCCCTTAGAATAGGTGCCGACGCGCCGGTCGGCCGCGCCCCCCAGCCCGACCCGCTCAAGCAGCGCTCCGGTCGTCTCCACGGGCACGCGTTTCAACCGGGCGTAGAAGGCAAGGGTCTCGCGGCCCGTCAAAGCCATGTTGAAGGAGACGTTTTCCGGCAGATAGCCGAGCCTGCGGCGCGCTTCGAACTGTCCGGCCACCGGGTCTTCGCCAAGCACCCGAACCGTGCCGGCGGTCGGTTTCACCAGGCCGAGCATCAGTTTGATGAGCGTCGTCTTGCCGGCGCCATTGTGACCGACAAGTGCGATGGTCTCGCCTTCGCGACACACGCAGGAGATCTCACGCACCGCCTGCACGGCGCCGTAGGACTTGGCAACGTTCGATACCTGGACCGTCTCGACCATCATTGCTCCATCCGCATCGGTCTTGGGGGCGTCATCAGCGGCCGGCTGTCGACCACGCCGCCGGGCAGCAGAGCCGGAAACTGCGCCTGTGCCCAGCGGATCACCTGGACGGCAGGGCTGTTCACGAGAACCTTCGCCTGCGGCGCGGTCCACAGCACCCTGTCGATGATGTCGTTCGGGCGGTAGGGAGTGTCGCCGATCCCGTCGCCGTCCAGGTCGAAGGCCGGATTGTCGCTCCAGTAGTTTCCTCGCCCCTCGAACGACCAGTCGAGGTGCCGCGTCCCGACATACTTCACCTGGTGCCTGTTGCCGATGAAGGCATTGTCGGTCATCGCGTTGCTTTCCGACCCGGCGGTGAAATGGATGCCGATGGCGCAGCCCTCGAACCAGTTTCCGGTCAGCCGGTTGCGGTTCGCATTGTAGATGAAGACGCATTTCTCCGGGCCAAGCCGCATCCCCCCGCTCACGCGACCGGCGGTCTCGCGCTCACCCGGGAGGCCGTGCACCCCGTCGATCCGCGCCGCCGCCGTCCATCTGTGGATCGGAAGCGGCCGGCCGCGCACGATGTTTCCGGAGATCTGCGACCCGTTGGCGTAGTTCAACAGCAGGCCATGGTCGCGGTCGCCATCGGAGATGTTGTTGGTGACACGCAACCGGTCGGAAAACATGATCGCGTAGCCGACGGTGTTGCCCGACGACAGGTTGTCGCTGACCTCGCTGTCGTTGGTGTACATGTAGTGGATGCCGAAGCGGACATTCTTCAGCGTGTTGCCCTTGAAGACGTTGCCCTGGCTCGTTTTCGTGAAAATGCCGTCCCGTCCATAGCTGATCTCATTGTCGACAACCTGGGCGCCGGGGGCATTCCACACCGAGACGCCGTCGCCGGCCTCGCTGGTGCGCCCCTCCCGCAGGCCGACGATGCGATTGCCCCTGGCCAGCGCGTCCCTGGCTCCGTGCAGGTAGATGCCGACGAGGTTGTCGAGGATGGCATTGTCCTCGATGCGGGCCCCTGTCGCCGTCTGTGCGACGAACACCCCGGAATCCATCTCGAAAAGGTCTCGACCCGACCCCCGTATTTCAAGGTCGCGGACAACCGCGCCGGGTGCCGTCACGGTGATGACGCTGCCCTTGCCGTTGCCGAGAACCACCGCCCCGGCCTCCCCTTCGAGCGTCAGCGACGTATGAAGCGTCACCGGCCCGGCATGCTCGCCGGACTGGAGACGGATCACGTCGCCCGGCGCGGCGGCATCGACGATCGCCTGCAGGCCGGCGCCCCCCGGACGGTGCTCGATGACCCGCGCCGAGGCAGGCGCCCCCACGGTGGCGGCGAGGACCGCCGCCACCAGGGCTCCGATGAACGTGGAGCCGGATCGCATCGTTCAGGCGCCTTGCGGTTCGACGAACATGCGGCCCTTCATCTCCATGTGCATCGCATGGCAGAACCACGAGCAGTAGTACCAGTAGACACCCGGCTGGCTGGCGGTGAAGGTCACCGAGGCGGTTGCCTGCGGTCCCACCTCCATGTTGACGCCGTAGTTGATGACGCAGAAGCCGTGGGTCAGGTCCTCAACCTCGTCGAGGTTGGTGACATAGACCGTGACCTCATCGCCCTGGCGCACGGTGAAGTCCTCGAGGCCGAACGCCGGTGCAACTGAGGTCATGTAGACCCGCACCTTGTTGCCGTCGCGGATGACTTCCGAATCGCTCATCAGATCGATGCCATCGGCCTCGGCCTGAGCCACCGCATCGGCGAAGAACGGGTCATCGCGGCTCCACACATGCACCGGGTTGATCTTCGAGCGGTGCACGAGCGTCGCGTCATGCGGCTCGGCGAAGGTCGGATTGTCATGCACCAGCACCATCTCATCGCCCGAGATGTCGATGAGCTGGTCATTCTCCGGCTTCAGAGGGCCGACGTTGAGGTAGCGGTCCTTGGAGAACTTGTTCAGAGAGATCAGCCACTTGCCGTCCGCCTCCTTGGTCTGGCCCATGGAGGTGTGGTTGTGTCCGGGCTGGTAGTGGACGTCGAGTTTCTGCCGGATCGGGTCCACCTGTTCACCGGCATAGGCACGCTTTGCGTCCTCGATGTTCCACTTGCAGACCTGGCTGTCGATGAACAGGGTGGTGTAGGCGTTGCCGCGTCCGTCATAGGCCGTGTGCAACGGCCCGAGGCCCAGTTCCGGTTCGGCGACGACGGTGTCCCGCGGCAGGATCTTGTCGTCGAACAGATCGTCGAACTTGCGGACGTCGAAGACGGTGACCGTCGGCGACAGCTTGCCGTTCGCCACCACATGGATGCCATCCGGCGCGGTGTTGATCCCGTGCGGGCTGTTGGGCACAGGAACATAGCGGGTGTAGGGCGATCCCTTGCGGCCATCGACCACCGGCACGCCGTTGAGCTCCTGATAGTCGCCGTTGGCGACGGCCTCCTCGATCCGGGCGAGGTTGAAGATGACGATCCAGTCCTGCTCGTTCGCCATCATCTCCGCGAGGGTGACGCCTTCCTCCGAGTTGTAGCAGGTGGCAAAGGCGTACTTGCCCTGGTAGTCGGCGTCGACATTGTCGAGATTGCCGTCGACCATGACCTGCCACGCCACTTCCATCGTCTCGCCGTCGACGGCGGTAAAGATGGCATGGTAGCTGCTCTTGTCCCCCATCGTCGTGCCGTCATTGGGGATCGGCACGCGGTCCTCGCCGTTGCAGAAGACATAGCCGGTCCTCGGATATTTCTGCACGCGCAGGCCATGCACGGTGTGCTGGTTCGGCAGTTGGATGATCTTGTCGCACTTCATCACGTCGAGACGGATGCGACAGACCCGCGTGTTCGCCTTGTCGTTGGCATAAAGATAGCGGCCGTCATAGGTGCCATCGGTGAAGGAGGGATGCGGGTGATGCAGGTCACCGTTGAGATAGGTGGCACCCTTGTCCTTGAGGAACTCCTTCGTCTGAGGAAGCAGACCTTCGGTCAGCACCTTCAGGCTCTCGTTGGTCTGCCCCCAACCGGTCGCGCTGCAACGGTTGAACACCGGGATGCGCATCAGCTCGCGCATCGAGGGTGCTCCCACGACCCGGATTTCTCCAGTCTGGCCGCTGGAGAAGAAGACATAGTATTCGTCGAGCTCGCCCGGCTTGACCTCATAACTGCTGCCGGAGGCCGACTGCGCGACCGCTGGCGTCACCGGCCCACCCGAGAGGGCAAGGCCGCCGCCCATACCGGCCGCGCCTGCAGCCGCCACCGCAGCAGTGCTACCAAGCAACTGACGCCGATTGACGCCCTTGTTCTTATCTTCCGACTGCATCGCCTTTCTCCCGTTTCGGTTCTAGGTGGTCGGTCGCGTCACGGCGCCCGGAGTTTCAATCCGGGTTCCCTTGTGTGAAATGACCGTCTTCACAGGCCCCTCGCCTCGCGATGCAGGCGAAGAAAGGGCCTGGAACTTTTCCCGCTTCAATCGCACCTGGATCATGTGCGGACAGCGCTGATCGTCGTGATAGAGCTCCTGGCAATGCATGCAGTAGATGCATTCATTGACGTTGATCTGCCCCTCGGGATGGATGGACTGCACCGGACAATCCTTGGCGCAGCGCTGGCAGGGAGAGCCGCATTCGGGCCAGCGTTTCAGCCATTCGAACATCCTGATGCGCCCCGGTATCGCCAGGGCAGCGCCGAGCGGACACAGATAGCGGCAATAGAATCGCTCGATGAACAGGCCGGCGGCGAGAAGGGCGAGTGCGAAGACGACGAAGGGCCAGTCGCGCACGAACTTCAAGATGATCGCCGTCTTGAAGGGCTCCACCTCGGCCGCGATCTCGGCCATCGCCACCGAGTAGAAGGAGAGCCCGAACAGACCAAGGAAGATGATGTACTTGATCGGCCAGAGCCGCTCGTGCAGGCCGAACGGAACCTTGATCTGCGGCACCTTCAGCCACTGCGCGATGTTGTTGGTCAACTCCTGCAGCGCGCCGAAGGGGCAGAGCCAACCGCAGAACGGGCCACGCCCCCAGAACAGCAGTCCGGCTGCAACCGCCGCCCACAGGATGAAGATCAGCGGGGCGGAGAGGAAGAACTCCCAGTTGAAGTCGGTGATCAGCGCGTTGGTGAAGGTGAGGACGTTGACGACGGAGAGCTGTGCGTTGGCGTACCAGCCGAGCCAGACCAGCGTGAAGACGAGGTAGCCGCGCCGTATCCAGCGATAGAGCACCGGGCGGCGGACCAGCCAGTCCTGGAAGAAGAAGATCGCGGTCAGGACCAGCAGCGCCACCACGGTGATGGCGATCGAAACCGTATTCATCTTCCAGATGCGCTGCCACAGCGGCTCGTCGTCCGCGGCCAGACGCGCCTCGGCGGCGGCATCAAGGCCCGGCGCCTCCGGCTGGACGACCTGCTCGCTCGGTGCCGGCGCGGGCGCGGCGGGCACCTGCGTCACCGTCACATATGCGTCGGGCAGCGTATAGCCGAGTTCATAGGACAGGGTCGCCTTGTCGCGCGCGCCGATGCTGCGTTGCACGAGGAGCTGCAACTCCCAGGGTTCGGTGACATCGAAATCGAAATCCTCCGGCACGACGAAGAGCGCGATCTCGCGCAGCCGCGGCGCACCGTCCGCCGCCAGATCGGCGAGGCGGGTATGGTTGCGGTCGCGGAAGCGGATGCCCTGGCCGTCCTGCAGAAGCTCGACGCGGTCGAAGATGCCGCCGCGCACGTAGCCGGAGCCCTTGAACGAATAGGCGCCGTCGCCCGCCACCACGATGGCCTGCTGACCCGGCTTCAACCGCTGGACCAGCCGTTCATACTGAACCTCGCCCAGCAGGCTGCGGCCGATCGTCGGCACACTGACCGGGGCGATATAGAGCTCGATGAACTGGTCCTGAGGATCGCGCGTCTCGGGTCGCTCCGCAGCTTCCGGGCGGCCGATCTCGCGGAATGCCTCGCTCACCTCGCCTACCGACAGACGCAGGGTTCGCACCGACCCATCGCCGATGAGCGTCTCCCAGTCGCGCAGTTCGCTTGTGGTGAGATCGACTTCTCGGGTTTCGGTCGGCGCCATGACCTGCGCCTGGGTCGCTGCGAGCCGATTGCCGCGGATGAGACGTACGGCGGAGCGCACGACGCTGTCCCCCATCACCAGCACGGTCACCGTGGCGCCGCTGACGATATCGACCTGCGGCGGCCGGACCGCCCCGGCGGAGACGCGTCCGAGGTCCTGCCCGATCAGCGTGTTGAGGGACGCGACGACCTTCTCCTCCGGAATGCCGATCAGCACGATCGGCTCCTGATGGTCGACCATCTTCAGGCCGCGAATGACGCCCGCCTCATCGATGCCGACGAGAATGTGGATGGGCTTGCCCGAATAGCCGATGGCGCTGGTGACGTCCGAGTTCAGATAGACATGCCCGACGAGATCCCGGCCACGGAACACCGGCGCCATCGGAGGATCTCCCTCGATCTCCCCGTACCGGTCAGCGCCCGCAAACAGCTCGCCGGGCTGCGCCCTGGACAGGAACTGCTCCAGGCGACCGGCAGCACCCGCCTCGAACGACAGGCATGGGACCAGCAACGCCATAACCAGCACCCGCAACAAAGCGAGCGCCGGGGCCGTTAACAGGCGGGGGTGGAGGGCCCCCAGACGGATCCAATGCATGTTCCTGCTCGTCCTAACAGGGACAACCGAAGCCTGCCGCTGGCGGCTCGCCAGCAGATCCAGGTTGTAGCCCTCCCCGTTTCATGAGGCACTCCAAGGCACCGGTCTTTGTTCCCGGACAAACTCCGGAACAGATCAGATGCTATGGATGGGGGACCCACGAGGAAGGTTGCCACGCAGGGAGGCTGCCGTGACGCTGCTGAGATCGGAACCGTTTGCGGAAGTGGAGACCCTGGAGGAACTCCTGGCCATCGCCTACCGGATGGAGCAGGAGGCCTTCGGCAACTACACCGACCTTGCCGAGCGGATGCGCCGGGAAGGACGACCGGACCTCGTTCCGGTCTTCGAGCGGTTGGCCGGAGAAGAGGCCCGACATATCGACAATGTTGTGGACTGGTCGCAGCGGATCAGCGGCACCATGCCGGATCTGGCGAAGCTGCAATGGGAACCGGCGGACACCTTCGACGATGAAGGCGCAAGCGCCATCGCGCCCGAGTTGATGGGGGCCTACCGATCGTTCTCCATGGCCGTGCGCAACGAGGAGCGGGCTTTCCTGTTCTGGACCCATGTCGCGGCTCAGACAGACCAGGACCCGTTGCGGCTGGCGGCGGAACAGATGGCGCGCGAGGAACTCGGTCACCTGACAACGCTGCGCGTGGAACGCCGCCGCGCCTTTCATGCGGAACGGGCGGCCAAGGCACAGCTCGAAGCGGCCTCGCTGCCGGACCTCGAGCTGCGTTTCGCCGACCTGCTACAAACAGCGGCGGCCCGCCAGGAGGGAGCGAGCGGCTCCGGCCTGGAGGCGGCGGCCCGAGAAGCCCGCGAACGAGCGGCCGCGCTTGCCGACGCGCCGTTCGGCCCCTCTCCGCTGGTGCAGGATGGGCTTCGGCCGGACGTTCTCGGGCGAGCGGTGCCGCTGTGCGAGTTGCTGCTCGACTGCTATCTCGACTTCGCTGAGCGCCTGCCCGGTGAAGAAGACCGCACCCGCGCGCAACGCTTTGCCGGACGCCTCGTCGCTTGCCGATCCGCGTTGAGGGACGTGCAGCGATGAGACTTGTGGGCACTGAGCCGTCACGGGTCTTTCATCCAGCCGCGATCGGAGATGGCGCCGCTTTGAGCCGCACAGGGAGAACCTTCTCCGGTTTTCCCTTCCTCTCCCTATGGCTATCGGTAGAAAAATTCGGAAGTTCGGACCTTGTTTACTTGTTCTTCTTGTTGACGGCGGGGGCCTCTCCGAGGCCCAGCCTTGCCGCATGCCAGGACGCTTCGGCGCGCGAGGAAATACCGAGCTTGCGGTAGATGTCCTTGATATAGCTGGCCACCGTATTGTCCGAAATTCCCAGCGTGTCGGCCACCTCGCCATTGCGCAGCCCCCGGCCGATCAAGCTCAGCACCTCGCGCTCGCGCCCCGTCAGATTGTCTTCCGGGGCGGCCGGGCCCGTTCTCTTGAAATGCTCCATGATCCGGCGCGCGACCGAAGGCGAGAGCGCGGGGATACCCTCGGCCATCTGCTTGAGCTGCCGCACAAGCAACTCTTGGGGCTGCTCCTTGAGCAGATAGCCCTGGGCACCGGCTGAAAGCGCGCCCACGATCGATGCGTCATCGCCCATCACGGTGGTGACGACACAGACGGCTTGGGAGCGCAGGAGACGCAGATTGCGCAACACATCGAGGCCGGACCCGTCCGGCAGGCCAAGATCGATCAGCGCGACGTCGTAGTCGCACGCCGCCGCCTGTGCGATGCCTGCGCGCATGCTCGCCGCTTCGTGGATTTCGGCCTCGTCGAAAGCCGCGGTGACGATCTCGCTCAGCCAGCGGCGGGTTTCACTCAGGTCCTCGACGATGAGTATCTTCGTCATTGCGCAATCCGTGCAACATCTATCGCGAACTCTGCCTCAATACGGGTGCCGACGGCCCCGCTTGCGACGTTGAAGCGGCCGCCCAGGCTTGTCACCCGCGCCTGCATATTGGCGAGCCCGTTGCCGGCCTGGACGCTGCCGGGATCGAAACCGGCGCCGTCATCGGTGACGGAGAGCTTTATGATATCCCCCTCGAGCCGAACCGTGACGCTGATCGTTTCCGGCTGCCCATGCTTGAGTGCATTCTGGACCGCCTCGCGGACGACCGAGCGCACCGTATGCGCGGCGGTCAGCGGCAGGATCGCGGAGCCGGCATTCTCCACTGTCCATTTCATTTTCACGCCGGCGGCGAACAGATGCTCGGAGATTTGCGAGCGCAGATCGGCCAGCATCTCATCGAAGGAGAGGTCGGGATTGGAGGCGTTGTTGATAATGTCGCGCAGGTCCGTCAGCGTCTCGCGGATCATCATGTCCTTGCGGGCCAGCCCGGGGCTGTGCAGCGCGCCCATCAGTTGCACACCGATATTGTCGTGAATGTCGCGGGCGATGCGTTCACGCTCCTCGGCGACGCCTTTTTCGTAGGCTTCCCGGCTCTCCAGCGCATTGGCCAGCATGGCCGTGAGCTCGGCCGCCAACTCCGCGTCACGCAGGGAAAACAGCTTTCGCCCCCCGCCCGCATAGTCCAGACGATAGTCTGGCAGGCCACGGGGACCCGGCACGGCGAGCGCCAGACCGTCATCGATCAGCGCTGGAGCCTCCGCCTTGCCGGGTGCGATGGACAGCGGGCGAAACGCATCCTCCAGGAGCGCGCGCCAGCGCGCCTGCTGGTCACGGCCCGGCGGGGTGAGCGCCACGTCCATCACCTGGCGGAACAGGTTTCCCCGCGCAGGCTCGGCGCGGCGCAGCACAAGACGCGCCAGCATGTCGCGCAGGGGCAGCCAGGCCAGCGCCACGATCAGCAGCGACAGCGCGAAGGCCGGTGCGCGCTCATCGACAATGGTGACGATGAGGATGGCATCGAGCGCAAGAAGAAGAAGCACGCCGACAACGTAGAAGAGAATGCGGAAGGCCCATTCATCGAGCTGGAACAGGCGATACCGGGCAACCCCGAGCGCAACCACTACATAGACCAGCAGGAAGAACAGGAACGCTTCACCCTGCGAGACGACGGCACCGATCCCCAACGCATTGGGCGCTATGACCGTGACGACGAAGCCACCGGCCCCCACGATCACCGCCAGCCCAAGCCAGGCGAGCGCCGCCCGGTCGCGCGGGTGCCCGCGCGTGACCTTGAACTGGATGGCGACCAGAATGACGATGGTGAGCATGGCAAGAACCACCGCCAGATGGAAACCCAATCCCGGCCCGCCCGCCAGTTGCCGGATATCCACGATCTGCCAGGCACCGAGAACAACAGTGGGAACCGCCAACCAGCGGGGCGACACCAGCCTTCGGGGATAGACGAGAAACAGCCCGATCATGCCCACGCCGAAGGTGAGTGCTCCGATGTGGTTAAATGTAGAAAGAACCCGGAAAAGTCCGCCCGGAAGCGCCAGTTCCCGTGTGGAATAGACGGCGGCTGGGAAGGCCGAGATCATCAAGCCCGCGCCCGCCACCAGCAAAAAGCGTGTCGCCCATTCGCCGCGCCTCAATGCCCAGATCCACGCCCCGATCCAGAAACCGGCAAGCCCCACGCCGATCTGCATCCAGAAAGCCACCGGCAAAGAGGAGACCGGGCGCTGTCGACCGGGAGAGACTGAGTAGGTTTGTGTTTGGCCCAGAAACGCGACGCCCAGTTCAACCCCGCCGATGCTGCGCAGAACCGCGGCAATCTCATCCTGCCGCGCGAAGAAGGCGCGCATATCGGCATAAGTCTCGAGTGCGTCCGGTTCCTCCACGAGATCGCCGGGTTCAAGCCGGACCCTCCTTCCGTCTGAACCTGCGACCTCCACCAAGGACGCGACAGACGCGGGTATTCCCGCGCCCGGCTGCTCGGCTGCCGGGCTGTCCTGCTCTATTGCGTCGATCCACAAACCGTCGAAGCTGACCGGAATTGCCAGTCTGGGTTCAGCCTCGAGCTTGAGCCCCAGCCAGCGCTGATCCATCGCCAGACCCAGCATAACCGCCGCCAGAACTACGCTGAGTGCGATGGCAGTCGACAGCAGGACGTTGGGGGTGAAGCGGACAAGCAAAAGCCGAGGCCTCCTGTGGCAACGGAAAGGTCAAGGTCAAGCTGCAGCAGGCGACAGCGGACGCCCGGCGGTTCAACTCCTACCTAACCTATTGCCGCACCTCTTTGCCATAACCCCCCTGAACAGGGGGTGCCCCGCTACACGCGTGGGCCTGACCCTGTGGTCCCAGGTGTGGAGATCGGCGCGGGGAAACGGATATGGCGATGATGCCGCCTGTGTGCCGAACGGTGGCTTTGCCCAGACGACGGGCAGCAGGCCCGAGCGAGGGGGGACATGAAGGCGTTCGCGGTCATCCTGGCACTGTCCATCGGATTTCCGAACGGGTCGGCAAAGTCAATCGAACGCGCCGAGGCCCACCTCGATTGCCTCGGCCTTTACGCCCTGCTCAAGATGGCGGCGCCGACCTTCGCCAATCTGGCCGAAGAGCGCATGGACCGGGTCCGGCAGAGCTATTTCCGCGACCTGCCCTTTCCTTCACCCGTGCCCATGCCGCTGACCAGCGGCGAGATGGAAGAGCAGGCCAGCGCGCGGATGCGGGCGCGCGGGGCACGACTTGCAGACACGGTTTCCGAGGAGGATGTGACGCGCGAAACCGATGCCTTTCTTGCCGACATTCACGCCTGCGACGCCCGCTATGGTCTTGCACCGACCCCGACACCCTGGCGGGATTGATACCCCCTGAACAGGGGGGTGCGGGGATGCAAGCACTGTCCGATCCTGCGACAACAGGAGGATACCCCCCATGAAAGCGACACCCGCCCGTCTCGCCCTTGTCATGTCCGCGGCGCCCGGCTTTCCCGCCTGGGCGCGGCTCCCCGCCGGCGGCGAAGGCATCAGCGGCCTCCATGCCGGGAGCGATCTGCGCGAACACGGTGAACATGGCGTCGTGCCGGACATTGCGGTCAGCGACTTCGAGGGCCGAACGGAGTTGTGCATCGACGGCACGCTGGGCTTCGGTCCTGTTCTCGCCGGAGCGAACCGTGAATTTGCTGATGCCGCGGGCAGCTTCGCGATCTGCGGGTTCCTCCTGACAAAGCCGCGCGGCGTCAACAATGCCGGTCATATCGAATTGCAGCGCGAAGAGTGGCTGCCCGAAACGGGGGTTTACGGTTCAGCCAGTTTCCACGGCCAAGCGGCCCGGCACGATAGCGGATTGCGGCAGATCGCCGGCACACCTCTGGCCGGGCCGAAATTGGAACTCTGTTCCGATCTGATCGCTCCCCGGTCCTGCCATCGACAGCGGATCGGCGACCAATGACCAGCGCCCTCGAACAGAGCCAGCATGGCCATGTCTTCCGACCTGGTCGGCTTCGCCGACAACGGGCCTATTGGCTGGACGGCGCCGTGCTGCATTGGCGCATTGGCTCCAGAGAGGGCCATGTGGCGCTCACCGATATCGCGTCCCTGCGCCTCAACCTGCCCGCGACCCCCCGGCTGGCGGCGAGCTGCGTGCTGGTCGAGAAAACGGGCCGGGTCCACAAGCTCTCGGACATCTACTGGCCGCGCTGGACGAGGGAGGAACGCCCCTATTGGGGCCGGCTCCAGCGGCGCGAGGCCACGTTTCGCGCCCTGACCTTCACTCTGGCGCGCCGGCTGAACAAGGCCAACCCGGACGCTATTCTCGAAACGGGGCCGGGCCGGGCCGAATGGCTCGCTACCTGCGTCGTGGCCCTGCTTGCCGCCGCCATCGTCATCGTCGGTATCGCGCTGATGGTTGTTCACGGCAGGTTCGAGCCTGCTGCCGCTGCCTTCATGGCAGTCGCTGCGATCTATCTGCCCGTGCTCTGGCCGGTCATCCGTTCGGGCGGCCCCAAACCGCTCCACCCGGACACCTTGCACAACGCCAACCCACCACCCGACTGGGTGGATTGGTGATCTGACTCCACGTGCCCCCCTGAAGAGGGGGGAGAACCGACCGCGCTGTCCCGACAAGATGACATTGACAACTATCCAGAGGGAAAATCCAAATGAAGCATCCGCTCAAGATCGCCCTGGCCCTGTCCGTAGCGGCACTTCTATCCGCCTGCAGCACAGCCGACATGGAACATTTCACATCCGGCGGTCCGGGCGTTTGGCCGAACGGCACGTCCTACGGCTCGTCCACGTCTGTTCGCACCTACCAGCCCCCCAGGTGCTACCAGACATCGCGCACGCATCAGACATGCTACAACTGACGAAGCGCGGGTAGCGGGGCGCTGGCCCAGGGGCACCCATGCGGTCGATCATGTTCAGCATCGTCTTCGCCGCTATCGTCGCGGCGCCCGCGCATGCCCAACTTCCCTTCACCCTGCGGGACTGCCTCGCCGATCGGGACGCGGACGCCAGGCTCCATATCTGCTCGATCATGTCCGGCACCGAGGAGGAAAAGGCGTTGAGCGACATGCAGGGCGCCATCGCCGATTTCCGGCAGGTGATCGAGGAGAACCCGGAGCATATCGGCGCCCGTCAGGCTCTTGCTGACATGGCTGCACAGCCATGACGCACGAAACGGAGACGCCCGTCATGACCTTGCGCAGAAAGATCACCGTGGTCGCCCTTGTCGTGCTCGGCGTCCTTCTGGCAGCGGGCGCGTTGCTGGGCTTCTGCGACGTCTACCAGAACCATATCGCCAGGGATTGCGGGGCTGAGTGCGGCACGCCACCGTCCGACGGAACCGTTAGCGGCGGCTTTTGAGGGATGGCAGGGGCAAGTGATCGCTACGAGCATCATTTCCATGAGCACACCGTCGATCAGTACGACAATCTGCTGACGCTGGCGCGCTATCTGGTCGTCAATGCCGGGAAGATCGACGCCGCTGGCGGGCTGCTGTTCGATCGCGCCTATATGCCGGATTTCGAGCCGATGCCCGAGGGTATTGCCGCTCATCCCCCCGCCGCCCTGCCGCCGCTGGCCCATGGTCCTTTGGCCGGCATCGCGGCGCTGCCCGGCGAGGACTGGCAAGACTATTGCGAACGCGCTTTCGGCATCGAAATTCTACCCTACGACCCCTTCTGCCTGTGGCTGCAATCGCCGCTCTGGGCCAGGACCGAACCGAGCGCCAAGGGTGCGGGGCTCCGGATCGTCTATCTGCTCGATGTCGGCGTGCCGCACGATCATGTCGAGATTTCCATGGGCCAGGCCTGGACCGATTATGACAAAACCGGCTTTCTGTGGGACAAACTCGATCTGCCCCTCGAACTCTTCAAAACCGGGGTTCACACGCCGATCCGGGAATGGCCCGAATGGATCGGCGCGTCCACGCTCAACGCGCGCCGCGCCGCCATCACGCTCAATGCGGACAATCTGCGCGAAACCCTGATCGAACGCGACATCGCCCGGCCCGAGGATATTGCGGGCCTGAGCGACGAGGACATCCGTCAGCTCGAGTTCACGACTGGCGCGTTGCCGCGCAGCTACCGCGATGTGCTTTCCCTGATCGGCCATCGGGCCGGGCGGCTGGTGGACGACCGCGAACTCCAGATCTACGCTGATCAGTTGCCCGAGGTGAACCGCATGGGACGCGAAAGGCGCGCGGAATGGGAGGCGGAGGGGGGCGATCCCGTTCCCGACGTCGCCATCTTCATCGGCGCGCGCTATGGCATGTCACCCTGGTTCATCCTGCAGGACAGCCGCACCCACTTCCCCCCTCGCGGGGATTCCCCTGTCTTCCTCTTTGATACGGATACGGGAAAAGTCACGCAGACCTCGATCAGCGTCTGGGGCTGGGTCGAGGGGCTGGTCCGCGATGCCGAAACCTTCATCGCCGAGGGCATCCCCGAGAAGAACGCCCGCCGGGGCTATTCTTCCGGCCTCCCGCCCCTGGCGATGAAGTACAAGCAGCAAGCGGAAAGGGATCGCAATATCACCATCGCGATGATGGCGGGCGCAGTGCTGCTCGGCGTCGTTCTCAGCCTCGTATATCTACTAACGACCTGACCGGCACGAACAGCCGGCGTGCCAATGCCGCGCAGGCGATGGCGGCAAGGATATGCGCGGCGATGACAAAGGCATACTCGGTGGGCGTTTCGACGCGCAAGGGGTCCTTTCCCCCGAAGTCGGGAAGGCCGAGGCCCAGTGGAACGGCCAGCGCCACAAGCCCGCAAAGGGCTGCGAGGACAAGTGGGACGGTGCCGGTGCGCCGATACCAGAGCGCCATGGCAAAGCCGACGAGGATCCCCTGGAGCCAGCCGCACGCGAAGGCCATGTAGATACCGACAACGACGACAAAGATCAGGCCCTTCAATGAACCGGAGGGCATGAACCGAACGAACTCCAGCAAATCGCCAAGGCCGAGGGGGGCGACAATGACGATCCCCACGAGCGGCCCGAGAACGGCGAACAGCGCCACGATGCCGGCAAACCGCCGCCAGCAACGCCGGTGCCGCCGGTCCGTTTCAGCCATGGGTTCAGTTGTCACTACTCCCCCCTTCCCAAATTGCCGGGATTGCCGGCGCTATCGGAAAATCCGGCGCACGATCCACGTGCAGACGACCGTCGCCAGCACGTGCGCGACAAGCAGCGTACCAACCCAGCGCACCAGTCCTTCCGGCGGCACCACCGCGGTGACCGCAATCGACATCAGCAGCCAGACAAAGAGCGCGACAATGAGCGCGGTCCGCCAGGAGATCCCGCCCTTGCGCCGGTCGCGAAACGCGACTGCAAGACCGACCGCCACAGCGGACATGCTTCCGAAGGCATAGGCTCCTATGGCGAAAAGCGCTGTTCCCATCACGATGCCGCCCCAGAACAGCCGGGCGATATCGGAAAAATCGCCCCGGGCGATCTCGACACTCACGGCATAGACCGCGAAAAGCCCGTTCACCGAAAACGCACCCAGAAACGGCCCGAGCAGGGCATAAATGGCGACGATTCCGATAGGTCGTCCCCAGGATTGCGAACGTGACCGAGGCTGACCCGCCATCATCGGGTCTGGCATGTTCATTGGTTTTTCCCCATTCCGGATCTGCTCGACACGGCTGGACGGCCGAAGATCGCCCGCGCCACCAGCCAGCACAGGCCTGCCGCGGTCAAATGCGCGAGCAGCATGGCGAGTTGTGCGATCCGTTCGCCTTCCGAAGCCCAGGCAGGATCGCCCTGACGCAAAGCGGCAAGACCACCCAGCGCCAGCGCGCCACCAAGGGCGACATGAAGGGAGATCACCCCTTTGCGGGCATCCCACGCGGCCGTCGCAACGCCAATCAACAGCGCCGGGGCGCCCCCAACGATGTAGGACAGCGGCAGGCCGAACGCGGTGCCGAGCAGCAGCATCCCCGAGAACATGCGGGTCCTCGCCATCCAGCCGTCGACGGCAAGGTCCGAACTTGCAGCCAGCGTGGCAAGAAGGATCGAGATGGCCAACCCGCCGACCGGCGGTCCGAGCACCGCAAACACGGCCACGATGCCGGCGAAACGGCGGATGGAGGGTTGGGGTTTGCTGTCCTGGACCTGCTGAATATCTGTCATGGCGACAGGCTGCACGCCCGCTCGACAGGCTGCACCCCCCTGAACAGGGGGGTGTGGGATTCTCAAGACTCCATACGCTCACGTCATGTCGGAGAGCCTCGTCAGTATCGTCACCCTCACCGCTTTCGCCGCCGGCCTGTTTTATCTCATAGGCGGCGTCGCCCACATGCGCTCGCTGGTCCTGGATTCGATGGCCCGCGAACTTCTCACCATGCTGGGCAATGGCGAGGCCGGCCGAGAGCGCTGGCGCGCGCGCGTGCTGACGGCCGGGGCGGCGCTGACCTTTGCCTCCGGGCTTTCGCTGCTTGCGCTGTCGCGCTGGACATTGCCGCTCTTTGTCGCCAACGCAGCGCTGCAAGGCTTCTATCTTGTCTGGGCGACGCGCGCCTTCTCACCGCAAGAGGGTGCGGAACCGAAGGGCCGCCGAAGCACGGTCCGCGCCTTCATCCTCTATCTCGCGGCGCTCGGCTTCGTCGTCGCGCTCGACCGGCTCGGCCTGTGGCACGTCTGGCTCGAGCCCGTCCTTGTCGAACTGGCGGTCATCGCCGCGCCGACAATCGCGATTTCGTTGTTCTTCCAACGACGGAGCAGACCGGCGAGCACCTCTTCCCGCCCGGCGCTGGACGAACGGCCTGTCGAAGCGACGGAGCCACCGGCGCGCCCTGAACGCCTGCGGCTCATGCCCGAATATCACTGCGCACCGCTCTGGGACGACGTGCGCGGAAACAACATTGACCCCGGCGGCCTCGGGTTGAGCCCTGAATTGTCGCAACGCCTCCATAGCTGGGATGCCCTGTTTCAGGCGACCTTCAATGAGGCCGATCCCTTCGCCTCCGGATTTGGCGACATCGCGGCAGAGTACGCCTGGGCCAAACAAGGCAATGCCATCGTACAGGCCCTCGCAAAAGAGTGGCCTGGACCGCTCAGCAACCAGATTTCCGCGCTCGCCATGCTGGTGCGCGATGCCCGCCAAGACCTTGGGCCTTGGGACGAGCTTCCCGAGGATCGCCTTGCGGCGATCGGGGAGAAATGCGGCGTTGCGGAGATTGTGGCCGCCATCGTCTGGCTCGACGAACTGTCTCGCGAAACCGACGCCTTGCCGGAGTGGGATGGCGACAGCCAGGACGACATCGCAAGAGCGCGGGCAATGCTCCACGGCATTTTGGCGAGGGTTCCCGGCCGCTATATCGAGATCGTCGCCAGCGGTCTGCAAAGCCCGGAATGGCATACCCGTGTCCATATCGCCATGGCGTTGGCCGGGCACGACCGCGCCCGCGCCCTGCCGATCCTGCGCGATGCGCTGACGCGCGAGGAAGGCGAAACCGCCCGACAACTGATCGCCATCATATTGGCTGATGCCGAAAGCGAGGGACAATGACGCGAGGCAGTCCGAACCGCATTGCCAGCCTCGCGCTGATTGCTGCCACCATGAGCGCGCCGGTGGCACTGGCCCAGGATTTCTCCCCCTATTTCAAGACGACCGGCAGGGGCGCCTACGACCTCTACAACGACACAGTCCTGTGCAGCGCGGTGCTGGAGCGGGCGCTCGAAACCGACCCGAAGGGCGAACAGCGCCCGGAGTTCGGTAAGGGCATCACCTACACCGTCAACTTCGCGCGGTTCCTGCTTGAAAGCGGCAATGTCGTCGACATGAGCGGAGCGATCCTCGCGCCCGACAACCTGCCCGTCGACCGGCGCAACGCGCGCGCCGACTGGCAGGCCGTTCTCTTTTCGCTCGAGGAAGAAGGCGAGACCCCGGATGCCGAGATCGCCCGCTGCCTTCGTCTTTACGGACATGACTGGGAATGATGGTGCCACAGGGCTGGGCCGAATTCGACCTGCGCACGGCCCTTGGGCCGCATGTCGGGCTCGGCGATGTGTTCTGATCCCCCCTGTTCAGGGGGGTGAGCGCAGTTCCGGCGGTCGATAACCTGCCGGCACGATTTCGCGGATTGGAGGATAGCGATGCGTTTCTTGGGTACTGTCGACGCGGTTCGTTCCCTTCTGCTCGCTATCGCACTCACCCTTTCATTGACCATCCCCGCCTTCGCGCAGAGCTTCGAGGACGGCCAGGCCGCCGCGCAACAGGGAGACCCCGCCTCCGCCATCGCGATCTGGACGCCATTGGCCGAGGCCGGGAATCCGGAAGCGCAATACTGGCTGGCGGAGTCCTATTGGGGCGGTTGGTGGGGCGTGCCCGAAAACCCTGAGCGAAGAGCGTACTGGCATATGCGCGCCGCCGAACAGGGTCATGCTCCATCCTTCGTCCAGTTGGGTCGGATGTACGACTCGGGTCATCATTTCGCGCAGGACGATGCCGCAGCCGCTGAGTGGTATGCCCGTGCCGCCGAAGCGGGAAACGCGGACGGCCAGTATGCGCTTGCCCATCTTTATCAGGAAGGTCGCGGCGTAGCACAGGATCTGGAACGGGCGCACGTCCTTTGGGAAACCGCCACCCTGCAGGGTCACGAAGCCGCCAGGCTCGAACTGTGTGAGAGATCCGGCCGCTTCTGCCGTACCTGCGTCGCTGATCCCCAAACGTTAGAGATACGGCAGTTGCGGGGAAGTGACCCGATGTCATTTCTCGAGGAACAGGAACTCATGACCGCCTCGTGGGCCTGGGACGATGACATCATCATCGAAGGAAAAACCTACAGGAAATCGGGTCTGCCGCAGGTCCGCACGTTCGATGTGCTCGAGTTCTTTGCCTTCAGGGACAAGGTGCCGTTCATGATCGACAGTGGAGATGGACCGGAGCCCAACGTGATCTACGCGCTCTACAAGGGCCTGGACTGCGAAGTGCAGCCTTACCGGATCGTCTTCTGAGAGCCGTCCTCCCGGACCTGCGCCTTCGCGCCGTGGTCGATCTGCAGGACCCTTCACAACATGAGGCTCTTATGATGTGCAATTTGGCCCCAGGTGCGGCAATTATCGCGATCTGCTCCCTTACCTTGTCCCTATCCGCCGCCCCGACCTTTGCCGGCATGGTGACGTTTCAATCCACGCGGTTCTCGACCGCCAAGCCGGTGCCGCATCTCCATTACGAAGGCGATGTCGTGCCCGGCGATCTCGATCGGATCGTCGCGGCAGTCCGTCAGTATGTCGACTGCGATCCCAGGACGCCGCCCGATACGGGTGGGAACTGCGCCGTCTTAACCATGACCAGCGAGGGCGGAAACTATGTCGAAGGCCTCAAAATCGCGCATTTCCTCCGCGAAAACGCCATCGCCACCTGGGTTAAGACAGGTTCCTATTGCTATTCGGCCTGCGCCTTCGCCTTTCTCGGCGGCTCGGGCCATTCGTCCTGGCCAGCGCCGGGAGACTATATCGACCGCACCATCGAGCCCGGCGCCGCGCTCGGCTTCCACGCGCCCTATGTGACGGCGGACTCGCTTGGCCAACTCGTCGCCCAATATGGCGTCGAGGAGGTTCTGGGCGGCAACCGCGAAAGCATCGCCCTGATGATCGACCAACTCGTCTACTGGAATGTCGATGACGGCGTACTCTCGCGCATCACCAATATGGGCGCCGACGAGGCCTATACCGCATCCACCGCGCAAGATCTCTATCTGCTGCGCACCGCCCTGCCGAACGCGCCGCGCCGGATGTGGGCGCCAGACCCGGCCGAGGCACTGCGCAATGCCTGCATGCGGCTGCTCGCCCATCATCAAGACGTCTGGCCCTATGACGTGCGGGACAGGGTGTCGGGCGAGATCATCTACAATCTGGGGATCGATGATCGCGGATGGGATCTGTCGGGATACCAGCTCGTCGGCGCTCCCGGCGGGCTGACCGTTTCCTATTGCGCTGTCCACACCGCGGATGCTCATCTGGGTGCCAACGCGGACGTCGCGCTCTATTACGGCCCTGGCGTCGAAGGCCATATGCGCCCTGCGCTGACCTTCTTCCACCGGCCCGAAGGCTGGTCCACCCTCGCCACCGGCGGGGTGGCTGCCCAGCGCATTTTCCAGAAGGGCGGCATCGGCCATTTCTTCATGCCGCCTGACGCCGAGCTTGGCGGCGCCCATGCCCTGACCTGGCGGCTGGTGGGCGAGGACTTTTTGAAAACCGGTCGGCTCGGACAATACCCCCCTGAACACGGGGGTGAGCGCGGCATCCTCCGCCGCTAGCCTGCGTCCACGGTTTGATGGATCGGGAGGATTGAGATGCGGCTTTCGGGTTTCGCAGGCTGGATGAGGGTTGCGCTCGCTGGCGGAACCACGACACTGGCGGTGCTTGGCGCCGCGCCTGCGAGGGCCCATGCCGAAACACCCGATGACGCGGCTTTTGTGGCCGCCTTTGGCGAGGTCTGCATCCCCAAGCGATTGAGCTATCGGGGTACGCTGGCGCTGGCCGAGGAACTGGGTTGGCGTCCTGTCGTCACTGGTGACAACGCAGAATACGACCGGTTCATTACCCATGCCGCCGACCTGCTGGCAAGCGAGGTCGCAGAAGACCCGGACTTGTACCAAGGATCGGGCGGCGCGTGGTTCACCCGCCAGATCGGCGGCCGCTCCCATCTTCTGACGGTCAGCTACCTGCTGACCGGAGTCATGGATACCATGGGGTGCCATCTCTACGATTTAGGAGCCGCTGCGCCCCTCGATCCCGAGGCGGTGACGAGGTTGCTGGGACAGCCCATCGCCTACACCACGGATGGCGGCGACCCATTCTACGCCGTCGATCCGGCTGTGCTCGTCACCACCGTCTGGGGGCCGCCGCCCGACCTGCCGCGCACGCTCGACACCTATCTCACCTTCATTCCCGAAGGCAGCGAGGTGGCAGCTAAGACGGGGTTCACAGGTTTGACGCTCAAATTCTCGACCTCGTTGCCGGATCGCGCGGAGTTCGAACAATGACAAGGCTGTTGACCGCCGCCGCGCTCTTCCTTCTTCCCCTGGCTGCGCTGGCCCAGGGTCCGGTCGTCGGCCCGGCGACCTGCGAGGCCGAGCGGGCCGTCTATGAAATGACCGCCCCCGATACGGACGACGTCTGGCGCATCGGCCTTGTGCCGGCGCGCAACATGGCCAGCATCGCCTCCGATCTCTATCTCAAGCTGACCACGCCCCGGCGCGACTACTGGTTCACCTTCTCCGTCTCCCAGGGCTATGCCGGCATATCGGTCTTTCCCGTCACCGATCCATACGCGGAGGGAGGCCCGCGCGACCTGCTCGGCTCGCCCTTCGGTGCGAACCCCAACGGCGTCACCGACCCCGACATCCTGAACGCCCTGCGTTTCCTCACGCTCGACGCCGAACTCAATATTGCCTTCGAGCCTCCCATGAGCGGCGAGGAGGCGCCACCCTATATCATGCTGCCCGAGATCGGCCGCGCGCTCTGGTATGACGCCGCGGCGCTGACCGACGATGAAACCGCCGACCGCGATCCGATGCCGCGCGGCGTGTTCAGGCGCACTCAATGTCTTGTCGCTCCGCATCCACAGGCAGGGCCATGAGAGCGGCCCTCCTCGCCCTGCTTGCAGCCCTCGCGCTGCCTGCTCCGGCCGGCGCCGAGTGGAGTTGCGCCGACGCGACTTATGCGTCCGAGGTTTGCCCGTGGTTCCGTGAGGCGCCGTGGTTCGGTGAGGCGGCGGATGGCTATGCGACGCCGGGCGTGGGAATGCGGTGGTCGAGCGACGGCTACCCTCCCGGCAGCGCGGCCATGAACTGGAACGACGGCATCTATGTCATCGCCACCCTTCCAGCCGCCGGGCCGCGTGACGCCGCCGCGCTGCTGGTCGACATCGCCTATGAACCGCATTGGCAGCAGGGTCAGGCGCGCGCCCTCACGCCGGAAGCCGTGATCGTGCGGCTGGGGGAAAAGGAGTGGCGCGCCGACGCGCCGGAGTACCCGCTGCCTACTTCGGACCGGGTCCACTGGCCGCCGC
This sequence comes from Stappia sp. TSB10GB4, assembly GCF_900185745.1. Lineage (NCBI taxonomy): Bacteria > Pseudomonadati > Pseudomonadota > Alphaproteobacteria > Hyphomicrobiales > Stappiaceae > Stappia > Stappia sp. TSB10GB4. Next base: position 72,369 of record NZ_FYAV01000057.1, on the reverse strand, counting down.
TCTATGTCGAAGGAAATCTCTACCGTTTCACCTTCGGCCCCGATCTTGTCGCCGCCATGCTGGCCGCCAGCGCCACCGCGCCGCACAGCTACCGGGACATCTTTCTCAGTGACGATCCAGCGGCGGTGCTGCGTTTCGAAATCCTCTTCCGCGACGCCGATGGCGGCATGGTGTCCTCGAACGACATTCTCGAGATCAACAGCGGAATATGCGAAACAAATTGCCAGCCGCGCCTGTCCCTTGCCGGCTTTGCCGAGGCTTATGACGGGAGCGCGGCGGATGCCAATAAGTGAGCCTACGTCGGCAAGCGAGACGTCGCCCCCGGTTCCGCCATCCTGGTTCGAGGGTCTGACAGGCGGAGAGATGCCGCTCCGCATCGCCGCCGCTACCGCGCTCGACGACTTCGCGGATGCGCTGAGCAATGCCCCGCGCTGGCTGCTGGAAACGGGGAGCGGCGGCGCGATAACGCTACGGGTTTGCTCGCACCGCCAGGGGGAACGGCTCGAAATCCTGGTAGAGTGGGCCGGCGAGCGTGCGCAGATCGTCCTTGAACCGCACGCTTCGGACTGGCTGTCGATTGCCGCAGTGTGTAGAGGCCAAGAGGTCTTTCGCGCCTGGCTCGACCGCCCCTATGAAGAATTTGAGTTCTGGCCCAAAGGTGCGGCGATCCCAAGGCGCAGGAGGATCGATGCACCAGGACGCATCGGCAAGCGGCGCAACTGGATCAACCTCTTGGCAGCGGCATGGCCGCAATTGGCGCGGTTCGCCAATGCGGCCGGCATCGTGGCGGCGATTGAAGCGGGAGGGCCGGTGCCGGAAAGGTCGGGTCAGCCATGACACTGCGTGCGGGACATCGGCGCAGGTTGCGCGCCGGTTTGGTGGTCGCCGCAGCGCTGGCGCTCGCTGGGTGCTACGAGACGCAGATCCCGATCATCACGCAGCAGAACGCTCACGCCAGCCCGGTGATACCCGATGGCCGATATTGCGAGATGACTTTCGAGGATACCCGCCCGGTCACGGGGATTGGCCAGTGTATCACCCTGACCTGGGTGGACGGAGCCAATGGCTGGCGCACAGACAATCTTCTGCTTCCGGGCGACGAGCATGGCGTCTCCATACGCGCCCGCAAGCTGGGTCACGGAAACGACGCGGTCGGCCTCAGTGGCTTCTTCATGGTGCAGGCCGGCCCGCAACCTCGTCAGGCCGCCATTGGCGGGCGAGCGGTTCCTGTCGCCACGGCCCGCCTGATGGCGGTGCTGAGTAGGGGTGACATGTTCGCGATTGTCGATGCGCACCTGCGGCAGGAGGACATCATCACCCGCGCACGAGAGCGGGATGTCGGGCTTGCGATCAGTGAGCGCCGGCCGACCATCGCATTCTTGAGCCGGCTTACGTTGGATAGGGCAGACCTCGTCGGAGCCTGGCTGGCGCGCGAACTGACCCACGAGGTCCATGCCGCCGCCTTTCCTGGGGCGGAGCCGGAAAGGAATGCGATCCGAATCTTCGTCCCTGGCGACGTCGCCGACAGGGAGGGGCCGGATGGGCTGGCTGCGCGCGCCCGGACGATGCTCGATGCGGTGGTGTTCGAGGCCGGCGTTCTCAATCAGGCGCTGAGTCTCGGCCAGCCGCCGGCCCGGATCGATCCCGGCCTGCTCGATCGGACCACACCGCAGGTATCGCCCGCGCCTTCGTCTCCGCCCGGGACGCCATCACCGGCGCAACCCGCGCCTTCTGCCATGGCTGCGGCCGTCCAGGCCCCCTACGACAGGTTTCGGCGCTGCATGGGATTGCTGGAAGGTGCCCAGTCATATGCCACCGTCCTGTCGGTCTCTCTCGGAAACATGGCAAGGGAGGCGCACTTTGCCGGCCGCACTGAGACAGCCGGCAAAGTGCGGGGGCTGCGGGATGTAGTGAAAAATGAGATGGCCGTGCTCACCGCGCTCAAGGCGCATTGGGTGGATCTGGAGGAACGATTTGAAGCCCTCGGAGCAGACCGACGGGCGGGCGAAGCAAGCTTCCTTCTCGGCAAGACGGAATTCGGCATGCCGGACGAGAGCCGCCTATGGTCCGGTGGCGGAGAATTGAGAGCCGCCTTTCAAAAATTGCAGACCAACAAGGATACCGTGACGGCCTGTTTCAGTTCGATGGCGACACCATAGAGCGTGCCGCTGACCTTGCCCCTGTGTGGCCTGCTGCCGGTTTTTCGGACACCAGGTTAAGCTGACATAGCTTGTTCCTCGATCTCGACGGGGCGGAGATGACCGAGTGCCAAGTGCGTCGCCGAGGGTTGCAGACGCGCTCGATGTCATCGAACACATCCGCCCTCGCCTCATCCCGCGCCCTGTAGATCTTGCGGGCTGCCCGCTCGGTTTTCAGCGAGGAGAACAAGTTCCCAGCCGCAGCAATGTCCCGGCCGAATTCTGCCGGGAAGCGACGGCTGGATCTGGACGGGATGATCGGCTCGGTTCCTCGTCCGGTCAGGACGTCGCGCAACCAGTTCGCGTCGAAGGCCCCGTCGGCGTAGGCGAACTCGCCCGGCACCGGCCAGGTCTGCCGCACGAACCAGTCGCGTGGAGATGAGAGCCGCCTATGGCGGCGTAGGGCGGGTGCGAACCGGTCCGGCTCTTCGCCGTTGCAACTCCGCTCCCGCCTATTGCAGCTTCTTGAGGAGGCGATGCAGGGTGCGCTGCTCGGCGGAGGTGAGAGGAGCCAGCGTTTCGGCGCTGACCTTCAAGCCGAGCGGCGCGGTCGCCCTGAACCGGGCCCAGCCTTCGGCGGTAAGCGAGATGAGCTGGCGGCGACGGTCGGACGGATCGCGGTCGGCGCGCAGCAGGCCACGAGCGGTCAGCCGGTCGACGACGCCCTTGGTGGTCGCGACATCGAGACCGACCGTGCGCCCGAGCTGGTTCTGGGAGACCGATCCAAGCTCGGTAAGCCGGGCAAGCACGGCGAACTGCGTCGGCGTCAGATCACCGATGTGCTCGGAAAACAGCACCGCGTTGCGCTGGTAGGCCTTACGCAGAAGATAGCCGACCTGCTCGTCGATCACATAGCCGTGGTCGGGAGACAGGGAGGCCTCCTCGACCGTGTCGTCGGACTTGCTCGTCACGAATATGTCCCGGTTGTTGCCGCGGAGCGGCGATCCTCACACGGAGAGATAGGCATCCCGTATCTCCGGCTGAGCTTCAAGTTCGGGGAAACTCCCATCGAACTTCTTCTCTCCCCCCTCGATGATGACGGCACGGTCGGCAACCATGCGGGCGAAGTGAAGGTTCTGCTCGGAAATGATGACCGTCAACCCCTCCTGCTTCAACCGTACGATGGTATGAGCCATCTGTTCCACGATCACCGGCGCGATGCCCTCCGAGGGCTCGTCGAGCAGCAGCAGTTTCGGATTGCCCATCAGCGTGCGGGCGATGGTGAGCATCTGCTGTTCGCCGCCGGACAGGGCCTTGCCGCGATTGTGGCGCCGCTCCCAAAGGTTGGGGAACAGCTCAAACAGGGTCTCCACCTTCCAGTTGGGCGCGCCCTGGCGGCGCGGCTGGCGGCCGACCTCCAGGTTCTCCAGGATGGTGAGATCCGAGAAGATCCTGCGCTCTTCCGGCACATAGCCGAGGCCAAGCCGCGCGACCTTGTGTGAAGGCAGACCGACCAGCGAGGTCCCGTCGAACCGGATCTCGCCGGAGCGCGGCCGCACGAGCTGCATCACCGACTTCATCGTCGTGGTCTTGCCCGCGCCGTTGCGCCCGAGCAGGGCGGCGACCTCACCCCGGCCCACGGAGAACCCGAGATCGCTCAGGATATGCGCCTTGCCGTAGTAGCTGTTGACATCGTGCAGCTCAAGCATCGGCGCCCTCCGTCGCGAACAGCGTGCCGCCGCCGAGATAGACCTCCTGCACGCGCGCATTCGCGCGCACCTCCGCCGCCGACCCCTCGGCGATCAGCTCGCCCCGGTTCAGCACCATGATGTGGTGGGAATGGGCGAAGACGACGTCCATGTCATGCTCCGTGAACAGCACGCTGACGCCGCGCTCGCGCACGATATCGGCCGTGAGCTGCATCAGCCTGATCCTTTCGCGGGGAGCCATGCCCGCCGTCGGCTCGTCCATCAGCAGCAGGCGCGGCCCGTGGGCGAGCGCAATCGCCAGTTCCAGGCGCTTGAGGTCGCCATAGGCCAGAATGGCGCAGGCGCGGTCCGCCTGATCCGCCATGCCCACGGTCTCCAGCAGCGCCATCGCCTCCTCGCGATAGAGCCGGTGGGCGCGCGGCAGCATCGCGAACAGCCGGCGGTGATGGGAGATCAGCGCCATCTGCACGTTCTCGGCCACGGTCATGCTCTGGTAGGTGCCGGTGATCTGGAACGTGCGGCCGACCCCCAGGCGCCAGATCTCGCGGGGTGGCCGCCCGGTGATGTCGCGACCATCGAACAGAACCCGGCCGGAGGTCGGCTTGAGCTGGCCCATCAGCATGTTGAAGCAGGTGGACTTGCCGGCGCCGTTGGGACCGATCAGGGCCTTCAGTTCGCCCGGCGCGACCTCGAAGCTGACGCCATTGACGGCCTTGATGCCTCCGAAATGCTTGGCAAGGTTCTCCACCTTCAGAACGGCGGTCATCGCGAGGCCTCCTCTTGCCGGCCGAGGCCGATGCGGTCGGCAACCTTGCGCAGCGTGCCGACGATGCCGTCCGGTGCGATGATGACGACGCAGATGATCAGGAGCCCCATGATCAGCCGCCAGTATTCGAGACGGATGAGCCAGTCCTTGACCCCTTCGAGGAAGGTGGCGCCGACCACGCCCCCCGAAAGCGTCTTCACGCCGCCGAGGAAGACGACGATGAGGGCGTCGAAACTCTTGGAGATCTGCATCTCGTTCGGAAAGACGGAGCCCTTCGAGAACACGAACAGCGCACCCGCGACGCCAGCGATGGCGCCGGCCAGCGCGAAGCCGATCCATTGCACCCGGCGCACGTCGATGCCGGTCGCCTCCGCCTGGCGGGCGCTGTCCCGTGTCGCCCGCAAGGCATAGCCGAACGGCGAGTGGACCACATGGCGCAGGAACAGGATGCCCGCCGTCACGAACACCAGGGTGAAGTAGTAGTAGGACGTCGTGCCGGAAAGCCAGGCGGACGGCCAGATGTTGACAAGGCCGTCGTCACCGCCCGTGACCTCGTTCCACTGGAAAACCAGAGACCAGCCGAGCTGACTGAAGGCGAGGGTGAGCATGGCGAAATAGACGCCGCTGAGGCGGATGCAGAACCAGCCGACGACCAACGCGATCAGGCCGGCGGAGATCGGCGCCAGCAGGAAGGCGACCTCCATCGGCGTATCGGCATAAGTGATGAGCAGCGCCGCGACATAGGCGCCCGCCCCGTAGAACACCGCATGGCCGAAGCTGACGAGGCCGCCCGTGCTGAGGATGAACTGCAGCGAGGCGGCAAACAGGCAGAAGATCAGGATGTCGATGACGAGGACCTGGGAGAAGCTCGAGCCGAACACCGGCAGCAGCGCCAGGGCCAGCAGCAGCAGACCCGTCAGGGCGCGGCCCAGCGTGCCGAAGGGCCGCACCGGGCGATCAGGCTCTCCGACCTGACCGTGCTCGCCCGCCTTCTCCTCGCGCCCGAACAGGCCATAGGGCCGGATCAGCAGCACGATGGCCATCACCACATACATCAGCACCAGCGTGCTCTGCGGCAGATAAGCGACGCCGAACACGTTGAGCACCGAGATCAGCACGGAAGCGAGGAAGGCGCCGGTGACCGAGCCCATGCCGCCGATCACCACGACGACGAACACCGCCGAGATGATGTTGAGATCCATCAGCAGGTCGGCGCCGCCCTTGGGCAGTTGGATCGCGCCGCCCAGACCGGCCAGCGCCGAGCCGAGGAAGAACACGCCGGTGAACAGCCACGCCTGATTGACGCCGAGCGCGCCGACCATCTCGCGGTCCTGTGTCGCCGCCCGCACCAGGATGCCGATCCGCGTCCTGGTGATCAGCCACCACAACGCGAACAGGATGAAGGGGGTGATGGCGATCAGCGCCAGATCGTATTGCGGTACCGGCTCGCCGAGGATGCGCACGACCGAGGTCAGGCCGGGGGCCCGCGGACCGAGCCTGTCCTCCGCGCCCCAGACCATCAGCGCGAGATCCTGGATGACGAGGATCACGCCAAAGGTGGCGACAAGCTGAAACAGCTCCGGCGCCCGATAGACGGGCCGCAGAACACAGATCTCGATGACCACGCCGATCAGGCCGACGATCAGGCCCGACAGCAGGATCGAGCCCCAGAAACCGAAATGCCCCGGCAACGCGGCCATGAGCGTGACGCCGACATAGGCGCCGAGCATGTAGAGCGATCCATGCGCAAAATTGACGATGCGCGTCACACCGAAGATCAGCGACAGACCGGAAGCGACCAGGAAGAGCGCTGCCGCATTCGCAAGTCCTGTGAGGATCTGTGCCACAAAGAGACCCATGGCGTTCTTTCTACCGACGATAAGGAGGGGGCGTTGCCCGCCGCAACGGGAGCGGCGGGCCGGTCTCGGGTGCGATCGTGGCGAGGCCTACTTGGCCGGACGCATCGCCCGGATCTCGTCTTCGCTCGGCATGTAGGGGGTCGGATCCTTGAACGACCAGTCGACCATCACGCCCTGGCCATCCTGCACGGCGGTGACGCCGAGATACGCGCCCATCGTCGACTGGTGGTCGAGCGCGCGGTAGGTAACCTCGCCCATCGGCGTGTCGAGGGTGAGATCCTTGAACGCCTCCAGCAGCGCCGGCGTCTCCGTCGAACCGGCTTTCTCGATCAGGGCGGCGATGGACTGCACCGTCATGTAGCCGACGATGCTGCCGATCTTCGGCGTTTCGCCGGGGAAGGCAGCCATATAGCTGTCGACGAAGACCTTTTCCGGGCCGCTGGTGAAGCCGTACCAGGGATAGCCGGTCACGATCCAGCCTTCCGGCGCCTCAGCACCGAGCGGCTCCAGATATTCCGGCTCGCCGGTCAGCAGGCCGTAGACCGTGCGTCCCTCGAACAGGCCACGCGTCGTGCCCTCGCGGACGAACTTCTGCAGATCGGTCCCGAAGGTGACGTTGTAGATGGCATCGGGCTTGGAGGCCTCCAGCGCCTGCACCTCAGCGCCGGCATCGATCTTGAACAGGGCGGGCCACTGTTCGGTGACGAACTCGACCTCGGGCTTCAGGCGCGTCAGGCTCTCCTTGAAAGCGGCGACGGCCGCCGTTCCGTAGGCATAGTTCGGGGCGATGGTCGCATAGCGGATCGCGTCCGTCTTCGCGGCCTGCTCGGCCAGTATCGCGGCCTGCACATAGGTCGAGGTGCGAAGGCGGAAGGTGTAGGGATTGCCCGACTTCCAGACGAGATCGTCCGCCAGCGGCTCGGAGGCGAGATAGATGTAGCCCTTCTCGCCAGCATAGGAGGAAATCGCGAGGCCGACATTCGACAGGATCGTGCCGGTCAGCATCACCGCGCCGTCGCGCGTCATCAGTTCTTCGGCGATCTTCACCGCGTCGCCGGGCTTGCCATCATCATCGCGGAAGATGAATTCGAGCGGCCTGCCGAGAACGCCGCCGGCGGCGTTGACCTCCTTGAGCGCCAGCTCGATGCCTTTCTTGTAGGGTTCGGCGAAGGCCGCCATCCGCTTGTAGTGGTTGATCTCGCCGATCGTGATCGCATCGGCGGCAAGCGCCGCCGTGCTCGCCGAGAGAAGTGCGACGGCTGCCGCCGTCCAGGTTTTCAAGCTCTTCATCTGTCCCTCACTCTGGTTGGTGCGCGACGGTCTTCGACCGTTCGTCTTTCTGGCCTTGTGGTTGTCTTTGTCTGGCTCTTCCGGGGGGCCGGGCGCGCGGACGCGCCAGGCGGGGTGCCGCCGCCGTCAGTCGTGGTAGACGTAAGCGGGGGTCGGGTGCGAGGCGATGTCCTGCGTACGCTCCTTCTCGATCAGCTCGGAAATGCGCTTGCGGTAGACCATCGGCCCCTTGTCTATCGCGATCCGGATCGGGCGCCGCTTCCGCGGCCGGTCCTCCTCGGCCTGGATCGCCTCCAGGATCTGCTTGTCTTCCTGGAAGGCTTTCCGCAGCAGGGCGTCCATCGTCGCGGCCGCGTCCTCGTCGTCCAGCGCGGTGTTGCGCAGGTGCATCCAGCGGTCGATCGTGTAGTTGGCGCTGACGGGTGTGATGAAATGCAGCGCGAAGACGCGCACGCCCTTGTCGCGCTCATCCTCGCCGATACAGGCGCGCGTCGGCGCGCTGCCGAAGTCGATCACCGCCGTGCTCGGCGTATGCAGATGGTAGTAGTGCCAGCGGTCGACATTCTCCGTGAACCCGCCGAAGACCTTGAAGAAGCCGACCGGCTCGCTGTCGCGGATCCAGCGCCAGGCAACGATCGCCTTGCCTTCGGTCGAAACGTGAACCGGCACGTTCTCGGACGCAGAGTTGCCGAGCGTCGTCGGGTGCACGAAGCTGACATGGGCGGGGTCGACCAGGTTTTCCGCCACGTTCAGGTAATTGGCCTTCAGGTGCAGCGCATCGCCCTGATGTGCCGCCCAGGCCGGATCGGAGAATTCCGGCATGTCGAAGACCTCGTCGGGATCGGCTTTTTCCGGGTCTCCCATCCAGATCCAGACGATGTCATGGCGCTCGACGATCGGGTAGCTGACCACATAGGCCGAGGCCGGCAGGTTCGACTGGCCGGGAATGCGCACGCAGGCGCCCGAGGCATCGAAGGTCATGCCGTGATAGCCGCACTGCACCGTGTCGCCGATCCGCTTGCCGAGCGACAGCGGCAGCAGGCGGTGCGGACAGCGGTCCTCCAGCGCCGCCACCGTCCCATCCGACTTGCGGAAGAGAACGATGTGCTCGTCAAGGATCGTGAAACGTCGAAGCTGCCCGTCGATTTCCGACGACCAGGCGGCGACATACCAGGCGTTCCGCACGAATTCCATGGCTGTTTTCCCCTCTGACACACGCTATCTCAAGCCGTCGTCGCCCCTGATCTCCTGGTGGGTGAGCCCGCCGAAACGGGCACCGGGCCGTCCGCCCGTCGAAAGTGCAATGGCAACCAGCGCCTCGTCCGCCCGCGGGCCATCGGCAAGACGAACCTCCATGGCGTCGAAATGGGAGCGCACATAGGCCGCGTCCTTGTGGCCGAGCGGCACGTCGATCGACTGGCCCGGCCCGCCCATCTTCTTCGCCGAGGGAACGAGCGCCTTGCCGCCGCCGAGCACCGCGCGCATCGGCGCGCCGAGGCGCGGATGCAGCAGGGCGGCGGCGTGTTCCAACTCGCCGTTCTCGCCGATCATCGCCGCCTTGCCGAAGCTCTGGATCGCCGGAGCCTCGACGGCGAGCGCGGCAAGCGCACGGCGCGTCAGCAACTCGCCGATCTCCTCGGACAGGGCGACCAGCGCGGCGAGATCCGCGTGAAACCGTCCGGCGCAGGGGTTGCCGATGACCGCCACCGCGGCGGCCCGACGGGCCGGCGGCGTCACCGCCTGGCCCATCTCGAGCCAGGTGTCCTCCACGCGGGTGACGATCTTGCGGATCGCAAGGCTCATCTCAGCCCGTCCTTGCCGACGACCTCGGACGCTTTCAGACCGCCTGCGCGGTTGTGGATGCGCGGCCCCGTGGTCATGACCAGCACGAGCAGCATCTCGTCGGCACGTGGGGAATCGTTGAGGCCGACCTCCATCGCGTCGAAATGCGAGCGCACATAGGAGGCGTTGGTATGGGTGATCGGTACATCAAGCCGTGTGCCCGGCCCGCCGACTTTCTTGGTCGACGGCACGATCGCCATGGACGCGGGCAGCACCTCGCGCATGGAATAGCCACCCGGCGCGTGCCAGAGGGCGCCATGTTCCAACTCGCCGGCCGAGCCGATGATGGCGCCCTTGCCATAACCCTCGACCACGGACGGATCGCCGCCGAGCGCGTCGATCAGGTCCCTCGCCATTTTCAGGCCGAGCGGCTTGAGGTCGTCCATGAAGGAGGTGATCTCCTCGACATACCGACCCGCGAACGGGTTCTGGATGACGCTCAGTGCGGCGGCGCGCTTCAGCGGCGCGGATGCGACCGGGCCACCTTCATGATGGATTTCCTCGACGATGATGGCGCTCTTGCGCAGGATCGGCTCAGGCACAGGCTTTGGTCCTCCAGGAATCGAACGAAAGGGGCGCCCCGGCGGCGGAACCGCCGGACACGGTCAGCCGCTCGCCGGCCAGCGCGAGGAAGGCGCCCCGGATCAGCCCCGACCGCATATGGGCGCGGGCGACCGCTTCGCCGCGCGCAAGAGCCCGGCCGATCTCCAGCGGCGACAGCGGCGCCACCCCGACGGTGACCGGGCGCAGGCCGAGGTCGCTGTCGGGAGCAAGGTCGCGGGCCGGCACGCGGGTCACCCGGGGCGAACCGGGAAGGTCGACCGCGTTGGCGATCAAGGTCGCTGCGGCATCGGCGCGGGCCGCTGTTTCGGCCAGAACGGTCACCGCATCGGCGATGCCGAGCGAGTGAGAGCGTCCGCGCCAGCCGCTGGTGGCGATGCCGCCGATTCCCTCGCCCGGCGCCAGCGTGACGATGCCGCCCGCTGTGCCCGCCACCGGATCCTCGCAGATGCCGACGCGGAAGGTTCCTCGCGCGAGGTGGAGTGCGATGTCGCCGCCATTGTTGACATAGGCGCGGTCCAGATCGCGCCCGGCGATCAGGGCGGCAAGCACATGGTCGGCGACGCTGCCGGCGACAGCGGCCATCGGCGTGATGAAGACGGGGGCGAACGGGGCGACGGCGGCGGCCATGCGACGGGCGACCGATCCTTCGGGGGGAGGCCCAGCGGGCGGGCGCAGCCGCGGCAGTTCGGCGACGAGATCGTCGAGAATCGGGCCGAAGGCCGCGCAGGCCTGTCGGTAGGCCAGCGCCACCTCGCCGGCCTCGCCGCTTGCCTCGATCACCAGATCGATCGGCCCGTGCTGAAGGTGCAGCCGGCGGCCATCGGCCAGAAGCCTCGCGCTCGCGCCGGACATGCGGGCCGCGGCACTCATGCCGAATGTCTCCGCCAGGGAAAGTTGTCGGGACCCGTCGGCCAGGGATTGCCGGAAGAGGGCTGCACCCCGCGCCGGCCCTTGAGGATATGGTCGTTCTGCCGGCCGGTCTTGCCTTCAAGGGCCTCCGACAGGGGCATCACATAGTCCATGTGGCCGCCGAGCGCCCGGTAGTCCTCGGCGCGCATGGTGAATTCGATCGGCGCGACCAGCGCCGGTGTCGGCACATAGCCGAAGGCGTTCCGCGGCAGGCGCGTGACGTCGGCCATGAAGGTGATGCCGCCGCCCGGCCAGACATAGACCGGCGCGCCGCCGCAGCTCACATAGGTGAGCGCGCCCTGTACGGACCGGGTCAGGCCGACCGGGTGCTCGGTGACGCCGGAGCGCAGCGATCCGCCGGCGCCGGCCATGAACAACACGGAGGTCAGTGCCGGCTCGCAATTGTCGGCGATCCGGCGAACCGAGGGCGCCAGCCGCGCGGGCATGTCCTTGCCGACGGGCAAGAGCGCTTCGTCGAGCTCGAAATAGGCGGCATGCTCGCCGGTCGTCGACACCATCAGGAGGGACAGGCCCGGCCACGCCACCTTCGGGTCGAACGCGCCCAGGATCGCCAGCGGATCGGTGAGATCGGTGCCGCCCCAGCCGGTGCCCGGGTCGGCGACCTGAAAATAGCGGCCCGGCGTCGAGCGGCGGCCATTGATGCGGATGCCGGTCGGCGCCCAGCCGATGACCTTGCCCGCCTGATGCTCGGAAATCACGCCGGTGATGTGGTCGTCGACGACGATCACCTCGTCGACCAGCCCCTTCCACTGCGCGGCGAACATGCCGACCGTGGCGGAGCCGCAGCCGACGCGCATGCGCTCCTCGGTCTGGCCGTTGATGACGGGGGGCCGGCCGGCCTGCACCGTGAGCGCCGCACCGCCGTCGATGGCAAGCTCGACCGCCTCGCCGTTGCACAGCGCCAGCATGGTGGAACAGGTGACACGGCCTTCCTTCTTGGACCCGCCGGTCAGGTGATGGACGCCGCCGAGGGACAGCATCTGGCTGCCGTATTCGGAGGTGGTGACGTGGCCGATCACCTCGCCATCGGCGCGAACGGGCGAACACTCGTCGCCCAGATGCCGGTCGGTGTCGATCTTCAGCTTGACCCCGCAATAGCTGAAGATGCCCTCCGTGACGACGGTGACCATGTCGACGCCATCGACCGTCGAGGCGACGATGAAGGGGGCCGGCTTGTAGTCGGGATAAGTGGTTCCCGCGCCGATCGCGGTGACGAAGCCGCCCTCGGAGGGGAGGATGTCGCCATCCCATTCCTTGTCGAGGAAGGGAACGATCTCGCCGCCGCTTTCGGCGCGCTGCCGCAGGATCGTGAGCGGATCGAGACGGACGAGTTGGCCGCCGTCATTGGCGTATCGATCGCATGCGCCGGAGCGGCCATCGGCGATGTAGCACATCACCGGGCAGGCATCGCACCTGATCTTCGCAGGCTTTCCATCGGCTGCAGTCAACGTCGTGACTCCTGCTGGCACCCATGCTCGCTTCGTTAGTATGCAAACATGTATGGGATTTTGGTGTCAATCGGCTTTGCGCGCCTTCCGCGCTGATTTATCGAGCAGCTCTGCCGCGTGTCGCGGCAGATCGGGTCAGTCGACGAAGGCGCGCTCGACCACGAACTGAGCTGGCTTGTTGTTCGCCCCCTCCTCCAGCCCATGGCCAAGGCACAGTTCCTTGGTGTCTTTGAGCATGGCCATGGAGCCGCAGATCATGGCGCGATCCTCGGCCGGTCCCATGCGCGGCACGCCGAGATCGTCAAAGAGCTTTCCCGAGGCGATCAGATCGGTGACCCGGCCCTGACGGGGAAAGGGTTCACGGGTGACGGTCGTGTAGTGGTGGAGACGTCCCTCGACGAGTTCGCCGATCAGCGGATCGGACCGCAGCGCCGCGACGAGATCCTCGCCGTATTTCAGCTCCGAGGCGGTCCGACAGCCATGGACGAGATGGATGGCCTCGAACTTGTCATAGGTTTCCGGGTCGCGGACGAGGCTGGCGAAGGGAGCGATACCCGTGCCGGTGGAGAACATCCACAGCCGCTTGCCGGGCAGCAGCGCGTCGTTGACCAGCGTGCCGGTCGCCTTCTTGCGCATCAGCACCGTGTCGCCGGGACGGATCTTCTGCAGATGCTGGGTCAGCGGTCCGTCCGGCACCTTGATCGAATAGAATTCCAGTTCCTCGTCCCAGGCCGGGCTCGCCACGGAATAGGCGCGGAACACGGGCTTCTCGGCATTCGGCAGGCCGATCATCACGAATTCGCCCGAGCGGAACCGGAACTCCGGCGGACGGGCGATGCGGAAGCGGAACAGCGTGTCCGTGTAGTGCTGCACCTCGCGCACGGCAAGGGCGTGGCAACCGGCCGGCACGGCAAAGGAAGAAGGCTCTCCCGCCAGGATCGGGCGGTCGTTCGCGAGTGTCTCCGTCATGATCTGGGCGCTCCTTGCGGCGGGGATGACGACATTTATCGTTCGTATGCAAACGAAAAATGTCGGCTGGCGCAACGAAAAAATGCATGATCAAACTTTGGTCAGAATGGCGCATCCGAGTGCTTGACAGGAATTTTGACTGAGCGCTAACGTTGTTAGTATGCAAACGAAATGAACTGAGGCAGCGATGCAGGTTCGCACCCCGGATTCTCACAGGCCGGATTCCGACAGGCCGGACTATCACAGGCCGGACACGGTGGGCGACGCGCTGGCCCTGCTTGCCGGGGGCGAGGCGCGCGTGCTGGCGGGCGGGACGGATTTCTTTCCCGCGCTCGGAGGACGCCGGCCCCGGGGCCGTGTCGTCGACCTCGGCCGCATCGCCGCGCTGCGGGGCATTGCGCGGCAACGGGACGGCTGGCGCATCGGCGCCATGACCACCTGGTCGGAGATCGCCCGGGCGGACTTGCCGCCGCTGTTCGACGGGCTGCGGCTGGCGGCCCGAGAGGTCGGCTCGATCCAGATTCAGAACGCGGGAACCATCGCCGGAAATCTTTGCAACGCCTCACCCGCCGCGGACGGCGTCCCGCCGCTGCTGACGCTGGACGCCCGTGTCGAACTCGCCGGCCCGAACGGCCCTCGCGAGCTGCCGCTCGGCGACTTCATCCTGGGGGTCCGCAAGACGGCGCTCGCCCCCGGCGAGATTGTCACCGCGATCCTGGTGCCCGACTGGAGCCCGGCCCATAGCCCGGTTCGGACCCATTTCCTGAAACTCGGTGCCCGACGCTATCTGGTCATATCCATCGCCATGGCAGCCGCCGCCGTGGCGCTCGACGGCACGGGACGGATCGGCGAGGCACGGGTCGCCGTCGGAGCCTGCTCTGCGGTGGCGCGCCGCCTGGCCGGCGTGGAGGCCGCCCTTCGCGGCGCTGAGGCCTCCGGGACGGCGGTCCGCGCGGCGGTGGCGGAGGCCGCGCTCGCCGAGCTTTCGCCGATCGACGACGTCCGCGCCAGCGCCGACTATCGCCGCGACGCGGCGCGCGAGCTGGTTGTCCGTACCGTGATGGCGGCCATCGACCAGGGAGCACAGAGATGATGCCGATGCAGACCGGGGACGCCACCGGGGTCCCCCTCGTGCTCAACGGGCAGCCCGCCCGCATTGACGCCGATCCGGTCGAGCGCCTGTCGCTTGCCCTTCGGGAACGGGCCGGGGCGCGTGACGTCAAGGTCGGCTGCGATGCCGGCGACTGCGGCGCCTGCACCGTGCTGGTCGACGGCAGGCCGGTCTGCGCCTGCACGACGGCACTCGGCCAGGTGGAAGGGGCCCATGTCGAGACGCTTGCCGGCCTCATCGCATCCGATCCGCAGGCCGAGGCGCTCGCCCACGCCTTCCAGCGCCACCAGGCCGCCCAGTGCGGCATCTGTACCCCCGGCATGATGGTGTCGGCGCTCGCCCTGCTGCGCGCGCAGGCCGAGCCCTCCGAGGAGGCGGCGCGCGACGCGCTTGGCGGTGTCCTATGCCGCTGTACCGGCTATCGCAAGATCATCGACGCGGTGCTCGACGCCCGCGGCACCGGCATGCCCGCCCCCGGCGGCGTGGGCACCGCCATGGCCCGCGTCGACGGCTGGCCGAAGGTCACCGGCGCCGAGCTTTTCGCCGACGACGTGGCGCCCGCCGACGCGCTCGTCCTGCGTCTCGTCAGAAGTCCCCATCACCGCGCCCGCTTCACCCTTGGCGACACCCGTGCCTGGGGCGCCGAACGCGGGCTCGCCCTGGTGCTGTCGGCCGCCGACGTGCCCGGCGAGAACCGTTTCGGCGTGATACCGGGCTTCGAGGACCAGCCCATGTTCGCGCAAGGCGAGATCCGCTTCCGGGGCGAGGCGGTCGCGGCGGTCGTCGGCCCCGCCGATCTCGTCAATGCGCTCGACCTTTCCGACTTCCCCGTCGCCTACGAGGACCTGCCGGCCGCCCTGGTGCCGTCCGACGCCGGCACCATCGCGGACCTGCACGAGGGGCGCGAGGGTAATGTCATGTGCCGGGGTTTCGTCCGGCGCGGGGAACCGGAGGCCGCGCTGGAGCGCGCGGCGGTGGTGGCCGAGGGCCGGTTCTCCACTGGCTTCATCGAGCACGGCTATATCGAGCCCGAGGCCGCCGTCGCCCGGCGCGTCGGAGATCGGATCGAAATCCAGTGCTGCACCCAGGCGCCGGTGATGAACCGGGACAGTATCGCCCGGCTTCTCGGGCTGCCGAAGGAGGCGGTGCGCGTCGTGCCGACGGCGACCGGCGGCGGCTTCGGCTCCAAGCTCGATCTGACCAGCCAGCCCTATGTGGCGCTGGCCGCCTGGATGCTGAACCGCCCGGTGCGCGTCACCTATTCGCGCGTCGAGTCGATCGCGACCTCGACCAAGCGCCACCCGTCCGAGATCCGCATGCGCATCGGCGCCGATACTGAGGGGCGCATCGTCGCCGCCGAGTTCGACGGCACGTTCAACACCGGCGCCTATGCGAGCTGGGGCCCGACGGTGGCCAATCGCGTGCCGATCCACGCCTCCGGTCCCTACAGGACGCCGAACTATGTCGCCCGCAGCGCCGGCATCCACACCAACACCGCCCCCGCCGGCGCCTTTCGCGGCTTCGGCGTGCCGCAGTCGGCGCTCGCCCAGGAGCCACTTTACGATGAACTTGCCAACCGGCTCGGCATCGACCGGCTGGACTTCCGTCGCCGCAACGCGCTCGCCAACGGCGATGCGACCGTTACCGGCCAGGTCTTCGAGCGCGGCATGGGCATCATCGACTGTTTCGACGCGCTGAAGCCGCGCTGGGAGCGGGCGCTCGCCGAAGCCCAAGCGGCCAATGCCGGGGGCGGACACATCCGCCGCGGCGTCGGCATCGCCGGCGGCTGGTACGGCTGCGGCAACACCTCGATGAGCAATCCGTCGACGATCCGCGCTGGTCTTACCGGCGAGGGGCGGGTGATGCTGCATCAGGGCGCGACCGACATCGGCCAGGGCTCGAACACGGTCATTGCCCAGATCTTCGCCACTGCGCTCGGCGTGCCGGTCGAGACGGTGACGATCGTCGGACCGGATACCGACGTGACCCCGGATGCGGGCAAGACCTCGGCCAGCCGCCAGACCTTCGTCACCGGCAATGCCGCAAGGCTGTGCGGCGAGGCACTGCGCGCCCGCCTTCTGCGTCTCGGCAACGTGTCGGACACCGCGCGAATCGTGATCTCGGACGGCGAGATCCGGCTGTGCGATGCGGACGGCCAGCGCGTCATCGCCCTTGCCGAGTTGGCTCCAGACAGCACGGCCTATGTGATCGAGGCGGTCGAGACCTACGACCCGCCGACCTCGCCGCTGGACGAAAACGGACAGGGCGTGCCCTACGCGGTCTTCGGCACGGCGGCGCAGATCGCCGAACTCGAGGTCGACATGCGGCTCGGCACCGTGCGGCTGCTCCGGATCACCGCCGCTCACGATGTCGGCAAGGCGATCAACCCGCTGCTGGTGGAAGGGCAGGTCCAGGGCGGTGTCGCCCAAGGCATCGGTCTGGCGCTGATGGAGGAATTCCTGCCCGGCCGAACGGAAAACCTGCACGACTATCTCATTCCGACCATCGGCGACGTGCCGCCGATCGAAACGCTGATCATCGAGACGGGCGACATGCACGGACCCTACGGAGCCAAGGGGCTCGGCGAGCACTGCCTGATCCCGACCGCGCCGGCGATCCTGAACGCCATTGCCGATGCCTGCGGAGCGAGGATCACCGACCTGCCGGCGACGCCCGACAAGGTGCTCGCCGCGATCCGCGCCCTACGGGCCTGAGGCGATCTGCTTCCACGTCCCCCTTCGCCGCACGATGTCGACACCCAGGAAGCGTCCATGACCATGATCCCATCGATCGCCGACACCCCGACACCAGAAAAGACCGCCACGGCGGGACGCACGGCGCTCGTCGCCGGCATCGATGTCGGCGGCACCTTTACCGACCTCGTGCTTTTCGATTCCGCCCAAGGCAGGGTCCGCCTCGCCAAGACGCCGACCACGCTCGACAACCAGGCCTTCGGCGTGCGCAAGACGCTGGAGCTGGTGGACGCGGATCTCGCCGCGATCGACCTCATCGTGCATGGCACGACGACGACGACCAATGCGGTACTGGAACGCAATCTCTGCCGCACAGGCCTCATTACCACGCAAGGATTCCGCGACGTGCTGGAACTCGGCCGGCGCACGCGGCCCCAGGCCTATGGCATGAAGGGCGAGTTTCGTCCGATCATCCCGCGCGACCTGCGCCTGGAGGTGCCTGAACGCCTGCAAGCGGACGGCAGTGTCCGGGTCGCCCTCGACGAGGCGGCACTGGAGGCGGCGATGCGGGAGTTGCTCGACAAGGGCTGCGAGGCGCTTGTCATCCACTTCCTGCATTCCTACGCCAATCCGGCGCATGAATTGCGGGCCGGCGAGATCGCCCGGAAGGTCTGGCCGAATGAGAACGTGACGCTGGGCCATGCGCTGCTGTCGGAAAGCCGCGAGTTCGAGCGCGGGGTGACGGCGGCGATCAACGCCTCGGTGCAACCGCTGCTGCGCCGCTATGTCGAGCGGCTCGCCGACGAGCTTGCCCGTGACGGCTACCGCCACGACGTTCTCGTCATGAACGGCAATGGCGGCATGGTCTCCGCCCGCCGCGTCGCCGTCGAGGCGGCGAAGACGGTGATGTCCGGCCCGGCCTCGGGCGTCATGGCGGCCGCCTATACCGGCCGGCGCGCCGGCATCCCCAACCTTCTCACCTACGACATGGGCGGCACCTCCACCGACGTGGCGCTGATCCGCGACGCGGAACCGGCCGTTTCCAACGAGATCGAGATCGAATACGCCATGCCGATTCACGTTCCCATGGTGGACGTGCGCACGGTAGGTGCCGGCGGCGGCTCGATCGCCCGCATCACCCGGGCGGGCCTGCTCCAGGTGGGACCGGACAGTGCCGGCTCGGTCCCCGGGCCCATCTGCTATGGGCGCGGCGGCACGGAGCCCACCATCTCCGACGCCAACCTGCTGCTGGGGCGGATGAACCCGGACAAGCTCAACTCCGTCTCCAATGGTATCTCGCGGGAAGATCTCATCACGATCTTCGCTGAAAAACTCGGCGCGCCGCTGGGCGTCACCCCCGAGGAGGCGGCCTCCGCCGTCCTGCGCATCGCCAACACCCGCATGGCCGAGGCCGTGCGCATGGTCTCGATCAGCCTTGGCGAGGACCCGCGCGACTACGCGCTCTTCGCCTTCGGCGGCGCCGGTCCCCTTCACGCGACGGCCATCGCCCGCGAACTCGGCGTGCCGCGCGTCCTCGTTCCCTCGCGTCCGGGCATCACCAACGCGCTCGGGTGCGTCGTCGCCGATCTGCGCCACGACTTCGTCAACACGGTCAACCGGCCGCTTGCCGCCCTCGACATCGCCCAGGTGCATGCCCTTTTTGCCCAGCAGCGCCAGGAGGGGCGGGCACTCGTGGAAAAGGAGAACGTGCCGATCGAGGAATTGAAGGAGATCTTCTCCGTCGACATGCAGTTCATCGGCCAGACCCATCTGCTGCGGGTGCCGCTTCCCGGCCCGGCGCCCTCGGTCGGGGAGTTGCAGGAGTTGTTCGAGGCGGCCTATTTCCACCGTTTCCGTGTCGACCTTCCCGAGATCAAAGCGAGCCTCGTCAACGTCAACACCTCTGTGATCGGCCGACGCCCCGGTATCGACCTCGCTCTGCTGATCGATCCGGCCGGGCGCAGGGAGACGCTCGATGCGGCGCGGACCGCCACGCGCCCCGTCTGGTTCGACGGCTGGCGCGAGACACCGGTCTACTGGCGCGACCACCTGCCGCTGTCGGCGCGGATCGTCGGACCGGCCATCGTCGAGCAGATGGACACCACCATCGTCATCGAGCCGGGCGACGACGCGGTCCAGGACCGGGACGGCAACATCATCATCACCCTTGGCAACACCGGCGGAGCAGGCGCATGAGCATCGATCCGATCACGCTGAGCGTCATCCAGTCGGGCCTGCAGCAGGTTTGCGACGAGATGGACCTCACCTTCTCGCGCGCTGCCTTCTCGCCGGTGATCGCCGAGGCGAACGACCGCTCCGACGGCATCTACTCCGCCGAGGACGGCTCGCTCATCGCGCAAGGAGCAGGCGGACTGCCGGTCTTTGTCGGTACCATGCAGTACTCCACCCGCACCTTGATCGAGATGATCCGCGACGGACGCGTGCCCGCCCCGGAGCCCGGCGACATCTACATCGTCAACGACCCCTATCTCGGCGGCACCCACCTGATGGACGTGCGCTTCGCCATGCCCTTCTACCGCGACGGCGAGATCTTCTGCTGGCTCTCCAACACCGGTCACTGGCCGGACACCGGCGGCGCGGTGCCGGGCGGTTTCTCGGCCTCGGCCACGTCCGTTGAGCAGGAGGGGCTGCGGCTTCCCCCGGTGCGCCTGTTCAAGAAGGGGGTGCTCGACCAGGAGATCTACTCGATCATCTGTTCCAATATCCGCGTTTCGGAACAGCGCATCGGCGACGTGAAGGCCCAGGCCGCCGCCCTGCTGGTCGGCGAGGCGCGGCTCGCGCGCATTCTCGACCGCTATGGCGACGACGTGGTGCGCGCAGCGATCGGCGAATTGCGCCGGCGCGCGGCCGCGCAGATGCGGGCCAATGTGGCGCTGATCCCGAACGGCACCTACCGCTCGCTCGCCTATGTGGACAGCGACGGCGTCGTCAACGAACCGCTGGAGATCCGGCTTGCGATCACGGCGAGGGACGGCGAGCTGACCTTCGACTTCGAGGGCTCCTCGCCGCCCTGCCGCGGGCCGATGAACTCGGTGCTGGCGACGACCCATTCGGCCGTCTACCTTGCCATGCGCCACATCTTTCCGGATGTGCCGATCTCGGCCGGCGCCTTCGAACCGCTGACCATCGTCCGTCCCGCCGGCACCTTCCTCGATGCGCATTATCCGCGCCCCGTCTCCGGCTGCGCCGCCGAAGTCAGCCAGCGCATCGCCGAGGCGGTCTTCGCCGCGCTTGTCGAGGCCCTGCCCGACCGGGTGACGGCGGCGCCGGCCGGCAGTTCCGGCAATTTCGCGCTCGGCGGCGTTGATCCGGCGCGCGGCGCCGGCTTCGTGATGTACCAGATCTCGGGCGGCGGCTATGGCGGAAACGCCGACCATGACGGGCTCAGCAACGGCTGTTCCACCATCGGCATCTCCAAGGCGCCACCGGTGGAGATCATGGAACAGCAGTTCCCGGTGCTGTATCACCGCTATGCCCTGCGCGAGGGTTCGGGCGGCGCCGGGCGCCATCGCGGCGGCTTCGGGCTCGATTACGAAATCGAGCTGCTGCGCGGCCACGCGACGGCGAGCTTCGTGATGGATCATGGCCGCTTCGGGCCGCAGGGAGCACTTGGCGGGCGGGATGGCGAACCCAACTCCGTCACCGTGTGGCAGGGCGGCAGGGCGATGGTGCCCGAGCATCTTTCCAAGGCGCAGGACATTCCGCTGGAGCCGGGCGACCGGGTGCGCGTGAAAACCCCCGGCGGGGGCGGCTACGGCGATCCGCGGGACCGCGATCCGGCTCTGGTCGCCGAGGATGTGCGCCTCGGCCGCTACACGGCGGCGCAGGCGGCGGCGCTGTTCGGAAAGGCGGCCGCGGGACTTTGACCCGCCGCTTGCCGACGATGGCGCAAATGCGATGCCCGCTCCGGGCTGGACAGCGAAACGGCGGCGGGCTGCCGCCGGGAATGATGATCGCCACGCTTGCGCCATGGCGCCCGGCGCCGCAGCAAAGTCTGCAGTGCCGGGTGCTGCCGTTTCCGGGGGAGTGCTTCATCTGGACAGGTCCGGTTCCCACACGTAAAACTTGCCGGATGAGCGTCCTCACCCTCTCCGCCAGCGATTTCGATCCGGATGTCAGGGTGGCAGCCTTCCAGGATGCCGTCGCCTCCATGTGCCGGCTCGAGATCACTCCCGTCGACAGTGCCAGCTTCCGGTCGGAGACGACCATCGGCCTGCTGCCCGGCCTGATGACCGGCCAGACGATGCACTCCCGGTGCGGCGTGGTGCGGACCCAGGCGCTGGCGGCGGAAACCGGCGACAACGTCATGGTGCATGTGCCGCTGTCCGGCGGCTTTTCCATGTACCAGCAGGGCGGCAGCAATGTCGTGTGCACGCCCGGCTCCGTCTATCTCGACCCCAACGAGATGCCCGGCTCGGCCGAGTTCCACGGCGAGCGCAACGACGCCTTCTACCTGTCGATCCCGCGCGCCCTTCTCGCGTCCGCCGGCACCAGCCTCAACGGCGCCCTGCGCGAGGTGCAGCCGGTGACCCCGCAATGGCGGCTGCTGCTGCGCTACGCCCGCTCGCTGCACGAGGAACTGGCCCTGCTGCCGGCCGAAGAGATCGCCACCTGCTCCAGCCACATCCACGACCTGACGATCATGGCGATGGGCGCCTCGCGCGAGGCGGAGGAGATCGCCAGGGGGCGCGGCGTGCGCGCCGCCCGGCTCAAGGCGATCAAGGCCGACATCGAGCAGAACCTCGTCTCGCCGCAGCTCAGCAGCGAGTGGATCGCCGCGCGCCATGCCATCTCGCCGCGCTACATCCGCTCGCTGTTCGCCGGCGAGGAGACGAGCTTTCGCGACTATGTCGCCCAGCGTCGGCTGCTGCTGGCCCACCGGCGCCTGTGCGATCCGGCCGAGAGCGCGCTCGGCATCAGCGAGATCGCGCTGTCGTCGGGCTTCAGCGACCTGTCCTGGTTCAACGCCAGCTTCCGCCGCGCCTTCGGCAAGACGCCGAGGGACGTGCGCGCCGCCGCGCTCGCCGCCGCCTTCGCCGCGAATTGAGCGCAGCGCCCGGCCGCCCGGCCCGGCACGCGGATCACGAAGGCGCGAGAGAGCCGGATCTGTGCCGCCTGGCCCGCATCCGCTACCGCCGCCCCCAAGAGCGGAACTTGCGAAGCGACTACGCTCGCCTCGCATCCCGCACGGGATGGCGCGATTCATGACCACATCTGCTGCGGGAGACCCTTGAATGTGGGATTTCAGTATTGGCCGGTCGCTCGGCCTGATGGCGAAGACCGCCCCCTTCATCGTCTTCCGGATGGTGGTCTATTTCGGCATCGCCTGCGCCTATGTGATCGTCACCGGCACCGGAGCCGGCATCGGCTGGGGTATCGGCGGCTTCGGCGACGAGGGCTTTCGTGCCAGTTCCACCATGTGGGGCGGCATTGCCGGCTTCGGCCTGACGGCCGGCGTCATCTACCTGCTGCGCGAGTACATTCTCTATGTGGTCAAGGCCGGCCACATCGCCGTGCTGGTGGAACTCATCGACGGCAAGCAGATGCCGGACGGCAAGGGTCAGATCGCCCATGCCCGGCAGGTGGTGACCGCCCGCTTCGCCGAGGCGAGCGTGCTCTTCGCCATCGACCAGTTGGTCAAGGGCGTGCTCGCCGCCGTGACCGGTCTGATCCAGGGCATCGCCTCATTCCTGCCCATTCCCGGGGTCCAGCAGATCATGGGGCTGGTGCGCGCCTTCCTGCGCATCGCCATCGGCCTCGTCGACGAGGTGATCCTAGCCCATGCGATCCGCACCCGCAGCGACAATCCCTGGGCCTCGGCCCGCACCGCCCTGGTGCTCTACGGCCAGAATGCCGGGCGGATGATGAAGAACGCCGCCGTGCTGACCTTCATCGTCTACGGCCTGTCGTTCCTGGTGTTCCTGGTCATGCTGGCTCCGGCCGCGGCGGTCGTCTACCTGATCCCCGGCGCCTGGTCGGCCGGCGGCATCGTCTTCGCGCTGATCTTCGCCTGGGCGGTCAAGGCGGCCCTGATCGAGCCCTTCGCCATCGCCTGCATGCTGCAGGCCTTCTTCAAGGTCACCGCCGGCCAGACGCCGGATCCGGCCTGGGACGCGAAGCTGTCGCAGGTCTCCAAGAAGTTCGACGCGATCAAGCAGAAGAGCGGGTTGTGGTCGCCGGCGCCGGCGACCGGCCAGACTGCCGGGCCGGACCCGGCGCAGCAGCAGGCATGAGGCCCGCCGCATATCGATATTGAAATCGCTTTGGTCCGGCTCGATCCGGCAGTTGCCTCGAAGGGTGGCAAAGCAGGGACGCAACTGTCGGAACCGGACCGCTGATGGGGGCACCATTCAGCACCTGAAGGACCCATGAGATGAGTTTCAGACGACGTTCTGCCTGCGGCGGCCTTGCGGCCCTCGCCCTGCTTGCGGCACCCGCCGTCCAGGCCCAGCCCGGCTCCCAGGTCGAGCCGCAAGCCGACTTCGTGTTCGACGCGCTCGGACCGGCTGCCTGCGAGATGCCGCCGCCCGGCTTCGACGTCTCGCAGTTCCGCACCTTTGTGGAGAGCACGCCGGACGCCCCCGTCACCAGGGGCGAAATCTCGGGCGCACGTGCCGGCGGCTTTGCGGGCGGCGGGCTCTACGGCACGGATGCAGGCGGCGGCCTCGTCGTCGGCGTCCAGGGGATGATGTTCGACGACGGGCCGACCCTGACCATGCTCTGCATGGTGCTGGTCCGCCTCGGCGACAGCGATGCCACATCCGGCGCCATCGTCGGCGAGGCCGGGATGGCAGATGCGCCCGACGGCGCCTTCCTCGGCGTCTTCAAGCTGATGCAGCGCAACGACGCGGACGTGCCCGTCACCCTCGCCTCCGGCACGGTGGAGAGCGGCTCCGTCTCCTTCGACCTGCGCGACGGGCTTCTCGTCGACGGGTCGGTCACCGCCGAGGGCAGCTATCGGCAGCTGCCCACCGACGAGGCCCTGCCCTTTTCCGCCCGCATCGCCATCCCGCGCGCCGAGAACGTGCTGCGTCCGGCCCTGAGGCTCGCCCGCGACTGAGCGGCCGCACGAGGAGGAAGATCATGAAACAGTCCGGCTTCACGGCGGCGCTCGCCGCCGCAACGCTCTGCGCGTTCGCCGCCGCACAGGCGAACGCCCAGTCATCGCCCCCACAGCCGACAACGCCGCAATCCGGCAAGGCGGCCATCCTCATTCTCGATGCCTCCGGCTCGATGTGGGGCCAGCTCGGCGGCGGCATCACCAAGATCGAGGTGGCGCGCGAGGTGATGGGGCAGTTCTTCGCCACACGCGATGCGTCCATCCCGCTCGGCGTCATCGCCTATGGCCACAACCGGCGCGGCGACTGCTCCGACATCGAGATCATCGCCCGCGCGGGACAGCAGGACGCCGGCGCCCTGTCGCAGCGGCTCAACCGCATCAACCCGCGCGGCATGACGCCGATCTCGGAAAGCCTGCGGATCGCCGCCGGCCAGATCCCGCCGACGGCCGAGGAGGCCGACATCATCCTGGTCACCGACGGGCTGGAGACCTGCAATGCCGACCCTTGCGCGGTTGCCGCGCAACTGGCCAACGAAGGCATCAAGATCCGCGCCCATGTGGTCGGCTTCGGCCTGAGCGAACAGCAGGCGAACGCGCTCGCCTGCGTGCCCGACCAGACCGGCGGGCGGCTGCTGCGCCCGCAGTCCGGCGCCGAGCTCACCGATGCGCTCAACCAGATCGCCGCGGCCGAGCCGATGCCGGAACCGGAAGCCGAGCCCGGAACCTCTACGATGTTCCGCACGCGCTTTGTGTTCCGCGATACCGGAACGGGGACGCCGCGCGGACTGATGGAATGGACTGCCACAGCTCCGGACGGCACGGTAATTCCATTGGGCACAACTGAAGGCCATCAGCAAAGCCTTGAGGGCCGATCGGCCCAGCTTCCGGGCGGCGAGTGGACCATCGTTGCCGAAGGGCCGGAAGGGCGAGCGGAACTCACCCTGACACTTTCTCGTAACGGCGATTCTCACGGCGTACCCTTCACCGGCGCTCAGTTCGCCGCTGAAATTCCGCCCCTCGGGCAGGTCCAGGCGGGCATGGCGGCGCGCATACCTTTTGAGATAACCCATGCCGGTTCGGGCCATCTGGGTGGGACGCCCTACAAGATCATTGCGACCGGACCGGATGGGTCTCTGACGCGAGATCAGATCGTGCGGGAGGATCTGATTTCCAGCCGCGAGCCGGGTACCTATGGCGGGGCGACGGGCACCCTGGAGCCCGGGACCTATAGGCTCCTCGTCGTGATCGCTCGCCAAAACCGCGTTTATGAGATCATTGCCGAACGCGGGTTCGAGTCCGTCGAGAACCCGGTTGTAAACATCGTCGGCCCTGACCGCGCACGGCCGGGTGAGGCGGTCAGCCTGTCCTTTGATGGCGGATACGCAACGAACTACAGCTTCTATGTCGTCGACAATGACGACAGGAACCTTATCCAGGGCAGAGCCCTCTATCACGGCCCGGGAGGCGGCGCTGGCGGACCGCTCAGTCTCGACGTCAGGATGCCCGATCAGGAAGGTACCTTTGACATCGTGGTGCGTCGGAACGGCGGTCGGGACGCCGAGATCATCGCCCGCAAGCCGATCACGCTGGGTGATGCACCCGCCTTGACGCAGGCCGCGCCCGGACAGGACGCACTGCCGATGGTTCGCGCCACCTTCCGCCTGCCGGACGGCTTTCCGCCGACGCCGCTGTGGTGGTCGGCCGTGCCGCTCGATCCGGACATGAGCCCGGAAGCCTGGGCGCCGCAGTCCGAGATGGTGGTCGGCGAGGCCGAGTTCGAGCCGGGGCGCTACGAGGTCTCGGCCATGGGGCCCGGCGAGACCGAGTTCCGCGGCGTGGTCGAGATCGTGCCGGGTCAGCCCAACGACTTCGTCATCCCGCTGGTCGGCGGC
This sequence comes from Stappia sp. TSB10GB4, assembly GCF_900185745.1. Taxonomy (NCBI): domain Bacteria; kingdom Pseudomonadati; phylum Pseudomonadota; class Alphaproteobacteria; order Hyphomicrobiales; family Stappiaceae; genus Stappia; species Stappia sp. TSB10GB4. Next base: position 46,077 of record NZ_FYAV01000057.1, on the reverse strand, counting down.
GGCGAGGCGGAGCAAAACCCGCCCGGACAGCGCGGCGATGCCGGGCCCGTCGAGGGCGAACCGCGCATGGCGGTCACGCTCCTGCTGCCCGACCAGGTCGAGGGCAAGGTCGTGCAATGGTCGGCGATCCGGCTCGACAAGGTGATGCAGGACGTCGAGTTTGCCATGAACGACTACATGGGCAGCTACACGGCCGACCTCGCCCCCGGCCGCTACCGGATCGACGGCGCCGGCCAGGGCTTCGACCTGGAAGGCGAGATCACGGTGACGTCGGGCGGCCAGAGCCGTTTCGTCATTCCCCTGACGAGCGGGGAACGGGCGCAGGAAAGCCAGGGCATGGCCTGCCGGGCCCCGTCCGGTTGCGCCTATCACGACCCGGTGACGGGGCTGGCGCTGATCCTGCCGCAGGGCTGGGAGATCGACGCGCCCTTCTTCTACGAGACCGCGGGCGGGGCGAAGGCCGGGCAGCCGTCCGCGTCCCTGTCGCGGACCGTCGGCAGCGAGCTGCAGCAGATCATGCTGAACCCGCGCCAGTGGATGGCCTCCAGCGGCCCCTGCACCGGCACGCCGGCCGGCGAGCTGTGCCGGGCGACCAGCACCGACGGGGCCTATCTCGGTGCCTTCGAGGTGGTGCGCTCCTCGCTGCGGATCGCGACGGCCCGCGCCGCGCCGGCCCCGGCCGCGGCTGCACTGCCCAGCTCAAACAAGAGGTCGAACTCGGTCGGATTGACCGAGGTGATGCCGAGACAATAGCAAACGGCGGAGTTGGCCGAGGAGCCGCACCCCTGGCACAGGATCGGCGGGTCCTGGCTGCGGGCGAAGCGGACGATGTCCTGCACGGTGAGAAAATAGGAGGCGAAGCCGAGCTCGCCGATCAGCCGCAGTTCGCGCGCGATGCCGGCAAGGCTCTGGTCCGCTTCCTCGATGCGGCGGACGCGCTCTATCTCGACACGCAGGAGAGCCGCGGCCTGGTGCCGGCCGACCATCCCTCGGTGGTGGGCGCGGTGCGCGCGGCGGCGATGAGCGAGGCGCTCGGCGCCCATGGCGAGCGGGAGGAGAACCCGGACGATCTGGCGGACGCCATCCGCCGGGGGCTGGCCAACGCGCCGGCGGTGATTGACGGGGTGACCTCGCAGGACGCCATCTCCTCCGACGCGCGCAAGGGCCTCGGCTTCGTGCCAGACTATCAGGCGCTGACCGCCTAGGACGATGCCGAGCGCAAACGGCGCGGCGAAGCGTGAGGAGCGGACATGGACTTGCGGATTGACGGAAAACGGGCGCTGGTCACCGGCGCCTCGAGCGGGCTCGGCGAGCATTTCGCCAAGGTGCTGACGGAAGCCGGCGCCAGCGTGACGCTGGCGGCGCGGCGCCTCGACAAGGTGGAAGCGAATGCCGCCGCCCTGCGCGAGGCGGGACACGACGCCGAGGCGGCGGAGATGGACGTGGCCGATGCGGAGAGCGTGGCGGCGCTGTTCGCCGGGCGCGCGCCCTTCGACATCCTCATCAACAATGCGGGCGTTGCCGGCGCGGGCGCAGCGCTTGCCATGACGGCGGAGGAGTTTGCCGGCGTCATCGACACCAACCTGACCGGCGCCTTCGCGGTGGCGCGGGCGGCAGCGGCCGGCATGCGCGAAACGGGCGGCGGCTCCATCGTCAACATCGCCTCGATCCTGGGCCTGCGCGTGTCCGGCCATCTTGCCGCCTATACCGCTTCCAAGGCGGGGCTGGTACAGCTGACCAAGGCGCTGGCGCTGGAATGGGCGCGTTACGGCATTCGCGTCAACGCGCTGTGCCCGGGCTATATCGAGACGCCGATCAATGCCGGGTTCTTCGCCACCGAGGCGGGCAAGGCGCTGATCGGCCGCATCCCGCAGCGGCGGCTGGGATCGCAAGGCGATCTCGACGCACCACTGCTGCTACTGGCCAGCGACCGGTCCGCCTACATGACGGGCTCGGTCATCGCGGTGGACGGCGGACATCTGGTTTCAGGATTGTGAGGGCATTCATGGATTTCACCCTTTCCCCCGAGATCGCCGGCCTGCGCGCCGAGATCGCCGCCTTCGTCGAGGAGCACCTGATCCCGCTGGAGAGCGATCCGGCGTCCTACGACGCGCACGAGAACATCGCACCAGGCGTGCTGGAGACGGTGCGCGCCAAGGCCCGCGAGCAGGGCCTGTGGTGCCTGCAACTGTCGCCCGAGAACGGCGGCCGCGGCATCGGCAAGATGGGCATGGCGGTGTGCTACGAGGAGATGAACCGGTCGATCTTCGGGCCGGTCGTCTTCAACTCCGCCGCGCCCGACGACGGCAACATGATGATGCTGGAGGCGCTCGGCACGGCGGAGCAGAAAGAGCGGTGGCTGGCGCCCATCGCGCAGGGCAAGGTGCGCTCGGCCTTCGTGATGACCGAGCCGCATCCGGGCGGCGGCTCCGACCCCGGCATGATGCAGACCCGCGCCGTGCGCGAGGGCAACGACTATGTGGTCACCGGGCACAAGTGGTTCATCACCGGAGCGGAGGACGCGGCGCATTTCGTGCTGATCGCCCGCACCTCGGACGATGCGCGGGCCGGGCACACCGCCTTCCTGTTCCACCGCGACCAGCCGGGCTGGGAGATCGTCCGGCGCATCCCGATCATGGGACCGGAAGAGCATGGCGGGCATTGCGAGCTGCGCTTCGACGGGCTTCGCATCCCGGCGGAGAACGTGCTGATCGGCGAGGGGCGCGGGCTCAAGGCGACGCAGACGCGGCTCGGGCCGGCACGCCTGACCCATTGCATGCGCTGGCTCGGCCTGTCCAAGCGCTGCGTCGAGATCGCCCGCGACTATGCGTCGAAGCGGATGGGCTTCGGCGTGCGACTGGCGGACCGCGAGAGCGTGCAGGTGATGCTCGGCGAACTGGCGATGCAGATCGAGATCGGCCGCATGCTGGTGATGAAGGCGGCCTGGGAGATCGACCGGGGCGGCTATGCCCAGAAGGAAGTGTCGATGGCCAAGGTGCATGTCGCCAACCTGCTGCACAAGGCGGCCGACACGGCGATCCAGATCAACGGCGCGCGCGGCTATTCCAAGGACACCGTGCTGGAATGGATCTACCGCTACGCCCGCCAGGCGCGGCTGGTCGACGGCGCCGACGAGGTGCACAAGATGGTACTCTACCGGCACCTGGAAAGGGACGGGCGCGACGCCTGGCGCTGGGAGACGGCAGGCCGGGAGACCGGAGAATGAGCGGACCCGGCTTCGACACGGGGAGACTTGCCGCGCGGCTCGATGCCGAGCTCGGCCCCGCGGAAACGGGGATAACGCTGGAGCGGATCGGCGGCGGCCAGTCCAACCCGTCCTTTTTCCTCGACCGGGGGCACAAACGCTACGTGCTGCGCAAGCAGCCCGGCGGTCCGATCCTGCGCGGGGCCCATGCCATCGACCGGGAATACCGGGTGCTGCAGGCGCTGGCGCCGACCGGCGTGCCGGTGCCGAGGCCGGTGCTCTATTGCGAGGATGCCGAGGTGATCGGCACGCCGTTCTACCTGATGGAGCGGGTCGAGGGGCGCGTCTTCACCGACACCTCGCTGCAGGAGTTGCCCGCAAGCGAGCGCCGCGCCATCTGGATGGCCGTCGCCGAGGCGATGGCGGCGATGCACGCCCTCGTGCCGGAAGAGGTCGGCCTTGGCGACTACGGCAAGCCGGGCAACTATTTCGAGCGGCAGATCAGCCGCTGGGACCGGCAGTATCGCCAGTCGGAGCTGGCGCCCATCCCCGCCATCGAGGCGCTGTTCGACTGGCTGAGCGCCAACCAGCCGGCGGACGACGGGCGCGTGTCGCTGTGCCACGGCGATTTCCGGCTCGGCAACCTGATGTTCCACCCGAGCGAGCCGAAGGTGGTGGCGATCCTCGACTGGGAACTGTCGACGCTCGGCCATCCGCTGGCCGATCTCGGCTTCTGCTGCATGCCCTGGCACACCGCGCCGGAGGAATATGGCGGGCTGCTGGGCCTCGACCTTGCCGCGATGCAGCTGCCGCGCGAGGAGGAGTTCGTCGCCCGCTACATGCAGGCGGCGCCCGGCTCGCCCCCGCTCCTGCCCTTCCACAAGGCCTTCGCGCTCTACCGCTTCGCCGTCATCTTCGTCGGCATCGCCGAGCGGGCGCGGCTCGGCAATGCCTCCGATCCGGAGGCCGCGAAACTGGCCCCGCTCGCCGAGCGCTTCGCGCTCAGGGCGCTGGAGATCGCCGAAGGGCGGCTGCACGCACTGTAAGGCGCCCCGCCTCAGGAGGCGGCGGCGCGCAGGCTGGTCGGCGAGGCGGGATGCAGCCGGTTCCAGGCCCGGCGGAACTGGCGGGCGGAGGAAAAGCCGGCTCTGGCGGCGATCTCCTCCATGTCGAGCCGCGAGCCGAGCACCATCTCGCGTGCCAGCGCGATGCGCATGCGGTTGACGAAATCGGTGACGCTCAGCCCGGTATGGTCGTTGAACAGACGTGAGAGATTGCGCGGGCTGGTGGCGGCAAGGCGGGCGAGCGCGGCGACGGTCCAGGCGCGGGCCGGATCGCCGGCGACCGCGTCCTGCACCCGGTGGATGGCGGGATGGATGTGGTTGCGCCCTTCCAGCCAGGGCGAAAGCTGCGGGTCGGCCCCGCCGCGCCGCAGATAGACGACGAGATAGCGCGCGACCGCCAGCGCCACGTCGTGGCCGGCCTCGCGCGCGACGATGGCCAGCATGAGATCGATGCCGGCGGTGATGCCGGCGCTGGTCAGCCGCTCGCCGTCCTCCACGAACAGGCGGTTGTCGCGCACCCGCGCGGTGGGCGCGGCGCGGCGCAGGTCCTCGATCGCCGCGTGATGGGTGGTGCATTCGCACCCTTCCAGCAGGCCGGCACGGGCGGCGAGCAGCGCGCCGGAACAGATCGTCACCAGCCGGATGCCGAGGCGCACCACCCGGCGCAGCCAGTCGGCGATCTCCGCTTCCAGCGGCGCGTCGTCCTTGCGCGTGTCGGCCTCGCTGCCGAGCGGCCTGTCGGCGGCGCCCGAGACCACCACCATCGCCCCGTCGGGAAGGGCGGCGGGCAGCGGCGCGATGCCGGCAACGGCAAGGCCGACGGAACTGGTGACACTCGTCGCCGGGCCGACATAGGTCACATCGAAGCGCAGCCGCGCCTGCTCCATGTTGGCCTTGCGCAACACCTCGACCGGGCCGGCAATGTCGAGCAGCAGCGCGCGCGGCGGAACCACCACGAAGACGGGTATGGTCCGCACGCGCGCCGCCTCGCTCATGCGGCGAGCCGGCCGGTCGTGGCCGCGGCCAGCGCCTCCTCCACCGTGGCGATGCGGGCGAAGCGGCCGGCAAGCACCAGCTCGCTGCGGGCGCGGATCTCGGCGGCGCTCCACTCGCGCCCGGCCGCATCGACCATCGGGAAGGTCAGCGTCGCCTCGCCGACGAAATCGACCTCGTATCCGAGATCCGAGGCATGGCGCGTGGTGGTCTCGCAGCACTGCTCGGTGCGGATGCCCGAGACGATCAGCCGCCGGATGCCGCGCTCGGTCAACCAGACGTCGAGGCCGCTGCCGACCAGCGCGCTGTGGCGCCGCTTGCGGAAGACCGCGTCGGCGGCAAGGCGCAGCGGGGAAAGCGGCACGACGAAGCCAGAACCTTCCGAAAACGGACCGGTCTCTTCCACATGGAAGATCTGCACCAGCGGAATGCCGGCGGCGGCGGCACCGTCGATCAGCGCCTGCTGGCGCTCCAGATAGAGGCCGAGCCCTTCCTCGCGAAAGTAGGGCCGGTGGCGGAAGGACTCCTGGACGTCGACGACGATGAGGGCGGTATCTGCGGACATTTCCGGTATCTCCTGACGAGGGACAGTATCCGCAGGATAGCGCCGCCCTCAAAGGGCGAAATGCACGCTCCGGACGGATGAGGGACAATTCGCGCCAAAACTGTTGCCGAAGGTGCGTGAGAAATGCTCCTTGCCGGCTGAGATCGCTTCAGTTTCCTCCACGGTGGTTCGCCCTGTAGTCTTCCTGCCGGGCTGGCGAACACGGCAGGGGCGCGCAATGACGGACGGACTGGTTCTTCCCGGCATCGGCGGATCGGGCGAGGCGCATTGGCAGAGCCTGTGGGAAGCGGAGGATGCCGGGCTAAGGCGATTTGCCCCGGCCGACTGGGACCGGCCGGAACTTGCCGAGTGGACGGGCGCGCTGGAGCGGGCGCTCGCCGGCTTTTCCCGTCCGCCGCTGCTGATCGCCCACAGCCTCGCCTGCCTGCTGGTCGCCCATGCGGGGGAACGGCTTGTCGGTCGCGTGCGCGGGGCCTTCCTGGTGGCGGTGCCGGACCCGGAGGGACCGGCCTTTCCGGGCGAGGCAGCGAGCTTTCGCGATGTGCCGGCGCGGGCGCTGCCGTTCCCGGCGCTGATTGTCGCCAGCAGCGACGATCCCTACGGCACGCCGGAGCATGCCCGCCGGCGGGCGCGGGACTGGGGGGCCGGGCTCGTCGAGATCGGCGCAAGGGGCCACATCAACGGGGCGAGCGGTCTGGGCTCCTGGGCCGAGGGGCGAAGGCTTTTCGACGCCTTCGCCGCAGGCGCGCGGGGCTGAGATTGGGGGCGTCGAAGTCGGCCTTGCCGAGATGTTCCTGCTGCTGGCAGCCGGGCTTGTCGGCGGCGCCTGCAACGCCATCGCCGGCGGGGGCACGTTCTTCACCTTTCCCGCGCTGCTGCATATCGGTGGGCCGCCGGTCGCCGCCAATGCCACCAGCGCGATCTCGATCTGGCCGGGCCATGCCACGAGCCTGCTGGGATATCGCGAGGAGCTCCGCCTTCCCAGTCGGCGCGGCTGAAGGCCAGCGCCCCCGTCTTCATCCTCGGCGGCATCGTCGGCGCGGCGCTGCTGGCGGCGACCAGCAACGCGGTCTTCCGGCAATTGATCCCTGGCTGCGGCTGGCGGCAACGCTGCTCTTCGCCGCCGGACCGAGGCTGCGCGCCTGGGTGAGCGCGCCTCGCGGCGGTGAACTGCCGAGAGCCGCTCTGCTCGTCATCGATTTCGCGGTCACCGTCTATGGCGGCTATTTCGGCGCCGGGCTCGGCATCCTGCTGATGGCAGCGCTGGCCTGCATCCTGCTGATCTATCTTGTGCTGGGCTGCGTGATTGCTCCCCAGGCGAACCGGCAGTCCGGCCAACCGGCACCCTCCCAGCACATCTTGGAAGGCCTGGGGGCAGGTCACACGGCGGCCCCGAGCCCTATTTCTTCAGCTTTGCTTGTTCCAGAGACCAGTATTCCATGTCGAAGAGATCGGCCGTCGACAGCGGCGTAAATCGGCCATAGGCTTCCGACGCTTGGATGACCCGTGCCGTCTGCGACGCGAGATCGGCAACGATCCTCGCCTCGGCATCACTGCCCCCGACACCGAACAATCCCATGCCCCGCACCAGGATCACCCGCGGCAGCGGGTCAAGCATCGTCTTCGGCTCGCTGGCCTGCGCCGCATGGTGCTCGAAGTAGCGCTCATAACGCCCGGCGAAATCCGCAAGGGCGGCGTCCAGTTCGGCCGCGCTTTCCGTGCCGTCCAGAACCAGGGGGAACGGTTTGACCCTGATGACATGGTCCGGGGTGATCGTGCCCCGACCGGTGATCTCCACCAGGTCCGGTATTTGCAGGAGAGTGTCGATTGCCGCATCCGCGCGAAAATCGAGCGCAACGCCCGAGGCAAAGGCTGGCCCGGCAGCCCGGATGCGCTCCGACAGAAGATCGCGAAAGGCCCAGCTTCCGGCGGTGTCGCCAAGCGGGGCAAGCGGGGGAACGAGACGCACCCCGTGCTCGGCCAGATGCGCCTCCGCCATGTTCACGAACTCGATCATCCGATCATAGGACTGGCGCGCCGTCTCGCCGAACGTGAAAAGACCGTGATTGACCAGCCAAAGCCCCTCGCAGTCAGGATTTTCGTCGAAGATCCGCGCTGCCTCGATGGAGAGGTCGTAGCCAGGCATCACATAGGGCACGATGGCAAGGCGCCGGCCATAGAGGCGCCGACCGATTGCTGCTGCATCAGGCTGGTTCACAAGGGCCAGCACTGCCGCCGCATGGGAATGGTCGACATATTTTGCCGGCAGGAACGCATGAAGCAGGGTTTCGATGGATGGGTTAGGTGACGCTGGATCGAGCAGATGAGCCCGCAGCAACGCCACCATTTGCGGATCGGACAGGGCAGCCCCCGACCGCGCCTCGCACAACGGAGCCAGTTCGAGCGCGGGAAGACCGGGAGCCTTGATCGTCCCCAGGTCCCAGCCGCTGCCCTTCACATGCAGGACGGGCCTGAGCTCGCCGTCGGCCATGCGTCGCCGCGTCTTGACCGAGGTGTTGCCTCCGCCATGCAGCACGAGATCGGTCTCGCCGCCGATCAGCCGCGACGTGTAGATGCGCAGGGCCAGGTCGCGCTCGGCCTCCTCCTCCCCGGCTCCGCGCAACCAGGCTGCCGCCTCGTCGTCATTCCACCTGTTGATCATCCGCACGTCATCCATCGCCTCAAACCTGCTCGTTCACCAGATCCGACATCACCAGTCGATAGATGTCCTTGGTGCGCGGTCCGGTCATGATGTCCTCCAGCAGCGCCACGGTCGTCTTGTAGTGCTCGGTGCGACGGTGATCGTCGACGCTCTCGGCGCTGCGGAAGATCTCGACGATGGTGAACCGCGTCTCTTCCTCCGGATCCTGGAGCACGTCGAAACGCAGGTTCCCCGGCTCCCGGATCGTGCCCTCGTAGTTAATCCGGAAGGCATCGAGGAAATCCTCGATGCGATCCGGCTTCACCTGGATGTGAACCAATTGAACGAACATCTGCAGGCTCACTCCACGCCGACCTTACCGAACTTCACATTCAACTCGTGACGCTCCGTCCAGCTCTCCGGAACCGACGCTCCGGTGTTGCTGAACCATTCCTGGACGGGAATGCCGGAGACGAGCGCGACATTGCCCCAGGGCATCCAGGCGCCGGTGCGCACGATGTATTTCGCACCGCGATAACCATCCTCGTGAAACCAACTGTTGGGACGGGTGCTAGCCTTGGCGTCGGGGAAGACCTCGGCGACGCCGTTCCAGGCGTTCGGGTTGTTCTCCTTGGCGTCCTCGATCATGTGGTATTCTTCCACCCACATTTCCTGGCGGATCGCCCGCAGCACGGTAACCAGATCCGGCACGCCGGGGCACAGGGCCAGATCGATGACCCGGTCGTCATAGGCCATGGGGTAACCGGCATCGGTGACGAGCAGAATGTCGTCATGGCCCATCTCGGAGATGGCCCGGCTCAGTTTCACGTTGAGAATTCCATTCCGCCGCATGGCGTTGTCCTTTCGTTTGGGAAGGTCGTTGGTTCAGGCGTGTCCCTGAACGATGAGAGAGATGATTTCGTCCTGGGAGGTGGTTGCCATGTCACGCATGCCGGCCATCATACCCAGATGCAGGATGGCCACCCGGTCGCAGACCTTGCGCACATGGCCGAGGTCGTGACTGACCATGATGATGCCGATGCCCTTGTCGGCGAGTTCCCGCACGACGGAGAGGACCTCGTCCCTGGCGCTCGGGCTGAGCGCCGATGTTGGCTCGTCGAGGATGATATAGCGGCTGCCGAAGGCGGTGGTCCGCGCCAGCGCCGACACCTGCCGCTGGCCACCCGACAGGTGGCCGGACGGCGTGCGGACATCGAAGGGGCGCACGGAGAAGCTGTTGACGATCTCCTGGGCTCGCTTTCGCATCTCGCCGTATTTCAGGAAGCCGAAGCGGTTGGTGATCTCGCGGCCGAGGAAGATGTTGTGCACCACCGGCATGTCGTCGAACAACGCAAGATCCTGGTACAGCATCGCAATGCCGGTATCTCGCGCCTCCGACGAACTTGAAAACGAACAGAGCTCGCCGTCCACTTCGATAGTGCCCGTGTCTGGCGTCACCGCGCCTGCCAGCACCTTCATCAAGGTGGACTTGCCCGCGCCGTTGTCTCCCAGCAGCCCGACCACCTCGCCGGCTTTCACTTCCAGATCGATGTTCTCAATCGCTTTCACCGGCCCGTAGGATTTGGAAATTCCGCGCAGAACCACGCTCATGTCATGCCATCCAGTCTTCGCAGATATCTTGGAGGCGGGGGCCACATCGCGGCCCCCGCAACATGGGAGGCTCAGCGGTCGAGCTGGCCGGAATAGCGGAAAGCATGCGCAGTTTCCGCGTCGATCGCCTCGCTCGACATCTTGTAGTCCAGCGGCTTGATCGTCGCGGCCAGGACGACCGGCACCGGGTCACCCTGCGCGTGGGCCCGGATGGCTTCCGCGACCGCGACGCCCCAGTCGTCATTGACGCGGAACGCCGTCACCTTCAGGCCGCCTTCCTTGATCGACTTCAGTTCGTCGGCGCCGCCGCCCCAGCCGTTGATGATGACGTCATCCAGAACGCCGCGCTCGGTCGCGGCCGCCAGCACGCCAAGCGCCACGGCGGTGTTGCCCGCGTGCAGCATCCGGATGTCGGGATGGCGGCTCAACAGCGCGTTGGCCCCGCTGAAGGCGAGCTCGCGGTCGCCGTTCGCCTCGAACTCGCCGACCAGTTCCATGTTGGAGTTCTTGGTAACGCAGTCGGCGAAATGGTCCGACCGCTGGCTGTCGATGAGGCCGGGAATGTAGCGCACGAGTGCGAACTTTCCCTCGCCGCCGGTCTCTCCGATCACCCACTGACACAGAGCCTCGGCGCCGATCGTATGGTCGAAACCGACATGCGTAATCGGCTGCTTGTCGGTGCCGTAGGTGTCCACGAAAGGATTGACGACGTTCATCACCAGCGTGGGCAGGGTCTCGGCAAGGCGGGAGATGTTCGACTTCTGCACCTGATACTCGGACGGGCCGATCACGACATAGTCGAAGTTGCCGGCCAGAACCTGCTCGACCTGTGCACCCTGCCGGTCGTGCTCGTCCGGCTTGATCATGAACTCGGTGATCTCGAAGGGCACGCCGAGTTCTTCAAGGCGCTTGCGGGTCGAGATATTGAGACGGGCCCAGGCGTCCGAGGTTTCAAGGCTCGGGAACATCAAGGCGATGCGCAGCGGCTTGTCGAACGTCTTGGTGCTGGCAACCGGCTCGGCAACCACCGACTTCATGAACTCGTCCATGGCCGCCCGTTCGGCCGGCACCATTTCGTGCAGCTCGGGGAGCAGGAAGTAGCCGCGCTCCTTGGCGCCTGCCGGCACCTCCTGGGCCGCAAGCGGCAAGGACAGGGCAAGGGTTGCGGCTCCGGTCAGCAGGATTGTTCTTGCAAGGGTCTTCCTGGTCATTTCGTCTCCTCCACTTTGGTTTTTTTGGTATTTGGGTAAATCTATTCCTCGCTGCGGCTGTTGCTGCGGGAGTAGAGGCCGATGGTGATCAGGATGACGGCGCCGGCGGCCACGTGTTGCCAGAAGGCCTCGAAGCCGAGCATCACCACGGCATTGGTGATGGTGGCGAGCAACCACGCCCCGAGCAGCGTGCCGATGATCGAGCCGCGTCCGCCGAACAGGTTGGTGCCGCCGACGATCACCGCCGCGACCGTGTTCAGCAGGATTGTCACCGCACCCGAGGCGACGACCGCATCGAGACGACCGGTCAGGATGATGCCGCCAAGCGCCGCGATCAGGCCCATGAACACATAGACGCCAACCCGGTAGTTGAGGACGCTGATGCCGAGCCGCCGGGCCGCGATCGGGTTGCCGCCGACCGCATGCAGCCGGGCGCCGATCTTGTGATAGGCAAAGATGCAATGCGCCGCGACGATGAAGGTGAGCGCGATAATCAGCGGCATCGGGATTCCGAGCAGCCGCCCGCGTCCGAGCCAGGTGACGAATTCCGGAAAGCCGAAGAAGACGCCGCCGCCGGCATAGACCAGCGCAAGCCCGCGGAACACGAGCTCCGTCGAAAGCGTGACGATGAAGTCCGGCATCCGCAGCTTGGTGATCAGCAGACCGTTGATCAGGCCGCAAAGCCCTCCCGTCGCGAAACCGACAAGCACCGCGAGCCAGAGCGGCAGGCCGAAATCCTTAAGGGCGGCCGCAAAGGCAACGCTGGACAGCGTCAGAATCGCGCCGATCGACAGATCGATGCCACGGGCGGTGATGACGGCCGTCATACCGATGCCCAGCAACATGATCAGCGACGCGTCGAGGGAGATCGCCCGCATGTTGCCGGCGGAAAAGAAGCTCGGCGTGGTGAAGGCCATGATCAGGGCAATGATGCCCAGCATCACCGCCGGCGCAGCCAGCGGGACCTTCGTGGGGCCGAAGAGCGGGGGCAGGTTGCCGCGCCAGTTCGAGGTTTCGAGCACCTGGCGCTGCCGCGCAGCCGGGCCATCGTCTTGCACGAGTGCCAATATTCCCTCCCAGAAATATGTTCATTTGTTTTTTGTTGGATCAATTGAACACACAGCTTGGAAAGAGTGTCAAGCGCCTCGTTTTACCTCCGCGCCATCGGCACCTGCGCGCGCAGCCGCGCGCCCCGCCAGGCAGGGCGCAGGAAGGTCGGAAAACGGGAGGGAAGAAGCGCGCGGATCACCCCACAAGAGCGTGGGCGGTCTGCTCGTCAGTAATGAAGATATTGATGAAATCGCCTTGCAGGGCCGCCCGTATCGCGGGCACCTTGTCGAGGCCGCCGGAGGCGGCGATCATCCGCGGAGCCTCGCGGTAGCTCTCCAGCGGCAAGCCGATCACCCGTTCGTGCAATGGCAGGTCGATCTCCTTGCCCTCAGCATCGAAGAACCGGCAAAGAACGTCGCCGATCGCGCCGCTCCGGCGCATCGCCTCAATCTCTGCGGGGTGGACATAGCCGCGGCGGATGACGCTGGCGGTCTCGTCAACCGCGCCAATGCCGACCAGCGCGAAATCGGCCTTCAGCGCCATCTGCAATGTGTTGCGCACGCTGGCGTCGCGCAGCATCGCCTTGGCGATCTGGGCATCCTCCACCACCAGCGGCGCCGGCACGAGGAACATCTTGCAATCGGCGCTGACCACACGAAGCCCGTCGACATAGGCCTGAACACCGCCGGTCATGCCGACAAGGTCGATCCGGCGATCGTTCACCAGATGCCCCAGGCGGCGGATCGCCGCGCCGACCATTTCCCCCCAGCCGACCGCCAGAAGCCCGCCTTCATCCAGGCGCTGCATGAGGAACTGGGCCGCGGCCTGGCCAAGTCTTTCGCTGCGCGGCTCCCCCGGTAGATGCGGGATGACTCGCACTTCCTCCAGCTTGAACCGGTCCTGCAAGCGACGCTCGATCTCCAGACATCCCTGCAAGGCGGAGTTGATCCGCACCTCCAGCATGCCGCTGCGGCGACCGTTCTCAAGCATTCGGGAGACCTTGATACGCGGCAGACCCAGCTTTTCGCCAATCGCCTGTTGGGTCAGCCCATCATGGTAGTAATACCAGGCCACACGGGCCAGCAGCGCGTCTTCCTCGGAAATGATCGGCGTCTCGAATGCAGTCATGGACGATCTCTCAGGCACGCGCCAAGACGTCGGCCCCGTCTGACGCAGGGGCCTCCGCGTGAAAACGCGACGGCATTACGAATCAGGCTCCGCCAAACTTCAAGCCGAAACCGGCCAACCTTGGTCCAGCGCGTTTGCCCCAGGACCGACGACCCGGTCAAGGCAAAAAGCGGGACGCGGCGCTTGACGAGTCCCAACGGGAATGTTCATATGTTTTATATAAACACAAATGATCTATTCGTAAAGCGATCCGGCATCCGCTGCCGCACCTCGAAGGAGGCGGTGGACAGCCAGACGTTCCCCCGGAGAGGAAACCATGACCACCGCAACCACCCTGCGCGCGCCCGCCCACGCTTTCAACATGCAACTGATTGGCCACTGCACCCAGGGAGGGAGATCCGACGGTACGCAGATCATGGTGCGCGACGGCTACGCCTATGTGGCCCACATCTTCTCGAAGGGCTTCAGCGTGATCGACGTTCGCGATCCCTCCTGCCCTCGCACGGTGAACTATATCCCCTCCCCTGCCAATACCTGGTCGCTGCATCTTCAGGTGCATGACAACCTCCTGCTGACGGTTCACGCGCAGGACCAGTTTGCCAAGCCGGAGAGCGACGACGAGCGCAACTACTACAAGGCAGATACTAGCGATATCTCCAAGGCGATGCAGTCGGCGGACCGCAACCACTCCGCCGGCATGGCCGTCTACGACTTGACCGATCCCGTAAACCCGCGACAGATCGGCTTCATGCCGGTCAATGGCGTTGGCCTCCATCGCATCTGGTATGCGGGCGGGCGCTGGGCCTATGCGTCCGCGCAGATCGAGGGGTTCACCGACTTCATTCTCGTGACCATCGACATGTCCGATCCCACAAGACCGGAGATCGTCGGCCGCTTCTGGCTGCCGGGAATGAACGTCGCTGCCGACGAGGTGCCGGACTGGCCGCTTGCGGAGGGGCGCTACAGCCTGCACCACCCGATCGTCCATGGCGACACCGCCTATTGCGGCTGGCGCGATGCCTGCCTCGTCGTGGTCGATGTGAAGGACCGCGCGGCTCCCAGGATGATTGCGCATCGCAACTGGGCGCCGCCCTTTGGCGGCGGCACCCACAACTGCCTGCCTCTGCCGGATCGCGACCTGCTGATCGTGGTCGACGAGACGGTCCTCGACAACGAGGAGGACGGCGACAAGCCGATCTGGGTCTTCGATATCCGCAACCCCGCCAATCCGGTCTCCATCGCCACCTTCCCCAAGCCCAACGACCGCGACTACAAGGCCGTCGGCGGCCATTTCGGACCGCACAACGTGCATGAAAACCGGCCGGGCAGCTTCGTCAGCTCGACGCTGATCTTCTCCACCTGGCAGAACGCCGGCCTGAGGGTCCACGACATTTCCAACCCCTACGCCCCCCGTGAAGTCGGCGCGCTCGTGCCCCAGGCGCCGACGCATCATGTCGACCACCGTCCGGGCCGGCCGCTGGTTATCAACACCACCGACGTCTTCGTGGACTCTGCGGGCCTTGTCTATTTTACTGATTTCAGCGGCGGCGGCCTGCACATCGCCGAGTTCAACGGCTGAGACCGGCCGGCACACGCGACGAGGAGAGCTCAATGCCGCAATACTATCTCGCCATAGATGCCGGCACCGGCAGCGGTCGGGCGGTGGTCTTCGACGACGCCGGCCGGCAGTGCGGGCTCAGCCAGGAAGAGTGGGCCCATATCAGCGAGGCCGGCGTCCCCGGCTCGATGAGTTTCGACTGTGCGGGGAACTGGCGGCTTCTCGCCCGCTGCATCCGCCGCGCCATCGCCAGTGCCGGCATCCGCGCGGATGAGATCGCGGCGATCAGCTCGACATCGATGCGCGAGGGCATTGTCGTCTACGACGCGGCAGGAAACGAGCTGTGGGCCTGTGCCAATGTGGACGGACGGGCGACCGCCGAAGTCGCCGACCTGAAAGCGCGGGACGAGGAACTGGAAGCGCATTTCTACCGCGTCAGCGGCCAGACCTTCGCGCTCGGGGTCTGGCCACGGCTGAAATGGCTGCGCCGGAACCGCCCCGGCATCTTCGAGAAAGCAGCCAGACTGTCGATGATCAACGACTGGGTCGCCGCCCGCTTGAGCGGCGAGATCGTGGTCGAACCCTCCAACGCGGGAACCACAGGGCTGCTGGACCCCGGCGCGCGGCAATGGTCGGACGCGCTGATTGACAGGGCCCAGTTGCCGCGCGAGCTGTTTCCGCGCGTCGTCGAGCCCGGTTCGGCGATCGGCGGCGTGACGGCGAAGGCCGCCGAGGAAACCGGGTTGAAGCCCGGCACCCCGGTGATCTGCGGCGGCGGCGATGTGCAGATGGGAACGCTGGGGCTTGGCGTCACCCGCGATGGTGATGCCGCAATTCTCGGCGGCACGTTCTGGCAACAGGTGATCAACATCCCGACGGGCCGCACCGACGACACGAGGCGGGTGCGTATCAATCCGCACGTGGTTGCCGGGCTGAACCAGGCGGAGTGCATCTCGTTTTTCGTCGGCCTGACCATGCGCTGGTTCCGCGACACGTTCTGCGGCGAGGAGAAGGAAGAGGCCGCCCGGCGCGGTATGGACGTCTATGCCCTGCTGGAGGAAATGGCCGCCAGGATTCCGCCTGGCAGCAACGGGATCATCCCGGTTTTTTCCGATGCGATGGATTTCGGGCACTGGTACCACGCGGCGCCCTCCTTCCTGAACATGTCGATCGAGCCGGGGCACACCACCAGGGCGAGCCTGTTCCGTGCGCTGGAGGAGAATGCCGCAATCGTCTCCAGCATCAATCTGGAACGGGTGATGAGCTTCTCCAAGGTCCGCATCGACAAGCCGGTGGTGTTCGCCGGCGGCGCGTCCAAGGGCGCGCTATGGGCGCAGATCCTGGCCGACGTTCTGGGTCGCGAGGTCGCCATCCCCAGGGTGCGTGAAGCGACCGCCTTGGGGTGTGCCGCGGTCGCAGCCTTCGGCATCGGAAATTTCTCGTCTTTGGCCGAGGCCGGATCGGAAATGTCCGAGGTGGAGCGCATTGTCACGCCCAACCCCACGATGGCGGAGACCTATCTCGCGGCACGGGAGCGCTGGGAACGCGCTTACCCCCAGCAAAAGGCCCTGACCGACGCAGGCGTGACCTCCGCCATGTGGCGCGCGCCGGGCGTCTGACTGTAAAAGCTATGAAGGTTGCCCGGGGTAGGGTCGCTTGCCCCGCCCCGGCCACGGATGACCGGACTAGGACGCGGCACTCACAGCGACCGCGAGCAGGGCTGGAACTACCTGCATGTCTGCGTCGATGACGCCAGGCGTCTAGCCTATTGCGAGATTGTGCCCAGCGCGACCCCAGCACCTTATTGACGCGTGCCCTCGCCTGGCTGCCCGGCACGGCGTACAGGCCAGTGCATAATGACCGACAGTTGCTCTTGGAAAGTGGTGGTAGCGGAGGAGGGACTCGAACCCCCGACACGCGGATTATGATTCCGCTGCTCTAACCAACTGAGCTACTCCGCCAGACCGGCAGCGGGCAGCAAGGCCCGCGCGAGTGAGCCCGCATATAGTCGGCGCCGCGCCCGACTGTCAAGAGAAGAGCGGCCGGACAAGTCGGCTTTTCCCAACGCAGTTTCGCATCCCGCCAAGACCCTGGCGCCAGAGCCGCTGATGACGCGAAAACACCCGTGACCGAGTTGCCGCAGACCGGCTTGCACCGCCCGTCGGCAATGCCATCGGCCGGCTGCCTCCAGCACGAGATGGTCCGAAGCGACGGTCAAGCGCATGACGGGCCGGAACGGCGGAGCCAGTACACCGCCAGACGGCAGAGCGGCCTGGCCCGACAACCGCGCGGAAAGTTGCGAAGGGCCCGCAGAGGTGCGAAGCGGATCTCGATCCCGAACGCCCGCTTCCCCTGCCCGGCTCAAGCGCGTTCCCCTCGCCGGCGAATTGGGCTAGAGCAGGGGCACGGCGACGGTCGGCCAGCACGCAAGGCAGGTCTTGCGGCAGGAGAAATCACACGCCGGCGACACGCGGACACAGCGAACAAGACGGGCAAGATGGCGGGCCAGAACGACAGCGAGACGGGTAGCAGCACCGACGGCGGCAGCGGGCTCGGCTCGCTCTTCGCCTTCCTGATCCGCGACGGCAATCTGATGCGCTCGCCCGTGCTCGCCTATGCGGTGCTGGCCAGCGTCACCCGCTCGGGCATGATCTACGCCATCAACACGCTGGCGGGGGCTGCCGCCATTGCCACGGGCGACGTCCTGCTGCTGCTCGCCGCCATCGCCTCGACGCTGACCTTCTCGCACCTCGCACGGGTCGCCAGCTTCCGCCTCGTCGAGACGACGAAGCGGCGCCTGCGCACCGAGTTGAGCCGGCGGCTGCTGGAGGCGCGTGCCGATTTCCTGTCACGCCGCGACCACGGCAAGGTCTATTCGATCGTCACCCACGAGGTGAACCAGATCTCCTATGCATCGGTGAACTTCATCCAGTCGCTGGAAGCGGCGCTGGTGATCGCTTTCTGCATCCCCTACATCTTCTATCTGTCCTGGCCGAGCGGCGTGGCGACACTCGGTGCCGTGGTGCTCGGCGCCATCGGCTACCTGCTGGCGCAGACGCCCGCGCAGGCGAGCGCCGAGCGGGCCTCGCGGACGGAATGGACCTTCTTCGACCGGGTCAACGACGTGCTGCGCGGCTACAAGGAGCTGCGGCTGCGGCGCGCCCGGCGCGACGGACTGCAGGCAGACATCCTGGATGCGGCGAGCCGCGAACGCGAGTTGAAGGTCACCGCCGAGCGCTTCTTCAGCCTCGGCCAGACGGTCGCCCAGGGCGCGATGATGGGCCTCCTGTGCCTGATCGTCGTCGGTCTGCCGCTTCTCGCCGGCACGCCGGCCGAAACCGTGCTGCAGGTGTTGACCGTCGTGCTGCTGACCTACGGACCGGTGGAAACGGTGATGGGCAATCTTGCGTCCTTCTCGCGCGCCGCCGTCGCCCGTCGCCTGATCGCCGGGTTGGAAAAGGACCTGATCGCCGAGGCGGAGGGCGACGCGTGCACCGCGCCAGACAATCCGACCCCGGCGTTTTCGCGGATCGAACTGCGCGGCGTGACGGCGACCCTGTCGGAAACCCCGCCACAGAGCGCCGGCGCCCCGGCCGACGACGAACGCTTCACCGTCGGTCCGCTCGACCTGGTGCTGAAGCCCGGCGAGGTCGTGTTCATCAGCGGCGGCAACGGCGCGGGCAAGTCGACGCTGATCTCGCTGCTGACCGGCCTGCGCCGGCCCGAAAGCGGCGAGATCCTGCTCGACGGAAAACCGGTGTCGGTTGCCGGCCTGCAGGACTATCGGGACCTGTTCAGCGCCGTGTTCAGCGAATTCCACCTCTTCGCCCGCCTTTATGGCCTCGACGCGGTGGAGCAGGCCAAGGTCCCGCCGCATCTCGCGGAGCTCGACCTCGCCCACCGGGTGCGGATACAGGACGGTGCGTTCTCGACCCTGGCGCTTTCGACGGGCCAGAAGCGCCGGCTGGCGCTGTCTGTGGCGCTTGCCGAGGCACGGCCGATCATCGTGCTCGACGAGTTCGCCGCCGATCAGGACCCCGTTCGCCGCAAGCTCTTCTACGAGGTCCTCGTGCCGCAGATGGCCCGCAACGGCCATCTGGTCATCGCAGTCACCCATGACGAGCACTGCTTCGACAAATGCGACCGGCTGATCCGCATGGAGGCCGGCCGCATCGTGTCGGACACGCGCATGCCCGGCGCGGCACACGCGATGGCGGATGCCGCGGCGAGCGCCTGATCCTCAGGCCTTCACCCGCGCGTTCTGCGGATCGTAGAGGGCACCGAGTTCGATCCGGGCCGGAACCCGCTCATTGGCGACGACGAGCTCGTAGCTGCCGGCGCGCAAGTACGCCTCGTCCACTCCCTCCGCCCGGCGCACATAGCCGTAGCCGATGGGCCGATCCACCGTGTAGCCAAAGCCTCCACTGGAAAGATAGCCGGCAAACTCACCATCACGCAGGATCGTCTCGCGGCCAAGCAGCACCACGCCCCGGTCCTCCACGGTGAAGCAGGCGAGCTGCTTGCGCAGCGGCGCGGCCGCAATGCGCTCCACGGCCTCCCGGCCGAGAAAGGGAAGACCGGAGCGCAGCTTGACCGCCCAGCCAAGGCCCGCCTCGAACGGGCTGTCGTTCGGCGTGATGTCGGCGCCCCAGGCGCGATAGCCCTTCTCCAGCCGCAGGGATTCGATGGCGCGATAGCCGGCCGGACGGATGCCGTGCGGGGCACCCGCCTGCATCAGCGCGTCGAACACCGCGCCGGTGGCCGCGATCGGAACATGCAGTTCCCAGCCGAGTTCGCCGACATAGGTGACGCGCAAGGCCCGCACCGGATGTCCGGCGATCTCGATCACCCGCACATGGCCGAAGGGGAAGGCCTCGCCCGACACATCCGCCCCCGGCGCGACAGTGGCAAGCACATCGCGGGCCTTCGGACCCATCAGCGACAAGGTGCCATACTCCTCGGTCACATCGACAAGGGTCGCGTTGGAGCCGGTGCGCAGGTGCTCGGAGATCCAACCTCCGTCATGGGTGCGGAAGCCCGTTCCCGTGACGATGTAGAACAGGTCCTCGGCAAGACGCGCTACCGTCAAGTCGCACTCGATGCCGCCGCGGCTGTTGAGGAGCTGGGTATAGGTGAGCCGGCCGGCCGGCTTGCCGACCTTGTTGGCGCAGATGAATTCGAGTTGCTCCGCCGCATCCGGGCCACGCAGCTCGAACTTGGCGAAGGACGACTGGTCGAACAGACCGACGGCCTCGCGCACGGCCCGGTGCTCCTCGCCGACCGCGTCGAACCAGTTCTGCCGGCCCATCGAATAGACGTCGCGCGGCTCGTCGCCGGAACGGGCAAACCAGTTCGGCCGCTCCCAGCCCAGCTTGGAGCCGAACACCGCGCCCCGTGCCTTCAGCCTCTCATACAGCGGCGAGACGATGCGCGGCCGGCCGCTTTCGTATTCCTCATGCGGGAAGACGATGGTGTAGTGTTTGCCATAGGCTTCCAGCGTGCGCTCGCAGACCCAGTCGCGGTCGCTGTGCAGGCCCGAGAAGCGGCGGATATCGACGCTCCACAGGTCGAGCGGCGCCTCGCCCTTCATCGCCCATTCGGCGAGCACCCAACCGGCACCGCCGCCCGAGGCGATACCGAAGGCGTTGAAGCCCGCGCCCACATACATGTTGGCGCATTCGGGCGCCGCGCCGAGAATGAAATTGCCGTCCGGCGTGAAGCTCTCCGGTCCGTTGATCATCTGCTTGACGCCGGTGCGTTCCAGCGCCGGGATCCGGTGGATCGAGTTGACCAGATGCTGCTCGAAGTGGTCCCAATCGTCCTCGAAGAGCTGGAACTGGAAGTCGTTCGGCACGTCTCCGGTCGTCCAGGCGATAGGGTCCGGCTCGTAGCCGCCGAGCGCAAGGCCGCCCACCTCCTCCTTGAAATAGGTGCGCCGGTCGGGGTCGCGCACGGTCGGGGTGTTGGAGGTGATGCCCTCGATCGCCTCGGTGATGATGTATTGGTGCTTGACCGGCTGCAGAGGCACGTTGACGCCGGCCATGGCGCCGACCTGCCGCGCCCACTGGCCGGCGCAGTTGACCACCTTGTCGCAGGCGATGCGCCCCTGCGTCGTCTCCACATGGGTGATGCGGGAACCCTCCATGACAAACCCGGTAACCCGCACGCCCTCGACGATCCGCACCCCGTGCATGCGTGCGCCCTTTGCCAGCGACTGGGTGATGTCGGAGGGACTGGCCTGTCCGTCGGTCGGCAGGAATGTTGCCCCTACCAGGTCGTCGACACGCATCAAGGGCCACATCGCCTTCACCTCGTCCGGCGACAGCAGATGCATTTCCATGCCGAAGCTGCGGGCGGTGGTGGCAAGGCGGCGATATTCGATCCAGCGGTCCTGGTTGCAGGCGAGCCGCAGACAGCCGGTCATCCGCCAGCCGGTCTCGAGACCCGTCTCGGCATCCAGCCGCTTGTAGAGGTCGACGGAATATTTCAGCACCTGAGTGATCGAGGCGGAGGAGCGCAACTGCCCGACGAGACCGGCGGCATGCCAGGTCGAACCGCTGGTGAGCTTGCCCTGCTCAAGCAGCAGCACGTCGGCCTTGTGATCGCGGGCCAGATGATAGGCGGTCGAGCAGCCGATGATGCCGCCGCCGATGACGACGATCTGGGCCTGCTGAGGAAGCGACATGGAACTAACCCTTTCCGAAACGGAGGCGGTAGCTGGCGAGCGCCGCCTCGTAGGCGGCGAGCGTTTCTGCGGTGTAGGCGACATAGTCGACGCCGGGCGCGTCGAGATGGAGCTCGGAGACGAGGCTCCACAGGGTCTCGCGCAGCAGCGAGGCGACCTGCATCGCCGCATGGGCATGCAGGAAGGCCGCCTCCGCCGGCGCGTCGAGATAGGTTTCCAGCAGATCTGCGGTCTCCATCTGCGAGAAACCGGCATTGGAGGCGACGCCGGCGAGGTCGAACATCGCTGTGCCGAAACCCGCATATTCGAAATCGATCAGCCACAGACGGTTGCCGTCATCGATGAAGTTGGCCGGGAGCAGGTCGTGATGGCCGAAGATGATGGGCAGGGCGACCTGCGCCTGTTCCATCTCCTGCGCTACAGTGAGGAACTGCGGCAGGCGACCCGCCATGCGCGAGTTGCCGGCGACCAGGGTGCGGGCATAGTCGCGGATCACATGGAAGACCCAGAAGATGAAGCCGGCCCCGCTGATCCTCGCCCCCATCTCGGTGTGGAAGCGGCGGATGAGCGCGGCGACGTCGGCGCGGCGGGCGCGCACGTCGGCGGGACCGAACGTGTGACCGTCGATGAACCGCGACACCATGATGCCCGGCTCGGCATGTACCAGTTCCGGCGCAAGGCCGAGCTCGACGGCAGCCCGCGTCACCATCGCCTCGCGTGCCCGCTCGACATGATGGAACGGGAAATCCTGGCCGAGACGCACGACGAAGGCTCCGCGTCCGTCGCGGACCAGAAAGCTGGCATTGGAGAGCCCGCCATGCAGCGGTTCGATCTCCGGTCGGCCGGACCAGACCGGCAGAGCCGCGATCCTGTCCCGCGTCGCGGCGGATCCGGGCGCATCGCTCATGCGCGTCCTCCTGCGGTATCGTTGAGGCCGAGGCGCTGGCGGCTCCGCTCGGCCGCGGCGGAGATCAGCCGGTCGGCGATGATGGCGATGAAGGCGACGGCAAGGCCCGCGACCAGGCCGCGCCCGGTATCGGCCTTGGTGAGCGCGATATAGACTTCCTGGCCAAGGTCACGCGTGCCGACAAGGGCAGTGATGACGAGCATCGACAGCGCCAGCATGATCGTCTGGTTGATGCCGAGCAGGATCTCCGGCAGGGCCAGCCGCAAGCGGACCTTGGTCATCAACTGCCAGGGGGTTGCCCCCGAGACGATGCCGGCCTCGACCAGTTGCGGGTTCACCTGGCGCAGCCCGTGCGCGGTGTAGCGGATCGCAGGCGCCACCGCATAGGCGACAACGGCGATCATCGCGGTGAAATCGCCGACCCGGAACAGCATCACCGCCGGCATCAGATAGACGAAGGAGGGCAGCGTCTGCAGCGTGTCGATGACGAGTTCGACCGCCTTCCACAGCCGCTCGCGGGTGGAGGCGAGGACGCCGACGGGAATGCCGATCATGCAGGCGATGACGACCGAGATGCCGCAGAGATAGACGGTCACCATCGCTTTTTCCCACTGGCCGGTGAAGGCGATCAGCGAGGCGAGCACGGTGACCAGAAGGGCGAGCCGCCAGCCGCCCAGCCGCCAGCCGAGCAGGCCCAGCAGCCCGGTCACGCCGAGCCAGGGCAGGTCGGCGAGAAAACGTTTCACCGGCACCAGCACGTTGAGCAGCAGCGCGTTCTTCACCGCCTCGATCTGGTCGAAGAAATTGACGTTGATCCAGCCGACGATGTCGCTGCCCACCGACCCGGTGGAAAGCTGCAAGGCCTTCGGATAGGCCTGCACCGGCGCGGCAACGAGGCCGGCAAGGGCAGTGACGGCAACAAGCAGGCAGCCGGCAACCGTATAGGGATGGCGCGCGAGCAGGTTTTTGCGCCGTGCGCCTTCCGCCTCGTGCTCCGGGCGGCGGCCGGCGAAGGCCTGGCTCAGCCTGTCGAGTGCAATGGCAAGCACAACGATGGCAAGCCCCGCCTCGATGCCCGCGCCGATGTCGAGGCGCCGCAGGGCGGCCAGCACGTCGAAACCGAGCCCGCCCGCGCCGATCATCGAGGCGATGATGACCATGTTGAGCGACAGCATGATCACCTGGTTGACGCCGACCATCAGCCCCGGCCGGGCACTCGGCACAAGGATGCGCCAGGTCATCTGCCGCCGCGAGCAGCCGGTCATCCGGCCCAGTTCGTGCGCCTCTTCCGGAACGGCCCGCAAGGCAAGCAGGCTGATACGCGTCATCGGCGGCAGCGCATAGATGATGGTGGCGACGATCGCCGACGTCGGGCCGAAACCGAACAGGAACAGGATCGGCACCAGATAGGCGAAGACTGGCACGGTCTGCATCAGGTCGAGCACTGGCCGCAGCAAGCGCTCGAAGGTCCGCCAGCGAAAGGCGGCAAGCCCGAGCAGCAAGCCGCCGACGACCCCGATCGGCACCGCGATCAGGATCGAGGCGAGCGTCACCATCGCGCTGGTCCACTGGCCGAAGACGGCAAGGAAGGCGAAGCAGCCGCCGACCAGCAGGGCGAGCCGGCGCCCTCCGGCGAAATGTCCCATCAGCATGGCAATGCCGATCACCGCGATCCAGGACAGCGGCGGCAGAAGTTGCACGGCAGCGCTGCCGCGTCCGTCGAGGATGCCCGTCGACAGCAGTCCGAGAACCAGACGATAGGGCGCCTCGACCATGCCTGCGAGAAAGCGGGTGAACTCGGTGAAGGTGAACAGGCCGAAGCTCGCATCCTCGACCAGCCAGCGCATCGCATCGCCGATCCAGCGCTGCATCGGGATGCGCCAGGGGCGGGGGATGTCGAAGGCCCAACCGGCATAGGGCTTGCCGAACTGCCAGAGCAGCACGAAAGCGACAAGTCCGACACCCCAGATCGCCTGCCAGCGACGGCCCTCCCCGCCGTCCGCGCGGACGGAGACGACAGGTGCCACGGCGGAACGCGACAGGCCGGCGGTCTCGCTCATGCTCAGCCCTGCATCATGACGGTGGCGACCGCATCGCGGGACAGTCGGCCGATCGGACGGCCGTCGCGCGTGCACACGCAAAGGTCCTGCGCCCCGCCGGCGAAGAGCGGGGCGGCATCGGCGATCGGCGTCCCCTCCTCGACGGTCGGCGCGCCGGCGGGAGCCGCTCCCGCCTCCATCAGGCTGCCGGCACGGATCACCTTGGCGCGGGCCACCCCACGGGTGAATTCGGCGACATAGGTATCCGCCGGCCGCAGCACGAGATCCTCCGGCGTGCCGACCTGCACCACCGCCCCGTCCTTCATGATGGCGATGCGGTCGGCCAGGCGGATTGCCTCGTCGAAATCATGGGTGATGAAGACGATGGTCTTGCGCAGCACCGACTGCAGGCGGATGAATTCGTCCTGCATCTCGCGCCGGATCAGGGGATCGAGCGCCGAGAACGGCTCGTCGAGGAACCACAATTCCGGCTCGACCGCGAGCGAGCGGGCGATGCCGACACGCTGCTGCTGGCCGCCGGACAGTTCGCGCGGAAAAAATCCCTCGCGCCCCTCCAACCCGACCAGCGAGATCATCTGCCGGGCGCGGGCCTCGCGGGCTGCCCTTGCCACGCCCTGAACCTCCAGTGGAAAAGCGACATTGCCGAGCACGGTGAGATGCGGCAGCAGCGCGAAATGCTGGAACACCATGCCCATGTGGTGACGGCGGATCTCGATCATCCGCTTGGGGCTCGCGGCAAGCAGGTTCTCGCCGTTGAACAGGATCTCGCCATGGGTTGGTTCGACCAGCCGCGACAGGCAGCGCACCAGCGTCGACTTGCCCGAGCCCGACAACCCCATGATCACGAAGATCTCGCCCTCGCGCACACCGAGATTGACGTTGCGCACCGCACCGACCACCCCGGCCCGCGCCAGCCGAGCACTGTCGGCCGCGTCCACGCCGTCGACGGGATAGCGCTCGGCCCCGTCGCCGAACAGTTTCCAGACGGACCGGCACTCGAGCTTTGCCGGGGGCTCCGCGGCCGCCAGGCTATCGCTTTGCTGCTGTGAAATGGTCAAGGTCGCTCTGCCTCGGCTTGCATGTCCGGTCGCCTCCACCGCCAGGACGGGCGAGCCGTCAGGCGACAGGCCGAAAAGAGGCTGCCGCCGCCCAGGGGATGGAAGACGGCGACAGCCAGTCGGGCAAGGGTGTTACTTGATCCACTCCGACCAGCGGCCGGTATTGGCTTCCATCCAGGCGGCGACCACGTCCTCGACGCTCTGTCCTTCGAGATCGACCTTGGTGATCATCCCGCCCATCTCGTCATTGTCGACGGAGAAGGCCGAAATCGCCTGGTGGGCACCGGGCCACTTGTCCTTCACGCCGGACCAGGCAACCTTCCAGATCGGCCCGCGCGGCTTGCCGCAGTCATAGGCCATGTCCGGGTTGGACCCCCAGGCGGGATCCTCGTAGCAGGCCTTCTCGTAGGCCGGGAACTCGACCCACTCGCCCTCGTATTTCTGCGGCGCCCAATGCGGCGCATAGACCCACAGGAGGATCGGCGCCTTGCGCTGATAGGCCGATTCGAGCTCGGCGAAGAGCGCCGCGTCGGTGCCGGCATGCACCACCTCGAACGGCAGTTCGAGCGCCTCGACGCGCTCGTCGTCATAGCCGCCCCAGGTCACCGGCGCCCCCAGATAGCGGCCCTTCGGCGCTGTCTCCGCCGTCGAGAAGGCCTTGGCGCACGCTTCGCTCTTCAGCGCCTCCCAGTTCGGCAGGCCCGGGCAGAGCTCCTTCATGTAGCTCGGATACCACCACTCCTCGATCGCCAGCATGCCGCTGTCGCCGAGATTCTCGACCTGCCCGGTGGCGGTCGCCTCGTCCAGTGCATCGCGGCCGGTGGTCTCCCAGATCTCCATCGCCACATGCAGGTCGCCGGTCTTCAGGCCGGCGAACTGGGCGATGTAATCGGCCTGGACATACTCGACATTGTAGCCGGCCTTCTGCAGCACCTCGCCCATGATCCGGGTGGTGATCAACTGGCCGGTCCAGTCGTGCAGGGTGAGGCGGATGGGGTCGGTGCTTTCCGCGGCCTGCGCCGACGTCCCCGCAAGGACGGTTGCGGCCATCAGGGCGGACAGGATCGCTGCCGCCGGGCGGACATGTGTCATGGCTGGTTCCCTCTGTATGCGCTCTGGAGGCAGCGCCCGCCCTTGTCGGATCTCTTCGGCGCCGTCACAGGATCGTCACTCCCGCCGCCAACCCTGTCAATGGATTTGAGGGAATAAATTGGCAAGTTGCGCAATTTTTGTGGTGTTTTGAGATTTAATGCCTGTTATTACCACAAAAACCACGTAATAAACCAAATTCGCAAACTGCCGGTGGTGCCATGGCTCTCAGCAAGCGTCAGACCCTGATCCTGGAACGCGCCCGCCGCACGGGCAGCGCCCGCATCGCCGATCTCGCCGCCGAGTTGGACGTCTCGCTGGAGACGATCCGACGCGACATCCGCTCGCTGGTGGAGACCGGCGAGGTCGTCAAGTCGCACGGACTGATCAGCCTGCCGCGCCAGGACATGGAAGCCCCGTTCGAGCGGCGGATGCGCGAGAATCTCGACGCCAAGATCCGCATCGCCCGCCATGTCGCCGCTGGCATCGCCGATGGCGACAGCGTCATGATGGACACCGGCACCACGACAAGCGTGCTGGCGCGCGAGCTGCGCGGCAAGACCGGCCTGACCATCGTTACCAACTCGTCCGATGTCGCCAGGACCCTGGCGACGGTCAACGGCAACAAGGTCTATATGGCCGGCGGCGAGCTTCACGGCGACAATGGCGCCGCCTTCGGCCGCTCGGCCATCGACTTCGTCTCCGCCTTTCGCGTCCGTCATGTGGTCATCTCCATCGCGGCCATCGATCCGGTGGGCGGCCTGATGGACTACCACCTTGCCGAGGCGGATTTCGCCCGTACCGTGCTCGGCTGCGGCGAGACGCGCACGGTCATCACCGACCACAGCAAGTTCAACCGGCGCGCCCTGGTGCGGGTTGCCGGCTTTCTGGATGTCGACCGGATCGTTACCGACAGGGCACCGCCGCCGGAAATTGCCGAGCGGCTGCTGGCCGCCGGAACCGCCTTGGAAATCGCCGCATAGCCCGGCTCCCCGCGCGGCCCTGCATTTGCCACGGAACTGCCGTTTGCCGTCGCCGGGATTCTCCATTAGGAACGGGCAACATCCTGCCCCTTCCATCCGGAGGCACTTTCCCATGGCCGACCTTATCGTCGATGGCGGACACCCGATCTCGGGCACCGTCATTCCGTCGGGCAACAAGAATGCCGTTCTGCCGATGCTCTGCGCCACCCTGCTCACCGACGAGCCGGTGACGCTGGAAAACGTTCCCGAGATCAGCGACGTCGCCAAGATCCTCGCCTATTTCGAGAGCATGGGGTCGACCGTTGCCCGCGCCGACGACGGGGCGACGCTGACCATCCGCCACGACTTCGACGCCTTCCGCAGCGGAGAGGCGGACCTGCCGCTCGGCATCCGCTCCGCCGTGCTGCTGCTGGCGCCGGTGATGGTGCGCACCGGCACCCTCACCTTCGACACGGACGCCAAGGGGTGTGCCCTCGGCCTGCGCGAGATCGATCCGCATCTGGAGATCATCGAGCAGTTCGGCGCCCGCATCGTCGCGACGCATCCCTATGACATCCGCCGCGAGGAGCCGCTCAAGGGCCAGGCGATCTGGGCCGACTATGCATCCGTAACGGCGACCGAGACCTTCGCGATGATCGCCGCCACGGCGGAAGGCTCCTCCGTGCTGATGAACGCGGCCTCCGAGCCGCATGTGCAGGCCTTGTGCGAGATGCTGCGCTCGATGGGCGCGAAGATCGACGGTCTCGGCACCTCGCGCCTCACCGTGACCGGCGTCGAGCGCCTGTCGGGAACCCGCGTGCGGGTGCCGGACGACCATCATGAAGTCGCGACCTTCCTCGCCATCGGCGGCGTCACCGGCGGCCGGGTCACGGTGAAGACCGACATCACCCCGCACATGACGCTGATCCTGCGCCAGTTCGCCAAGCTCGGACTGCAGTTCGAGACCACCGACGGCGCGATCACCGTGACCGGCTGGACCCGCGAAATCTCGCGGCCCTATACGCGCGAGATGCTGCCGAAGATCGAGGCCGCCCCCTGGCCCTATTTCCCGGCCGACCTGCTGCCGCAGGCGATCGGCGTCGCCGTCGGCTGCCGCAGCGAGATCATGTTCTGGAACAAGATCTACGAAGGCGCGCT
Source organism: Stappia sp. TSB10GB4 (assembly GCF_900185745.1). Taxonomy (NCBI): domain Bacteria; kingdom Pseudomonadati; phylum Pseudomonadota; class Alphaproteobacteria; order Hyphomicrobiales; family Stappiaceae; genus Stappia; species Stappia sp. TSB10GB4. The sequence continues at coordinate 17,132 of NZ_FYAV01000057.1, read as the reverse complement.
GGCCTGGAGCTCGGAGCTGGCGAAATTCGGCGCCCGTGTGCACCTGTCCGACCCGCACCGGCTGATCGTCTTCGGCGGCAACAACCTGCGGCCTGCGGAAGTCGAGGCGCCTTACATCATCCGCGTGGTGCTTGGCCTGTTCCTGGCGGCGATCCAGGTCGAGGGCCAGTCGATCATCCGCAAGGCCGATCCGATCCGCCGCGCCCATCCGCGCTTCGTCGAGAAGCTGACGGAACTGGGCGCGCAGGTCCGCTGGGCCTGATATCTCACTTGCGCGAAAGCGACCGATCATGTCGCTTTCGCGCGTCTGGACATCCTCCCCATCGCCGTTAGCCTGCAGGGGCCGGACACCGCGCGATGAGGAGGACACGCGATGAAGCTTGCCGAACTCGAGACATTCGTGGTCGGCAATCCGCCGCCCGGCTTCGGCGGGCGCTATTTCGTCTTCGTCAAGCTCACCACCGCCTGCGGCATTGTCGGCTATGGCGAGATCTATGCGGCGAGCTTCGGTCCCGAGGCGATGGCGTGCCTCGCCGAGGACGTCTTCGCCCGCTACCTGGAGAGTAGCGATCCCTTCGCCATCGAGGGGTTCTTCCGCAAGGCCTATGGCTCCGGCTTCACCCAGCGCCCGGACCCCACCATGTCGGGCGTTGTCAGCGGTCTCGAAATGGCGATGTGGGACATTATCGGCAAGGCGCTCGGCAAGCCGGTCCATGCCCTGCTCGGCGGACGCGTGCACGAGCGGCTGCGTTCCTACACCTATCTCTACCCGAAGGGCGACGAGGACCACGCCGCGTTCTATAGCGATCCGGACCTGTCCGCTGAACGTGCGGCCGAATATGTCGAGGAAGGCTTTACGGCGGTGAAGTTCGATCCCGCCGGCCCCTACTCGGTGCATGGCGGACGCCAGCCGGACCTGGAAGACCTCGACCGCAGCGAGCTGTTCTGCCGCCGCATCCGCGAGGCCGTCGGCAGCCGCGCCGACCTGCTTTTCGGCACCCATGGGCAGTTCACCGCATCGGGAGCCCTGCGCCTTGCCCGCCGGATCGAACCCTATGACCCGCTCTGGTTCGAGGAGCCGGTCCCGCCCGACATGCCGGAGGAGATGGCGCGGGTCGCGCACGGTACGACGATCCCGGTGGCGACTGGCGAGAGGCTCTGCACCAAATGGGAGTTCGCCCGCCTGCTCTCGACCGGCGCGGCCTCGATCCTGCAGATGAATCTCGGCCGCGTCGGCGGGCTGCTGGAGGCCAAGAAGATCGCCGGCATGGCTGAGGCCTGGCATGCCCAGATCGCGCCGCACCTTTATTGCGGACCCATCGTCGCCGCGGCGAACATTCAGCTCGCTGCCTGCTCACCGAACTTCCTGATCCTGGAATCGATCCGCCGGTTCGACGGTTTCCACGCCGATATCCTGAAGACGCCGCTGCGCTGGGAAAACGGTTATGTCATCGTGCCCGACGCGCCGGGGCTCGGCGTGGAACTCGACGAGGACGTCGCACGCGCGCATCCCTACACGGGATGCGCGCTGCATCTGGAGATGACCCAGACCCCGGTCGACCCCGTCCGGGATCGCCGGTTTCCGGGGAACGGCATCTGATCAGCGCTCGCCGTTGAGATCCCGGTCGAGCCTTGCGCCGACGGACAGCACGCGCTCGTCATGGCCCTTGGCGCCGCCGATCATCAACGCGCCGGGGCGACCGCTACTGGTGCCGCGCGTTGGCATCGACATCGCGCAGGCATCAGCGAGATTGAGCATCGACGTGTTGCGCAGCATCGCCGCGTTGATGCGGTCGAAGTCTGCAAGCGCGTCCTCGATGCTGGGCGGGCGGATCTGCAGCGTCGGGGCGATCATCGCATCAAAGCCCGACAGCGCCTCGGCCGTACGCGCGATCACTTCGAGGCGGGCGGCCTTCGCCCGCGCCAGATCCTCGTCGCTTACCGTCTCGCGGAAGCGGATGCGGGCCAGCACCCGGGGATCGCCGATGCCGGCGAGCGTGTCGAGATGATCCTTGTAGAGCGCATGCGCCTCGGCGGAGACGAGGATCCTGTTGAGCGGCAGCGCCTCGTGCAGGAAGCCGAGATCGAGCGGCACGAGGTCATGCCCGGCTTCGGCGAGGCACGCCTTGGCCGCCTCAAAATGGCCGCGCGACCACTCGTCCAGCTCATTGGTGAAGGCGTTCTCGGGCACGGCAAGACGCAAGCTGCCGACCGGCGCCTCGACGCCCGGCGCATCGCCCCCGCTCATCACCTGATAGGCAGCCAGCATGGTCGCGAAGTCCGCGGCCAGCGGTCCGCAGGAATCGAAGGAGACTGCCAGCGGGTGCACCCCTTCGAGCGGCACCTTGTCCTGGCTCGGCTTGTGGCCGTAAAGCCCGTTGATGGCGGACGGAATCCGGATCGAGCCGCCGGTGTCGGTGCCGAGCGCGATGTCGCACAGGCCAAGGCCCACCGTCACGCCGCCGCCCGAGGTCGAACCGCCCGGGATGCCGCCCTCCTCGAAGACATTCGACGGCGTGCCGTAGTGCGGATTGAGGCCGACGCCGGAATAAGCGAACTCGCTCATCGCCGTGCGGCCGAACGGCACGCCGCCAGCCGCCTTGACCCGCGCCACCACCGGGCAGTCTTCGGTTGCAGGCTCCCGGTCCTTCAAAAGCAGCGAGGCCGCCGTGGTGCGCTGGCCCGCCTCATCATAGAGATCCTTGACGGAGACCAGCAGCCCGGCCAGCGGCAGCGGCCTGTCGGCCGCCGCGACACGGGCCTCCGCCTCTGCCGCCGCCTGCAGGATGCGGGCAGGAGAAAACTCGGTGAAGAGCGCCGATGCTGCGTCCCCCAGCGCCTCGACACGCCCGATCGCGGCCCTGGCCTTCTCGACAATCTCACCCATACGCCTGCCTCCTCCTGTACCGGCTGGCCCGTCCGCCGGCGGCAATCTTCCCGCGAGCGGCGCCTCAGGCGACGATCGGCAGGACTGTTATGTCATAGCTGTGACCGATGCTGCGGCCGAGCACCGGATCGCGCAGTTCCATCCTGAATGCCGCCGCCGGCCGCACGCCGCCGATGGCGCCGAGCGTGCCGCAGAGCATGGCGGTACAGTCCCCGCGCTCGCGGGCGACATCCAGTCCGGAGCCCTCGATCAGATCGGCGAGCGGACGGATCGAGCCGACCTTGCCGTCCTGATAGGGGATCCAGTCACCGGCCGCATCCTCCTTGATCCAGGAGCGCAGTTCAAGCGCATCGAGATGGCCGGCGACCTCCTCGAACAGCCAGAGCTCACGCGCCACCGGCTTGGCGCAGGCCTGTTTGGACAATGCCACGGAATGGGCTTCGAGGTCGCGGTCCGTATGGTCGGAGGCAAGCCCGATGTGAAGCACGCCGTCCTTCGCCAGCAGGAAGGGCTCGACCTCGCCGGACGTGCCGCCGCCGACCACCTGGATGCGGGTCTCCTGGGTCAGGAGAGCGGCGGCGGTGCGATAGTAGAGCGGCACGGTGGAGGGCGGCGCCACGCCGATCTGCGCCAGTTCCTCGATGTGATGGCGGATCGCCTCGGGATCGCGTCCGGTCCAGCCGGCGACAGTCAGATCGGCGACGTGGACGACAAGCGGCGCACCGTTCAGGGTGAACTCCATGGGAGGCTCCTTGGAAAAGGGAAAGGGCCTGCGCCTGCGCCGGATCAGAGCGATCCGGGCAGGAACAGGGCGATTTGCGGGAAGGCGATAAGAGCGGCGACCATGGCGAGCATCACCAGGACGTAGGGAATGCAGCCCAGCATCACCTCGCTTAGCGAGCCGGACTTGCGCGCGCCCTGCACCACGTAGAGGTTGAGCCCGACAGGCGGCGTGATCAGCGCCATTTCCACCAGCACGATCATCATCACGCCGAACCAGACCTTGTCGTAACCGAGCCCGACCATGATCGGCACGACGATGGGGATGGTCGCAACCATCAACGACAGCGTCTCGATGAAGAAGCCGAGCACGATATAGAGAACGATCACCACCAGCAGCGTACCGAAGGGTGACAGGTTCAGGCTGTCGAAGAGACCCTGCAACTCGCGGCCAAGCCCGGCCGAGGCCAGCGTGAAGTTGAGGAAATAGGCACCGGCGATGATCAGCATGATCATCGCGGTGATGCGCACGGTGCCGAGCAGACTGTGCCGCAGCATGGCGAGCGATACGCCGCCGTTAAGCGCGGCGATCAGCAGCGCCATCGCAACGCCGACGGCGGCGGATTCCGTCGGCGTCGCCCACCCGGCATAGATCGATCCGATCACCACGATGAACAGGACGAGGATCGGCACCAGTTGGACAAGCGCTGCGAAGCGCTCGCCCCAGCCAAAACTGCGGCTCGGCCCGCCGAGCGAGGGCCTCAGCTTGCACAGGATCGCCGTGACAATCATGAAGGCGACCGCCATCAGTAGGCCCGGCAGCAGGCCGGCCAGGAACAGGCGCGGGATCGAGGTCTCGGTGAGGAAGCCGTAGACGATCAGGTTGATCGACGGCGGAATGAGGATGCCGAGCGTGCCGCCGGCCGCAATGGCGCCCGAAAACAGCTTGGGATCATAGCCGAGCTTCTCCGCCTGCGGCATCGCCACGGTCGCAACCGTCGCCGCTGTCGCGACCGACGAGCCGGACGTTGCCGAAAACATCGTTGCCGTGCCGATATTGGCGTGAACCAGCCCGCCCGGCAGCCAGGACACCCATTTGTCGAGGGATCCGTAGGTTCTCTCGGCGATGCCGCCGCGCACCAGGATCTCGCCGAGCAGCACGAAGAAGGGAATGGCGATCAGTGTGGCGGAATCGGAGGCCGACCACACCACCTGCCCCAGCCCCCGGATCAACGGAAACACCGAGAAGAACTCGGAGATGCCGAAGCCGAGCAGGAACAGGACGATGCCGACGGGAATCGACAGGGAGAGAAGCCCGAGAAGGGCGAGGGCGACGCTCCCGATCATGTGGCGTCCTCTCCCTCGCCGCGCGCGCCGATCATCGCGTCAGCGGTCCGGAAATCCCCTCGCAGCACCGTCACCAGCGCCAGCAGCACGAGAATGCAGGACGAGACGGCGAACCACACCCAACCGGAAAACCAGATCGACTGCGGGATCCACAGCGGCGTCTCCAGCGCGGTGTTGGCCCGCGAGCCGCGCACGAGGGTTTTGTCCAGCACCGGCCAGGCCTGGTAGGCGATGATGCAGACCGTCCCGGCGGCGACGCTCATGGCGAAGAGATCGAGCCACGCCCGCCCCCGCGTCTGCAGCTTCTGCCGCACGAGATCGATGCGCACATGCGCAAACTCGGTCAGGGCGTAGGAGAGGCCCCAGCTCGCGACGGCGGCCATTACATATCCGGAGATCTCGTCCGAGCCGCCGAAGGAGCGGCCGAACTGTCTCAGCGTGATGTCGGCGATCACGAAGCCCGCCGTCGCCAGAACGACGATGCCGACCAGCAGGGCAAGCCAGGAGTTCATGCGGCGGAGGGCCGCGGCAAGATTGTCCGTCATGTCGCGGCCCCCTCTTGGTTCACATCGTCAGTTGACGGTGACGCCGGTGGTCTGGCCGACGCTGTCGTTCCAGCGCTTGACCCAGTCGGCGCCGGCCCGCTCCGCCCATTCCGGCAGGACCGTCTCGGTCAGGATCTTGCGCGCGGTGGCGACATCTTCCGCGCTCGCCTCGATCAGTTTCATGGAGGCCGGCTTGCCGACCGGGCACTCGCCATTGCCGGTCAGGCAGGCCGTGTCGGTGGTGATCGAGGCCGCCACCGCGTCCCAGGCCGGCGTCTCGAACTTGTCCTTGATCTGGGTCTCAATCAGGGTGCGGGTCTCTTCCGGCAGGGCGTTCCAGCGGTCGAGATTGATCGCGGTCACCACCGAATCCCATCCGCCCAGCGGCAGGTTCATCAAGGTATCGGTGACCTCCCACCAGCCGGCGCTGTAGCCCGAGCCCGAACCGGTGACCGCACAATCGATGACGCTGCGCTCCAGCGCGCCGGGCACCTCGGAGAAAGCGACGTTGACCCCTTCGGCGCCCAGCGCCTCGAGGAACTTGGTGGTCATGCGCCCCGAGCCGCGGATCTTCTTGCCCTTGAGATCGGCGAGCGAGGCAACCTCGCCCTTGCAGAACACCACCTGCGGCGGATAGGGGGCGATCGCCAGCACCTTGGCATTGAAGCGCTCGGCATAGATGTCCTCGACCATCGGACGGGCGGCGGCCACCATGGCACGGGCCTCGTCGGCGGTCGTGGCGATCAGCGGCACGTCGAGCCCTTCAAGTTCGGGCGCATCGCCGACCGCGTAGTCGGCAACGGTCATGCCGACGTCGAAGACGCCGTCGCCCAGCATGCGGAACACGTCGCCGCCCTGGATACCCATCTGGTTGTGGGTGGTCATCTGCACCTCGATGGCACCATTCGATGCCGCCGGCAGGATCTCGGTCCAGAACGGGGCCTCAAACTTCTGGTGCAGGGGAAGGTTCGACCAACTGCCGACGACGGACAGCGTTTCCGCCGAAGCGGGGGCGGCAACGGCAAAGGACAGGGCCGTGGCGGCGAGCAGGCTGGAGGCAATGCGCTTCATGTGGGACTCCTCTGGTTTTCGTTCACGTCGAAGCGGGCCAGACGCCGCCCAGCGAGAATTCGGCGGCATCGGCGGAGAGATCGGTCACCAACATGTGGCCGGGCTCATGGGTGATGGCGATCTCCGGCCGGGCCTGGCGGATCGCCATCTGCGGGGTCACGCCGCAGGCCCAGAACACGGGAATGGCGCCCGGAGCCAGGTCCGGGACATCGCCGAAATCAGGCGTCATCAGATCGCAAATGCCGATCGCCGCCGGATCGCCGATATGCACCGGCGCGCCATGCGCCAGCCGGTAGCGGTCGGAGAGCAGCACCGCCTGGATCGCGTCGGAGGGATGGAAAGAGCGCATTGACACCACCAGCGGCCCACCGAAGGGCCCGCTCGGCGCCGTCGGCAGGCTGGTAATGTACATCGGCACGTTCCTGCCGCCCTCGAAATGCGGTAGCGGAATGCCCGCCCGCACGATCGCCGCCTCGAAGGAAAACGAGCAGCCGAGAACGAAGGCCACGAAATCCTCGCGCCATACCTCGGCAAGATCCGGCACCGAGGTGTATCCCTCCTGCCCCGCGCGAAACACGCGATAGCCCGACACGTCGGTGCGGATATCAAGATCCACTCCCAGCGAGGGGATATTCGGATCGCCGGGCTCGGACACGCCGATCAGCGGGCAGGGCTTGGGATTGAGGGTGCAGAAGCGCAGGAAGTCGCCGGCAAGCGCGGCCGGCAGGATCGCGAGATTGCCCTGCAGGCATCCGTTGCCGTAGCCGGCGGTCGGGCCGCGGAACCGCCCCTGCCGAATGCTGCGCCGAAGCTCGGCGGGGGAGAGACCGCGGAAGGCATCCGGATCGGATGCGGCACGATCAACGGCGACAGATGCAGACACGCTGGCAGCCTCCTCACAGGTCCCTTGAGGATTGCCAGTCGAAATGATCTTGTCAAGTTATCGATATAAGATTTTTATGATCTCTTTTCAATATCATTTTGATCACATGCGCGCGCAATTGCCGCAACCTCTTCCCCCACGTCGCGATTTCGATCCGGCATATAGGCCACGACGAACCTCAGGGCGCTCAACTGCGCCTCTGCCACGACGTTCAGCCGGCGGATCCGGGAGCGGAACAGGTCGGCCTCGGCGATGCGCACCGGCAGCACGCCGATGCCAAAGCCGTCGGCGACCAGATGCAGGACGGTCGACAGGCTGGCGGATCCGTGCAGGTCGGGCGGCGGCAGATCGGGAGCGGCGAGCAGCCCCTCCAGTTCCCGAAAGGGAGGCGTACCCTTCGGAAAGGAGACGATGGTCTGGCGAGCGAGATCGGCCAGCGTCAGCGGCTCCGCGCTCTCCGATCGGCGAAGCGGATCGGCGGCAGCGCCATACCAGCCGAGCGGCTGGCGCTGCAGCGGCACCACCGCTGCTCCGCTCGGCACGCTCTCGCGCAGCATGATCGCAACATCCAGCCCGTCATCGGCAAGGGCGACGCCCAATTCGCGCGACGTGTCGACCGACAGTTCGAAGCGCACCCGCTGGTGCGCGCCCTTCAACTGGTTCAGCAACTCGCTGAGGATCGTGTGGACGATAGTCTCGGCAACGCCGATACGGACCGTGCCGCTCAGCCCGCCCGGGCGGGTGATCTCCTGGATCAACCGGTCGCGGGCCGCGCTCAGCCGCTGCGCCTCTTCGAGAAACCGGCGCCCGACCGGGGTCAACCGGACCTGCCGGCGTCCGCGGTCGAACAGTTGGATGCCGAGGCGTTTTTCCAGCGCCAACACCCGGTTGGAGATCGCCGATTGCGACAGGCCATATTTGGCGGCGGCGGCCCGAAAGCCGCCCGCCCGCACGATATCCTGCAGGATCTCCACATCCTTCAGTTCGAACACCCGGACCTCCTCCCTCCCGGCGCCCCTGGCGCGAACAACGACGCATCGTCGGGGAACGCCTATCCGGTTTCAAGCGTCCGGATGTCCTGTCAACCTTGCAGTCCGCGCCCCAGCACCGAAGACAGTCGGCGCGCGAAGGCAACCGGGTCCGCCGGCACCTCGCCGTCGAGGATCAGCGCCTGGTCGAACAGCAGCCAGGCGGTGTCCGCAAGCCCGTCCTTGTCGCCGCCGCCGGCCAGCGCGCGCGACAGGCTCGCAAGCAGCGCATGCGTTGGGTTGAACTCCAGCACCGGCGCAAGGCGCGTCCGCCCGTCTCCCTGCCGCGACATCAGCTTCTCGAACTGCCGGTCGGGCCCGTGCTCGGGAGCGACGAGGCAGACCGGGCTCTCAGCAAGCCGCGAGGAGCTGCGCACGTCCGAAACCCGCTCGCCGAGCGTCTCCTTCAGGAACGCCGTGACCAGGCCGATATCGGTGTCCCCGGTCTCGGCCTTCTTTTCGGCACCGGCCTCCGTCTCGCTGACCGGGATCGCATCGAGCTCTGCCGCCCCTTGCGTGATCGAGCGGAACGGCTTGCCCTCGAAGCCCTCCACCATCTGAACCCAGAACGCATCGACAGGGTCGGACAGATACAGCACCTCGACGCCGCGGGCGCGGAAGCCCTCCAGATGCGGGCTGGCGGCGATCGCCTCCTGGCTCGCGCCGGTCGCGTAGTAGATCTGGGTCTGGTTCTCCTTCAGGTCCGCGACATAGTCGCGAAGCGAGCGCCAGTTCGCCCTGTTGTCGCGGCTGCTGCGGAAGCGAGCGAGGCCGAGCAGCTTTTCCCGGCGCTCGAAGTCCTCGTAGAGGCCTTCCTTCAACACCGGACCGAAGGTCTCCCAGACCTTCTCGTAGGTGGACGCATCGCTCTCCGACAGCTTCTGCAGGTCCCCGAGCAGCCGGTTGGTTACGCCCTTGCGAATGGCGTCCAGCACCGGGTTGTGCTGCAGCATCTCGCGCGACAGGTTGAGCGGCAGGTCGGCGGAATCGATCACGCCGCGCACGAAGCGCAGCCATGCCGGCAAAAGCTCCACATCGTCGGCGATGAACACCCGCCGCACATAGAGCTTCACCCGCCCCTTGCGGTCGGGATCGAACAGGTCGAACGGCTTCATCGACGGCACGAACAGCAGCACGGAATATTCGTGCCGTCCTTCCGCCCGGTAGTGAACGGTCATTGCCGGCTCGTCGAACTGGCCGGAGACGTGGCCGTAGAATTCGCGATATTCCTCTTCGCCGATCTCCGACTTCGGACGCGTCCAAAGCGCGGTGCCGTCAGCGAGGCGCCGCGGTTCAGCCGGCGCCCCGTCTTCGGCCGGCGGCACGGCCAGGGTGATCGGCACCGGCACATGCGCGGAATAGGCACGCACGATCCGCTCGATGGTGGCGGGCCGCGCATAGGAAGTCGCATCGTCCTTGAGATGCAGGATTACGCGGGTTCCGCGCACGGGCACGTCCGCCGCCAAGGGCACCGGCTCCACCGTGAAGGCGCCGAGCCCGTCCGAACTCCACTGCCAGGCCTCATCGCTGCCGGCGGCACGGCTCACCACGTCCACCTTCTCGGCCACCATGAAGGCGGAGTAGAAGCCGACGCCGAACTGGCCGATCAACGCCGTTCCGTCCTTGCCCTCGCCCAGCCTGTCGATGAAGGCCTTGGTACCGGAGCGGGCGATGGTGCCGAGATTGTCGATCAGCTCCTGCCGGCTCATGCCGGAGCCGTTGTCGGACACCACCAGCCTGCGGCCGGCCTCGTCCGCCTCCAGACGGATGCCGAACTCGGCATCCTCGCCGAGGAGCGAAGGATCGGTGAGAGCCGCATGGCGCAGGCGCTCGCAGGCATCGGCGGCATTGGAGATCAGCTCGCGGAGGAAGATGTCCTTGTTGGAATAGACCGAGTGCACCATGAGATGGAGCAACCGCGCGACCTCCGCCTGGAAGGCGTGGCTCTGCGGCGCCTGGGTGCCTGCCTCTGTCGTGTTCGGCTCGGTGCTCATTGGTTCTGACTGCCCCATACGCTCTGAAATGTCTGAGGGTGAAACGCCTTTCGCGCGGGATCGAGCCCGGCAGATGCGAAGGCGGCTGAGATATCGGCGAGCGATGCGGCGAAATCAAGCGCCTCTGCCACTGCCTGGCCCGGCCTGAGCGGAACCCGGCCACACGCCCTCCTCCTGCGCCACTTGTCTTAGCAGCGACGGCCGGTCGGTGACGATGCCGTTGACGCCCATGCGGATCAGCCTGCGCATCTCCGCCTCCTCGTCGATTGTCCACACATGCACGGCGATCCCGCTGGCAGTGCAGTGGCGCACGAAGCCGGGCGTTGCGAGAGGAACACCGTATTGCGTCAGCGGGATCTGCGCGCAGGCAACGTCAGGCGTCGGCAGCGGGACGCCCCAGGCGCCGAAGCGCAAGGCCGTCACCGCGCGCGGCCCGCTGCTGAGACAGACCCTGTCGCCGAAGCGGGCGCGGGCCGCCCGCAACCTTGCATCGGAGAAGGAGGCGACGCAGACGCGGTCGAGACACGCCATCCGCTCCAGCAGGTCGAGCGTCGGCTGCAAGGCCTGGTCGGTCTTGATGTCGATGTTGAAGCGCAGGTCCGGATAGCTCTCCAGCGCTTCGGCAAGGGTCAGCAGCGGCTCGCCGCCCTGCATGCGCACACCGGCAAGATCCGACATGACCAGCGAGGAAACGACGCCCTGCCCGTCCGTCGTCCGTTCCAGCGTGTCGTCGTGGAAGACGACCACCCGCTCATCGCGCGAGGCCTGCACATCGATCTCGATATAGCGGTAGCCGAGGTCTGCCGCGGCGGAGAAGGCCTGGCGGCTGTTTTCCGGGTTCTCCAGCCCGCCGCCGCGATGGGCAAGCGCATGAAAGCCCGGCTCCGCCAGATAGGGATGCGCGAAGCCGCCGCGCCGCACCGCGCTCATGCCCAGCGCCCGTCCGGATCGAGCGCCATCCTGCGCCCCAGCCGGGCGGAGGCGTGCGCTGCCTCGATGAGGCCGATCACCCGTGCCGCCGATGTCATGGTCACCGGCACTTCGGCCCCGGTCTCAATGGCCTGCCGCATCCCTTCGTAGAAGGTCAGCCAGCGCCCGCGCTCGCAAGGCACCGGGCGGCGGCTTCCATCCGGGTCGACGATCTCGCCCCACTGCGTCTGCGGCTCGAGCCCGAACCGCGGATCGAGCGGTGCCATGCCCCCCTTGAGCTGGTCCTCCTGCACGTCGAGACCCTGCTTGCGGAACGTGCCGAGCGTCCCCTCGATGCGGAAGCGATCGCGCGGCGCGGCGGCGATCAGCGACACGCCGAGCGACAGGCGCATGCGTCCGAGCCCCATCAGGAGTTCGAACCCGTCATCCGTCACACCGCCCTGCCGCTGGGTGAAGACATCCGCCTGCAGCCAGTCGGGCATTCCGACGAGTTGCAGCGCCTGGTCGATGAGGTGGGAGCCGAGGTCGTAGAGATTGCCGGAAGCCGGTGCCTGCCGATCGCGCCAGCGTTCCAGAACCTGCGGCCGGAACCGGTCCCACACGAGCCGCAGCGCGGCAATCTCGCCGAGTTCGCCGCTTTCCAGCAGGCGCTTCGCGGTCAGGAAATCGCTGTCCCAACGGCGGTTGTGATAGACGGCGAGCTTCAAGCCCCGCTCCTGGGCCATCGCCGCCAGTTGCTCCGCCTCGCTGCGGGTCGGCGTCGCCGGCTTGTCGACGACCACATGGCGCCCGGCTTCAAGCGCGGCGCGCACCTGCGGGACATGCAGCACGTTCGGCGTGACGATGACGACAAGGTCGATATCGGGCCGCGCCAGCAGCGCCCCGAAGTCGGGCAGCACCGCCGCGCCTGGAAAATCGGCAGCAACCTCTTCGCCCCGCGAGGTGACCACCGCCGCGACCTCCATCCCGGCGGCCGCGACCAGCGGCGCGTGCAGATAGCGTCCCGCCGCTCCATACCCGGAAAATCCGACCCGCAGCCCCATCACATTCCGCTCCTGCCTCACCTTGGCCGGGATCTTGGGAAAAACCGGCGCAAGGAGCAAGCCGTTCACCGGGTTTTACCGTGCCGATTGACGGTGATAGAGGATTGGGCTGCAATCACGGTCCTGTGAGGGGCGAAAGCGAGCGGCTGCACCGGCAGTCCAGCAGGCAGTGCTTGTCCCCATTCGGCCGCGGAAGGAACCTGTTCATGCGCCTCCTGCAGAGCATCGCCCTCATCGCCTGCATCGGTGTTTCGCAAATCCTCGGCACCGCTTCCAGCCTTGCCGCCGAGCGGCTGGCGCTGGTCATCGGCAATGCGGACTATTCCGGTGGTGCGATGACACCGCTCAAGAACCCGGTCAACGATGCCGCCCTGATCGCCGACGCACTGCGCCAATCGGGCTTTTCCGTCGAGACCGTGCTGGACGCGGACCTGCGCACCATGAAGCAGGCCTTGCGCGAGTTCACCACGCGCCTTTCGGCGGCGGGCGAGGGCTCCATCGCCGCCGTCTACTATTCCGGCCACGGCTTTCAGGCAGGCGGGCGCAACTATCTTGCTCCCATCGGCGCCGACCTGAAGGACGAGGTCGATGCGGAGTTCGAGGCCCTCGCCGTCGACTGGGTCCTTTCCACCGTCGAGGCGGCGCACAAGGGTGCCAACATCGTCATTCTCGATGCCTGCCGCAACACCGCGCTCAGCCGTTCCATCGGCACCGGCGGGCTGGCGCTGCTGAGCAGCACGCCGCGCGGCAGCTTCATCTCCTTCGCCACCGCTCCCGGCAGCACCGCCGCCGACGGCAGCGGGCTCAACAGCCCCTATACGGCCGCCATCGCCGCCGAGATGCTCGTTCCCGGCCGCAGCGTCGAGGCGGTGTTCAAGGCGGTCCGCCTGCGCGTTGTCGAGGCGACCGGCGGCGACCAGGTACCATGGGACCACTCCTCGCTGACCTCGGAAATCGTCTTCGTGCCGGATGGCGCAGCGGCTGGCGGCAATACCCTCGCCGCGGCAGCGCCGGGTTCTGCAGTTCAGCTCGAACTGCAACTGTGGAACGACGTCAAGGACAGCGGCTCGGCCGAGCAGATCCGCGCCTATCTCGACCGCTTCCCGGACGGCGCCTTCGCCGCCCTTGCGAAAACCCGACTGGAGGACGCCGAGGCAGGCAGCGGCAGGGTCGAGCAGCTCTTCGCCCAGCTCGCCAGCCGCTCGCTGATCGTCGACACCCCGACCCAGCCGCACGAGTTCTACTCCAACGCCCGTCTCAAGGAGATCCGCGGCGACTATCCGGGCGCCCGGCAGGACTATCTCAAATATTTCGCCTTCGGCCTGCCGCAGGTCGACCCGCACCTGCGCTTCCAGTCGGTGCTGCGGGTGCAGGAAGGACGGGCCGGCGCGCTGGAGATCTACCGCTCCCTGTCGCAGGGGCGAAACGATCCAACGACCCTGTTCGCCGAGATCCTGCTGGAGGAGCGCGAGGAGCGCGTCCGCCGCCTCGGCGCGTTCCTGGACGCCTATCCCGACTTCTCGCCGGCGCTCTACGCCCTGTCGCAGGACTACAGCCAGACGCGGCTCGGCCAGCAATCGGCCACCGACAAGGCCCGCGAGCGCGATCTCCTCGACCGTTTCATGGCCGCAGTCGAGGACGGCCGGTTCCTGCGTTACTATCTCGACCAGCAGATGGCGGCCGAGCAGGTCGAGGACGCCAAGACCCGCCTCGCCGCCCTCTCCTTCATCAACCCGGCGGCGCTCGCAAATCCGGTGCGCCTCAACGCCATGCGCTCCAACCAGGGCTGGATGCTGACGCTCGCCATTGCCGACAGGGCCCAGGAGATCTTCGTGAAGCTGCCGGGCAGCGAACCGCGCTCCACCGGCTTTGTCAGCGGCGCGGTCGATCCCTCGACCGGCGCGCCGATCCCCTATCCAGCCTTCGAGCTTCCCGGCAATGCCGGCGATACGGCCATCGAGGTCAGCTACCGCAACATCCATGGCGAGATGCAGGGGCCCTTCTCCGTCAACTTCACGCCCGGCGACGCCCTCGTCTCCGGCCAGAAGGACATTCTCGAGCGCTTGACCTCCGGCTGGCTCGCCTTCCGCGACTGGGACGGGCGCAAGCTGCTCTATTTCACCCACCTGATCAGCTATCGCTGCGCGATCCAGGAAGTCCGCTACGCCCTCGACAGCGACACTCCCGACCAGGTGTTCGACACCGGTCCCTGCGATCCGGACAACCCGCACGCGATCCCGAGTTCGGGGCCGGGCTCCACTGTCCATATCGACATTCCGGCAAGGACCGCCTTCGTCTCCGTGGAGCTCTTCTATCGGGACGGCACGCGATCCGGCGTGAAGCGTTTCGACGCCGCCCAATGACCCTCTTGCGGCACATCATGACAGCCGCACGGCCAGATGAGAGGTCGCCGTGACCTCACCACCGGTCGTGCAACAAGGCCGACGTCGGGGATGGCGCTTTGAAGCTGTCGCGATTGTGCTTGCCACCTTGCTGTCCCTGTTGGCCGCTGCCCGGCTCGAACCGCTGGCGGGCGACGTGGCCCTGCCGTTCGCCCCGTCTCCCTCGCCGCAGATCCTGTCGCGGATCGTCGTGGTGATGGTGACGGAGGACACGCTCGCCACCTTCCCCTATCGCTCCCCCATCGACCGGGAGTTCCTCGCCGGTCTGATCGAGCGCCTCGACCGGGCAGGGGCGAGCGCGGTCGGCATCGACATCCTGCTGGACCAGCCGAGCCTGCTGCAAAAGGACCGGGCGCTGTTTTCGGCGATCGATAAGGCCTCGCTTCCGGTCGTCCTCGCCTATGCAACCTCCTCTGACGGTCTCACGGAACGACAGACCGCCTTTTCGGCAAGGCATGTCGCGACGCGCCGCCATGGCCTGATCGCCCTGCCGCGGGATGAGATCGACGGCGTCGTCCGCCACGTGCCGCAAGCTCGAACCGAGAGGGGCGAGAGACTGGACACCTTCCCCGGAGTTCTGGCCCGGGAGGCGGCCCCCGGCGCCGGGGCGGCTGCAAGGTCCAGATCCCGCATCCTGTATGGCAACGCCGCCTCCGCACCCTTCACGCTCTATCCCGCGCATCTCGTGCGCCTGCTCCCCGACGACTGGTTCGCCGGCAAGATCGTCCTCATAGGCACGGACCTGCCGACCATCGACCGGCATCCGACGCCGATGGTCGTGGGCCAGGGCAGCGAGGCCGGGACGATCCCCGGCGTGCTGATCCATGCCCATATCCTCGCCCAACATCTCGCTGGATTGTCCCTGCCCGCCTTCCCTCCCTCAGCGAGGATCGCGGCGACCCTGACGCTGGCCGTGCTCGCGGCCCTGGCGATGGCCCTGCCGCTGCCTCCCCGCCGCCTGGTCCTGCTGCTGTTTGCCGGCCTTCTTGCCTATGGGATCGCCGCCGGCTGGCTGGTGGCGAGCGGAACGGGGCTGCCCCCGCTGGTCTCATCGCCCCTTGCGGCTCTTGCGACAGCGGGCCTGCTCGCCTGGCGAAAATGGCAGATCGAACGCTCCGAGCGGGCCTTCCTGCGCCTTGCCTTCTCCCGCTATGTCAGCCCGGCCGTAGTCGAGCGCATCGCCTCGGGCCGCCTGCCGCTGGAGCTTGGCGGCGAGAAGCGGCGGGTTACCTACCTCTTCACCGATCTTGAGGGGTTCACAACCCTGTCCGAGCAGCTTGAACCTGCCGCCCTCGCGGACATCCTCAATCCCTATCTGGACGAGATGTGCCGTTTGATGACCGAGCACGGCGCAACCATCGACAAGATCATCGGCGACGCCGTGGTCGGTTTCTTCGGGGCACCCGACGAGGACCCCAACCAGGAGAGCCATGCCGTTGCGCTCGCACATGCCCTCGACGATTTTGCACAAGCCTATCGGCTGAAGGTTGCCGGCCGCGGCATCCATCTCGGCGCGACGCGGATCGGCCTGCATGCCGGCGACGCGGTGATCGGCAATTTCGGTGGCAGCCGGTTCTTCGACTACACGGGCATCGGCGACACGGTGAACACCGCCGCGCGGCTGGAGGGCGCCAACCGATTTCTCGGCACCCGCATCCTGATGAGCGACAGCGTCGCCGGCCGCTGCCCTGGCGACGCCTGTCGGCCGGCCGCCGACCTCGTGCTCAAGGGACGCAGCAGCCCGCTTCGCTGTTTCGAGCCTCTTGCGGAGGGACGGCGGGATCCGGCATGGCTTGCCGCCTATCGGACCGCGTTTGCCGCGATGCGCGCGGGCGACGGAAGCGCCGCCGCCCTGTTCGAGACCGCGCTGCGCCTGAAGCCCGACGATCCGCTGGCGCTGCTGCATCTCCGGCGCTTGCAGGCCGGCGAAAGCGGGGCCACATTGGTGCTTGAGGGCAAATGAGGCAGGTGAGACGCGCTTCGCGTGCGCAGGACGACCGCAAGCGCGAAGGCTGGATGAACACAAGACCCGTATGTGGACGGCCCCCTGAGGGCAAGCGATTAGTTGAGGCTCGCTCGGATCGACAGCGGTTCGTATGTCCGGCCTGTTTCGGCGGCATGGTGAACCGCCATGGCCCAAGATGGGTTGCGCGTGGGGCGGCGCCTAACGGAACCACGGCCTCGACGGCCGGTCGGGTCGCACGGCGTGTCCGCCTCACGTGATCGATCGAACGCTCCATCTCCCTCTCGGCTTGCCGCTCCCTCAAGCCCGGCCGGCGTGG